>JAWKTA010000004.1:0-168995 GCA_041402025.1 Phycisphaerales bacterium | reverse complement strand
CATGGTTCGATCCTCCCACATGTTGGAGCTGGCTGTTGTTGCGCTGCTGGGTCTGGCGGTGCTGATGGTGAACTCGGCGGGGGCGACGGTGGGGACCACCGGGCACACGGGGGACGCGGGGCTGGTGGCGGGGACGGTGTCGGTTTTGACGGGGCGTGCGGTGATTTACGCGGTGCTGGCGGTGGGTGTGATGCTGCTGGCGAGCCGTATCAATGTCAGGCAACTCTTTGCGGTGCGTGGGTGGACGAACCCGCTGTCGGTGATCGTGGCGGGGGCGCTATTGCTGGCGGCGTTGACGCTGGTGCCCGGGATGGGCAAGAGCGTGAACGGCGCGAGCCGGTGGCTATATCTTGGGCCTAAGAGCTGGGGCCTGAGCTTCCAGCCCAGCGAACTGGTGAAGTGGGTGATGGTGCTGGCGATCGCGTGGTGGTGTGCCCGGCGTCGTGGGCTGATGCACCGCTTCCGGTACGGGCTGGTGCCGCCTTTGATTCTGCTGGGGATGGCGTGCCTGATCGTGGTGGTTGAGGATTTGGGTACGGCGGCGCTGATCGGGCTGGTGGCGGTGTGCATGCTGATTGCGGGCGGTGCGAGCCTCAAGCACTTGGCGTTGATCGTGCCGGTCGGTTTGATCGGCCTGGTGGCGGCATTGATGCACAGCCCGTACCGCATCAAGCGGCTGACCGCGTTCCTGGACCCCTGGGCGGACCCGGCGGGCAGCGGGTACCACCCGATCCAGTCGATGCTGGCGGTGAGCCAGGGCGGGCTGACCGGGCGCGGGTTAGGCAACGGGATCCAGAAGTTCGGGTATCTGCCCGAGGACACGACGGACTTTATCTTTGCCGTGATCTGCGAGGAGCTTGGGATCATGGGCGCGGCGGTGGTGGTGGCGCTATTCATGGTGATCCTGTGGGTGGGGCTGGGGATTGTGCGGGATTGCAAGGACACGTTCGGCCGGCTTGTCGGGCTGGGCGTGCTGTTGACGGTGGGCTTACAGGCGGCGATCAACATCGCGGTCGTGGTGGCGGTGGTCCCTACTAAGGGGATCGCGTTGCCTCTGGTGAGCGCCGGCGGGACAGGCTGGATCATGACGGCGTTCGCGCTTGGGCTGGTCGCGGCGCTTGATAACGCGAACTACCTGGAGGCTGAGGAAGAGCTTGAGGGGCTGGTGCTGGAGCCGGTGTAAAGAATGATTGCGTGCTTTTCACGATCGTGGAGCAATCCGGGTACGATCATGGTCATGTCAGTGCAGCCCCCCCGATCACAGCAAGGTTCGCAGGCGAAGCAATGTGGACAGGATGACAGGATTTTCAGGATAAAACCGCGTATCAATGACAGGATCTGATCCTGTAAATCCTGTCATCCTGTCAAAACTATGTTCTTCCGCCTTCTCTGTGCCTCTGTGGTGAATCTTGTTAGGTTTGATCCGTTTGCATCCGAACGCATCCGAGTTTCAATTCTTCCCCGGTGGTATGCTTAGACCCTGATGATGACGGCGAAGCGCACCATTTTGTTTGCCGGCGGGGGGTCGGGGGGGCATATCTACCCGAACCTGGCGGTGCTGGAACGGTTGCGCGAGGCGGAGGCGACCCGGGGCGGTGTTTCGGCCCATTTTCTGGTGTCCAACCGGGCGGTGGATGCGCGGATCGTTACGAAAGAAAACCTGCCTTATACGGCATTGCCCGCGTTGCCTTTGGTGATGAAACCCAAGGCGCTGTGGGCGTTTTACCAGGCGTATAAGCAAAGCGAACTGGTGGTGCTGGACGTGATCGCCAAGACGAGCGCGTCGGCGATGGTGGCAACGGGCGGTTTCGTTTCAGGTCCTGCGGTGACGGCGGCGCGGAAGGCGGGCGTGCCGGTGGCGCTACTGAATCTTGACGCGGTGCCGGGCCGGGCGAACAAGTTCGCGGCGAACAAAGCGACCGAGGTTTTCACGGCCTACAACACGTCGCAACTGCGCCGCGCTCAGCGGATCGGGATGCCGCTTCGTCGCTCGGTGATCGCGACGATACCCCGGGAAAAAGCGCGGTGGGATTTGGGGCTTCGGCCGGACCTTGACACGATCCTGGTGTTTGCCGGGTCGCAGGGGTCGGGCTCGATCAACAAGATGATGATGGAATTGTGTACGCGCGCGCAGCACCGCAAGGCACTGGAGGGTTGGCAGGTGATCCACCTGACCGGGCCGGACGATCAGGAGATCGTGCAGAAGGCGTATAACGATGCGGGGGTGCGCGGGATCGCGTATGCGTATTGCAACAAGATGGGCGCGGTGTGGTCGGCGGCGACGATCGCGATCAGCCGGGCGGGCGCGGGTTCGGTCGCCGAGGCGTGGGCGAACGCGGTACCGACGGTGTTCATGCCGCTACCCGTACCACAAGGACGAGCACCAGAAGCTCAACGCCGAGCCGCTGGTGAGCGCGGGCGCGCGCTGTTGCAGCGTGACCTTGTCGACCCGATCGAGAACGTGAACCAGATCGCCGGGCCGTTGAAATCGCTGCTGGCTAACGAAGAACGGCTCGAAAAGATGCGTCAGATCATGCGTGACACCCGACCGCCGGACGGCGCGGCGGAGGTGGCGGACTGGCTGACAACGATGACGGGAGTGGGGTTCGGGCGGAAGGTGGGGCGGAAGGGGTAGTGATTAGTGGGTAGTGGTTAGTTTTTAACCACTCAGGAAAGGGTAAATCTAATTCGCGCCCCAAAATCCGGAAACATGACCTATCTAAATTGCCCGATTCACCTGCTTTACTAACCACTACCCACTAATCACTAACCACATCTATAGCTCCTGTGGCCCGGTTCGGGTAAAATACTCGACTCCCGGAGCCCCCCCGGAGTTTCCCCGCTTACCCCCGGATCGACCTACAATGAGCCTCGTGGATGTCAGCCGACTGGATTTAGAGCAGATCACCCTCCCCGCGCGGAACGTGGAGGCGTACCTTGTGGCGTTCCTGCGTCACCGGCCGCTGCCTGCGAATCTCAAGCAGGCGGTCGAGTACGGGCTGCTGGGCGGAGGCAAGCTGGTCCGGCCGATCCTGACGATCCGCTGCTGTGAGGCGGTGGGGGGCAAACCCGAACAGGCCCTGGCGGCGGCGGCGGCGATCGAGATGGTTCACGCTTTCAGCCTGGTGCATGACGATTTGCCGGCGATGGATGATGATGATCTAAGGCGTGGCCGGCCTACGCTGCACAAGCACGCCGGGGAGGCCATGGCCGTGCTGGCGGGCGATGCGATGCTGGCGCTGGCGTTCGAGCTGATCGCGACCCGGATGAAGTCGGCGGACACGGCGTTGGAAGTGATCCGCGAGCTTTCGATCGGCACCAACGACATGATCGTCGGCCAGGTCCAGGACACGCTGCCCGGCGAAGACACGGACATGGACCCGATCGACCGGCTGGAGCAGATCCACAAGAACAAGACCGGGGCGCTGCTCCGTGCGGCCTGCCGGATGGGCGGGATCTGTGGTGGAGCGGCGGCGGCGCAGTTGGCCGACCTGACGCGGTACGCCCTGGCGGTGGGGCTGATGTTCCAGGCGGTGGACGACCTGCTGGACGTGACCTCGACCGCGGACGAGGTGGGCAAGAAGACGCAGAAAGACGCCGAGCAGGGCAAGCTGACCTATCCTGCGGTGCTCGGCATCGAGGGCACGCGTGAGCAGATCGAACGCCTGCACGCCCAGGCGCTGGACGCACTGGAAGGTTTCGACAAGAAGGCCGACCCGCTGCGTGAATTGTGCGATTTCCTGGCGGTCCGGCAGAAGTAAAGCCACCCGGATCGCGCCTATCTGGCCTTCATTCCCCACTTAAGCCGATGAACGGCTAGAATATCGTACTGATCTGCCGCCTTGCCAAACACGCGGATCGGCTTGTGCGTACAGGTTGTTGACCGCCCGATCTTATGGATACACCGCTGCTTAACTCGATTGCGACCCCGGCCGACCTCAAACGGCTGAGTATCGACCAGCTCCCGCAGTTGGCGCAGGAGGTCCGGCAGGCGATCTGTGACCAGGTCGCGCGGACCGGCGGGCACCTGGCGCCGAACCTGGGCGTGGTCGAGCTGACCATCGCGTTGCACTATGTCTTCGACTTCGGGCACGACCGGCTGCTTTTTGACGTCGGGCACCAGTGCTACCCGCACAAGCTGCTGACCGGCCGGCTGGGTTTGCTGCCGAAGCTGCGCACGCGCGAGGGCATGGCGGGGTTTCCCGATCCGGATGAATCGCCCTACGACCTGTTCGCTGTGGGCCACGCCGGGACCGCGATCTCGACGGCCGTGGGCATGGCACGCGGTGATGAGTTGAACGGCGAAACCGACCGCAAGGCCGTCGCGCTGGTCGGCGACGCGTCGATCGTTAACGGCCTGTCGTTCGAGGGCCTGAACAACGCCGGCACGCTCAACCGCCAGTTCCTTGTTGTCCTCAACGACAACGGCATGTCCATCAGCGAACCGCAGGGCGCGATGGCCGCGTACTTCGACCGCATCCGCGTCAGCCCGACCTACGGCGACTTCAAGAAGCGTGCCCACAAAGTCCTTGAAAACATCCCCGGCGGTTCGATCCTCGAAGAAATCTACCACCGCGGCGGCGAGATGCTCAAGCACGCCATCGCTACTGATCACATGTTCGAGCACTTCGGGCTGGTCTGTGTCGGCCCCGTCGACGGCCACGACCTGCCCACGCTCATCGACATGTTCAACGAGGTCAAGGACATCAACCGCCCCGTCCTTCTGCACGCGAAAACGATCAAGGGCAAGGGCTTCGGCTTCAGCGAGGACGACGCGACCGTGTTCCATTCGCCCAAGCCGTTTACTGTCGACGGCTGCCGGGTCGAACTCGCCAAGAGCGGGCGCAGCTTCACCGCCGCCTTCGCCGACGCGATGCTTGAACTGATGGCTGAGGACGAAAAGATCTACGCCGTGACCGCCGCGATGGGGCCGGGCACGGGCGTGGATAAACTCATCGAGCAATACCCCACGCGCACGCGCGACACCGGCATCTGTGAATCGCACGCGATGGATATGTGTGCCGGCATCGCTAAGACCGGGCTCAAGCCGTTCTTCGCGGTGTATTCGACGTTCAGCCAGCGGGCGCTTGACCAGGCGTTCCAGGAGGTCGCGCTGCAGGGGTTGCCGGTGCGTGTCTGCATGGACCGCGCGGGTCTGGTTGGTGGCGACGGCGCGGTGCACCACGGGTTCATGGATATCGCCATGTTCCGCGTGCTTCCGGGGGCGGTGCTGATGGCGGCGTGCGACGAGCCGACGCTCAAGGCATCGTTGCGTTTCATGAAGGATTACAACGACGGCGCGACCTTCCTGCGCTACCCGCGCGACAGCGTCGCTGAAAAACCGTTGCAGAGTGATTCGGAATGCCCGCCGTTCAAGCTCGGCAAAGCCAACCTCGTTATCGCGCCCGACGCCAAGCCCGACCTGGTCGTGTTTGCGTATGGCATGCCGGTGTACCACGCGGCGCACGCGATCAGTTCGCTTACCGATGAAGACTACGACATCGCGCTTTATGATGCGCGTTTTGCCAAGCCTGTGGATATCGAGCTGCTGCGCAAGGTGATAGGTGCGGGCATCCCGGTATTGACAATCGAAGACCACGCTCTTGCCGGCGGCTTCGGCTCAGCCGTGCTGGAAGCCTGCAACGAAGCGGGCCTGCCGACACACGGCATCAAACGCTTGGGCCTGCCCATGAAGTGGATCAAACAGGCTGGGCGCGGCGCGCAGCTCGCCGAAGTCGGGCTGGACGCGGCGGGTATTGCGCGGTCGATCAAGGAAGTGATAAGCAAGCACCCCGCACCGAAGCCGGACCACGCAGAAGCGCGGACGGTGTGAGGGAATACTGTCACTCTGCTTCGGGCAGGTGTTCCAAATCAACCAGGTCTTTGCCACGGCCGGCGGCACGCTTATTTGTGCGTAGGTCTGCAAGTGAGATGACGGGGACGGGGATGCAGTCGATCTGTGCCACCCAAGCGCGTTGACGGCATTCATCAAATTTCACGCCGGAGATCGTGGTCGAGACCTCGATCCGTACGGGCGCACTTCCCATGCGGGTTATTTGGTTGGGGGTAAGGAATAGCTGTTCCGTTAGCTTCGGCACATCGAAACCGAACTCTCGCAGTGCCTCAACAATCCGGCGGGCGTTTTCCGGGTGCATGGCGACCCATACATCGATATCTTGGGTCAGGCGCGAGTAGCCGTGAAGGTTGACCGCGAAGCCGCCGATCAACAGGTACTCAACGTTCTTCGCGTTGAGCAATTTCAAGAACTCTTTGAAGTCGTGATGTAGCTCTATCGTGTCCAAAAGCCTGCCAGCGGAGGAGTTCCAAGGCCCGCATCCGGTCGCTTATGGTACTCCCGGCGATCCATTCATGATCGATGCCGGGGTCGGCATTCTCGAGCGGGACGATTTCAAGCCGGGTCTTGTCAAGCCGGAAACCGTTTTGTGGGTCTCTGTGCCGGTCCATGTATTCATTATATCGTCAGGATCACCCCGGCACTGATCATTTATGCCCCTTCGGCCCGCCGCCCGCTAAATACTTCTTCGTGATCGCGGTGGTCAGATCAACATCGTTGATGTTCGCGAGCGTACAGAGCCAGGCGAGGACGTCGGCGAACTCGCCCTCTAAATCTTCATGGGTCGAGCCGCCGGAGGTGTTGCCGCCTTCGCCCTTGATCTTCTGGAGCGTGGTGGCCAGCTCACCGATCTCCTCGATCAGCCACATGAACGTGCCGGGCGTGCCGCGTGCCGAGTCGGTGGCGTAGTAGCGGTCGCGGATGTACCCCTGGAAGTCGTGCAGGGTGACGGGCTGGAGATTTTCAGTGTTTGGCATGGGCGTATTGTAACGCCTAGGCCGGGACGGCCTTCGCCCGGGCGATCATTCGTGCCAGGATGACGGCCAGCCCGGCGGAGGCGACGCACAGCACGGCGGCGAGGATGAACGCTGCGGAGTAACTGCCGGTGGTGGTCTTGGCGACGTTGCCGGCGGCGATGCCGATGACGCCGGCGATCCCGTAGCTAGTGAAGAGCCAGCCGTAGTTCGCGCCCACGTTCTTTGCGCCGAAGAGGTCCGCGGTCGCCGAGGGGAACAGCGCGAAGATCCCGCCGTAGTTGAAGCCGATGATCGAGGCGATCGTGTAGAGCGCCACGTCGGTGGACACCAGGCCCAATAGCGCCATCGCCACCGCCTGGAAGAGGAAGAGCACGACGAACGACGGGGTGCGTCCGATCTTGTCCGAGACCAGGCCCCAGACAATGCGCCCCACGGCGTTGAAGATCGAGAGTACCCCGACCGCGGTCAGGCCCTTGGTCGAACACAGCGCTTTGAGTTCGTCGTTCAGCGTCGCGCCGGCTTTCACTGCCGCGTTGATCAGTTGCTCCTGGATGAAGCCCTTGGTGATCCCGATCACCATCAGCCCCGCCATCGCGCCGGAGAAATACATCAGCCAGAGCAGGTAGAAGGAAGGCTGGCGCAGTGTGTCGCGCCAGGTCGAGTCGCCCCCGCCCCCGGATGCGCCCCCGGTTTTCGGGGCCGCGGCGTTGGGCGGGTTGCGCAGGAGCATCGCGCCGGCGGTGATGCCGACCAGGCAGATCACGCCATGCACGAGGAAGAACTCGGAGATGCCCCGGCTGCCGATGTACCCGGCCGCGCCGACATTGGGGTCCTTGAAGATGTAGGCCCCGAACCCGAAGCCCGCGACCGCGATGCCGACCACCAGGCCCTTGGCGCTCGGGAACCACTTGACCAGGGCCGCGATCGGGCAGACGTAGGCGAAACCGATGCCCACGCCAGCGAGGAAGCCGACCGTCGCCCAGAGCATGAAGACCTTGTCCGCCGCGCCGAGCCTGCCGACGAACTGTTGCGCGGTGACGACCCCGGCGACCACGACCGTGATCATGATCGCCTGCGGCACGTAGCGCAGCATCGGGTTGTCGTGGACCTGGGCCCGTGAACCCAGCAGCGCATCGAAGAGCATCAGCGCGACCAGCCCGACCACGCCGGTGAGCATCGCGTGCGCCAGGAAGAAGACGGCCGGGTAATTCATCAAGGATGCGATGATGAAGCCTGCCCCCATCAGCACGCCGCCGATGATGGCGGTCTGCCTGGGCCCGCGGACGTCCTGGACGCGCCCGGCGAAGACCATCGTCAACGCGAACGCCAGCACGCAGATCGAGAACGCGTAGGTCAGGTAGCCCTTCTGGGTATCGGCCTGCAGCTTCCGTGCCGCCTCGTCCACGACCACGGTCATGCCCGCCGTGTCGATCCCGTCGGCCGTCATCGTCGCCAGTTGGGCCTGGGTGATGATGGGCGGGAATACCTCGGTGTTCAGCGGCTGCCAGAAGAGGCTGTAGCCGTAGAGCGTGCCGAGGATCAGCTGCACGATGATCGCGCCGATCAGCACCTGATAGCGGATCGGGATCAGGATCGAGGCCGATTGGGCGCGGTCGACGGGCGTGTTCACGGCGGTCATGTTCTGGGCCTTTCCTGTGAGGGGATCACGGGTCCGGCCCAGTATAAAGATTGTTATATCTTTTGTATAGTCGCGGGATAAGTCCGCCGGGAAACGCGGATCGTAGGTTACTGCGCCGGGGGGAATTCGGGGACGGCGTCGGTCTGGGCCTGGCGGTAGGCGAGCAGGCGTTTTTCCAGTTCCTTATCCGACAGGGCGAGGATGGCGGCGGCGAAGAGGGCGGCGTTGACCGCGCCGTGGCTGCCCATGCTCATGGTCCCGACGGGGATACCCTTGGGCATGTTGCCTGTCGATAGCAGGGCGTCCAGCCCGCCCATGAGCTTGCCTTCCATCGGTACGCCCAGCACGGGCAGGTGCGTCCCGGCGGCCATGACCCCGGCGAGGTGGGCGCTCATGCCGGCGGCCGCGATGATCACCTTCAAGCCACGCTCGGCGGCGGTGGAAACGAAGTCGTGGGCACGCTTGGGCGTGCGGTGGGCCGAGCAGACCTTCATCTCGTGGGGGATGCCCAACTGCTCCAGCACGGCCGAACACTGACGCATGGTCGGGGCGTCGCTTGCGCTGCCCATGACGATGCCGACAACGGGGGTTTGGTCGCTCATGGCGGGGAGTATAGCGGGATCGACAGAAAGTGGTAGCCCGGATGCATCAGATTCATCGGATAAAACAGGGCGGATTAAGGATGAATACACACGACTCCTAAATCCGACCCTTCAGATTCATCCGAACTCCAATCGTTTTGATCATGGCTTCACCAGGTCGATCCACGCTTCGGGGAGAACCTGGAGCCAGTATCGACCGTGGACGCGTTCGACGAAGACCTTGCAGCCGAAGGCGTTGCTGAGTTTTTCGGGGGTGATGATCTGTTCCGGCGGGCCGGCGGCGGTGAATCGGCCGTTGTTCATCAGCATCACGCGGTGGGTGTTGGGCGAGAGTTCCTCGACGTGGTGGGTGATCATCAGCACGGCGGGTGCATTGGGCTGGCGGAGCACCTGCTCGATGGTGGCCAGCACCTGCTCACGGCCCGCGAGGTCCAGCCCGGCGGTCGGCTCGTCGAGTATTAATAGTTCGGGCACGTGTACGAGTGACCGCGCGATCAGGGCGGCAGCGCGCTCGCCGGTGGATAAAAGGCCCAGCCGGTGGTCCAGACGGTGGGACAGGCCGACGAGGGTGAGCAATTCCCGGGCGGTCGCGTTGGGCGTCGGTGTAGCGGTCGTACAGCCCGACGGTCGCGAAGTAGCCGGTGATGACGGCCTCGGTGGCGCTCAGGTCGGCATCGACGACGGCGCCGGTGATGTGGTGCCCGCCGGAATCGGTGGTGGGATTGACGACGCCGATGCGTTTGCGGAGTTTGCGGATGTCGGTTTGGCCGAGCGTTTGGCCGAGCACGGTGACGGTGCCGGCGGACGCGAACATCTGGCCGAGCAGGCAGCGTGAGAAGGTGGTTTTGCCGCAGCCGTTGGGCCCGAGGATGGCGGTGTATCGGCCGCGTTCGAGCGTGCAGCTGACATTGTCGAGGATCTTCGTGTCCCGGCGGACCACCGACAGGCCCTGCACCCGCACGGCAAAGTCACCCGGTTGCGTATCATGGTTTGGGGGTTGGTCGCTCACGGGCTACCATCCTAGCGGAATTACTTACGGAGCCTTCATGCGCGCGAAACACGAGAAGTACCTGCTTGAACTGACCGGGCTGCCGACGGCGGCGGGGCGTGAGGACCGGGTGATCGCCTGGGTCGAGCACTGGGCCGGGCGTCGCAAGACGGTGGGCCTGTCCCGCGACAAGTTCGGGAACCTGCTGCTGAAGCGGGCCGGGGCGAAGTCGAACAAGCCGATCATTATTACGGCCCACATGGACCACCCGGCGTTCGTGGTGACGGGTCAGGAATCGCCTCGGCGGATCACGGCCGAGTTCCGCGGCGGGGTGGATGACAGCTACTTCGTCGGCTCGCGGGTCCGGCTGCACCTGGGCGGCGGGATCGAGCCTTGCCGGGGTCGTGTGTTGAAACTGGAGCCGCCGAAGGAGGCGGGGGGGGACAAGCGTGTGCTGGTGGAGCTGGTTCGGCCGGTGGTGGCGGAGGTGGGTGATGTGATGGTGTGGGACCTGCCTGCGCCGAAGATCGCGCGCGGCCGGCTGCGCGCGCCTGTCTGCGACGACCTGGCCGGTGTTGCAGCGGGGCTGGCGGCGTTCGAGGCGCTCTTAAAAGAAAGGGTGAACAGGGTTCATCTGGATGTGAGACTGTTGTTGACCCGTGCGGAGGAGGTCGGGTTCATCGGCGCGATCGGGGCGTGCAAGAGCGGGTTGATCCCGAAGGGCGCGAGGCTGATCGCGTTGGAGAACTCGCGCAGTTTTGCCGAGTCCCCGATCGGGGGCGGGCCGATCATCCGGGTGGGCGACCGCACCAGCAGTTTCGATCCGGACCTGACCTACCGCATCGGGCTGGTCGCACAGTCGATCCAGCAGAGTGATCCGGACTTCAAGTGGCAACGCAAGCTCATGCCCGGTGGGACATGCGAGGCTTCGGCGTATCAGGCGCTGGGCTACACCGCGACGTGTCTGTGTCTGCCGTTGGGCAACTATCATAATATGAAGCCCAAAGCCGAGGCGGACGCGAGCCGAGATAATAAGCCAAAAACCACCGGCAAATCCAAGGGTAAACCGGGGGAAAAATCCGGCGGCGGCGGTCTGGAGATCGCGGGCGACGGCGGGGGCAGAGGTAAGATCGATTCGGAAACCATTGCGGTCGCGGATTACCACGGCCTGATCCGGCTGTTGATCGAGACCGGTCGGCGTCTGGATGACAAAACAAAAGCGCCGACGTTGAAGGACCGGCTCGGCCCGCTTTTTGCGCGGCGTCGCGGCCTTCTGCACTGAGCGTATTGCTTTAAACCCTAGTCAAACGAAGCGGTAGAGCGCCCGCGCGGGTGGGGCGGTTTCTGCGCTCGTTTGTGCCGGCGACAGGTGATTGCGCGAGCGCACCGGCTGCGCCCAAGCCCGCAGTTGTTGCGCTTGTTGCAGGATGACGTGGTTAACCGCACCGGTACGTCGTGGGCGATTACGCGGCACGACGATTTTTTGTTAGTCCCATTTTACAGATGGTTTACACGCGATGTCGTGGGGCGTTGGCGTGTGGTGCGATGTCAACTGGCACGGCTGGCACCCCGGTTGCGTTTGGACCGGGGGCGGCGTGCCGTTGCGCCGTGCCCGGTGTTGGGTTTTACGACAGGTGATTTGTGATGCGTGAACAAGTCTGGTTGCCTCTGATGCGGTCGTCGGGTTCGGCGACGTTGGGCGAGTCGATCCTCCGCCTGGCGTCATTGGCCGAGGCCGCGCACATGCAGCAGACCTTGGACAGTTACCACGCGGGTGATGCAAGCGACGGGCGGGCTGACGGACCGGCCCCACGGGACGTAGTCGCCGCAGACTTCAGCGGCTTGGACCACACGGAGGTGGACCGATGAACTACGGCCTGTATCTCTCCGCTTCCGGCGTTCTGTCCAATACGTACCGGCAGGACGTCTTTGCCAACAACCTGGCCAACGTCGAGACCCCGGGCTTCAAGCCCGACATCCCGACGATCCGCCAGCGAGACCCCGAATCGGTGGAAGACCAGCTGGGCATGGACGTATCCAAAGAGCTGCTGGATAAGCTCGGCGGCGGCGTGCTGGCGGGGAACCAGCGCATCAACTTCGCGCCCGGCGCGCACCGGCCCACCGGGAATCCTCTGGATGTCGCGCTCACGGACAAGAACCAGTTCTTTGCCGTCGAGAGCGTCGATCCACAATCAGGCCAGTCATCCGTCAGCCTCACACGCGACGGGCGGTTCACACTCAACAGCGCGCGGGAGCTGATCACACAGTCGGGCAAGCGCGTACTTGATGACGCCGACCAGCCGATCGTGATCGAAGGCAACGGCGAGGCGTCCATCGATGCGATCGGGCAGTTGCTCGTGGACGGTCAGCCGATCGCACGGCTGCAGGTCACGAGCGTCGGCGACCTCGATCAATTGACCAAGCGGGGTCAGGGCCTGTTCGCTTTCAAGGGACAGGACCCCCGGCAGGCTGTTCCCGTCGGGGAGATTGACTTGGACCCGGGCTACATCGAATCAAGCGGTGTCGATCCCATCATGACCATGATGAACGTCGTCGCCGCGACCAAGGCCGCCACCAGCAACGCCAACATGATCCGCTACCACGACCAGATCCTGGATCGGGCGGTGAACACGCTCGGGCGGGTCGGTTAAGACCGATTGAAACTTTCCGGCGCATGACGCCGGTGCATTGAAGAGGTACAGATGGCCATCACCGCACTGCATTCCGCCGCCACGGGCTTAAGCTCGCTGTCGATGTCGCTTGACGTTACCGCCAACAACCTCGCCAACGCGAACACCGTCGGGTTCAAGGCCTCACGCAGCAACTTCGAGGACCTGCTCTACCTGCAAAAAGCACAGCCCGGCGTCGAGAACGCAATCGGCGATATGCGCCCTGCCGGCATCCAGGTCGGCCTGGGCACGCGCATGAGTAACACCCAGGCGGACTTCACCACCGGCAGCCCCCAGATCACCGGGCAGGACTTCGACATGATGATCCAGGGTGACGGCTTCTTTAAGGTCGCCATCCTCCCCGATCAGGGCGGCGGTTTCGGCTACACCCGCGCGGGCAACTTCTTCCGCAACAACGAGGGCGACCTGGTCCTGGGCAACAGCAACGGGCCCCGGCTCGACCCCGCGATCAACGTCCCCGAGGGCATCACCCAGGTCACCATCTCCCAGGACGGCGTGATCTCCGGCGTGCTCCCCGGCGGTGTCGAGCCGACCGAGCTGGGCCAGCTCCAGATCGCCACCTTCGTGAACCGGGCCGGGCTTGAATCGATCGGCGGCAACATCTTCACCGAGACGGTCGCCTCGGGCGCCGCGATCGAAGGCGCGCCCGGTGAAGGAACCCTCGGCACGATCCAGCACAAAGCGCTTGAAAGCTCTAACGTCGATCCCGTGATCGAGCTGATCTCGCTGATCAAGACGCAACGGGCCTTCGAGATGAACAGCCAGACGATCAAGGCCGCCGACGAGGCCCTGCAGGTGATCGGCAACCTCAGCCGGTTCTAAATAACTGACGCCGCGAGACGCGGGTGACGAGCAAGGATGACCGTCATGTACGAGATAGAACCTGAAAACACGCCCGGCGCGACGCTCCGCCGTATGTTGCTCCTGCTGCTGGCGGCGCTGGTGGTGGCGTTCGGGATCGCGGCCCGCGCGGATTCGGTCCGTCTCTACGACCAGGTCGGCGTTAATAGCGAACGTGTCACACTCGCGCAGGTCGCCGAGCTGAAAGGCCCGGCGGCTGAAGCGTTGGCGGGCATTGTGCTTGCGACCCTCGACGAAGGGCGTGTCGAGCACACGATCACACTCGCTGAAGTTGAAAAGGCGCTGGACGCCGCCGGGATGAACCGGGGGCTTGTCTCGCTGCGCGGGTTTGCCGCCTGCCGTGTGACACGTCTCGCCGAGCCGCCCGCACCGATGATCGACCGGGGCCAGGACGTGGCCGCGAACATCGAGACACCGATCGATTTCGAGACCACGCTCACACTCCGCGGCGTGGTCGAGCAACAACTGACCGACCGCGTCGGCGCGGGCGATAGCGTTGATGAAGTCCGTGTGACGTTCTCGGAGCGCGACATCAAACGACTGGACGTGCCGATCCTCGGGCGCTCGGTCGAGGTTGAGACGGTCACGCCGAACCTGCTGGGACGGGTGTCGATGGTGGTCCGGCTGTACGAGGGGCACACCGTCGCCGAATCTTTTACCGTCAACGCGCAGGTCAACCGGAAGATGCTGGCCGTGACGACCGCCGTCGCGGTATCGCGCGGCGAGGTCTTCACGCGCAGCCACCTGCAGGTGCGTGAGTGTGTGATCGAGAACGACGCCGACACACCGATCACCGACCCGGCCGTGGTGATCGGGCAGGCGTCCGTGGCGTCGCTGCGTGCGGGGGAGATGCTCACCACCCATGCGATCAAGTCCCCGGTCATGGTCAAACGCGGCGAACTGGTGGACGTGCGCTGCTTCGTCGGCGGGCTGATCGTTCGCACGGTCGGGCAGGCCGTCGAAAACGGATCACTCGACGACCGTATCGCGGTCCGCAGCGAATCGACCGGCGACACGTTCTACGCCGTTGTCACCGGGCGGCACGAGGTCGTCGTTTCGATGGATCGTGGTTCACAGCCTGAAACGACGACCGCGATGGCGGAGCAAACCAACCCGGAGGTCACGCCTTGAAATTACGACGTGTTTTTAATCTGCTTCTTATCCCGGCGCTCGTGGCCGGCGTTGTCGCGCCCGTGTCGGGCCAGTCCTCGTCGCTGTACCTGCCGCAGGACCAGCCGGCCCGGCCGCAGACCCTCGGCGACAGCCCGCTTTCCCACGCGATCGCCGCCAACAGCTTCATCGCCGTCCGCATCCCCGAGCCCAGGCAGTTCGCCAAGAACGACCTGGTCACGATCATCATCCGCGACTCGTTCAAGACCGACCTCAAGGCCTCGCTGGACACCAACAAAGAACTGAAGCTCGACGGTGAGGTCACCAACATGATCGACATCGACAAGCTGCTGGAGCTGGTGGTCCGCCCTTACGACTTCCCGGGTGGCAATCCCGGGGTGGGTGTGGATATGAGCAACGAGTGGAAGGGTGACGGCGACTACTCGCGCTCCGAAAGCACGACCGGCCGGCTGACCGCGCGGGTCGCGGATGTCAAACCCAACGGCACGCTCGTCCTGGAAGCACGCCAGACCATGATCAACGACAAGGAAGAAACCATGATCGTGGTATCGGGCACCTGCCGCGCCGCGGACATCACCATCGACAACACCGTGCTCTCGACCGAGCTTTACGACCTGCACCTGGACAAACAACACAAAGGCGAGCTTAAGAAGACCACGAAGAAGGGTTTCATTACCAACTTCTTCGATGCGCTGTTCGGGTTCTGATGGACGGATTTACCAACGGTTTGGCCGTGACTGGATAAGCAGTATGACCTTGAAACGATTTGTACAGTTCGCAACGATCCTCTTGGCCCTGGCGGCGTTGTTCGTCATGCCCGCCGGCGCGGTGCAGGTGCAGGACATCGCGCGGCTCAAGGGTTCGGAGTCGAACAAGATCATCGGGATGGGCCTGGTCGTGGGCCTAAACGGCACGGGCGACGGCGGGAAGTTCGCCCCGGCGATGCGGCCGCTGGCGCAGATGATCGGGCGCTTCGTCGATCCGAACACGATCGAGAGCGAACTCAAGGACGCCAAGAACGTCGCGCTGGTCACCGTCACCGCCGAGCTGCCCGCCGAGGGCGTGCGCGAGGGTGACCGTGTGGACGTGCGCATCTCGTCGATCGGCCCCGCCAAGAGCCTGGAAGGCGGCACGCTTTTCATGACCCCGCTGATGGCGCCTCGGCCCGACACCGAGCTGATCTTCGCCTTCGCCGAGGGCCAGGTAAGCATCGAGAACGAAGACGTCCCGACCGTCGGGAAGATCGCCGCCGGCGCGACGCTGACCCGCGACATCATGACCCGCCACGTCCAGAACGGGCAGGTCACGCTCGTGATCGATGCCCAGCACGCCTCCTGGCCGGTCGCGCGTAACCTGGCCCAGAACATCAATGATGAACTGAACCCCGAGGGCGACCCGCTTGCCCGCGCGATCGATCCGAAGAATGTCACCGTGCAGCTGCCGATGTGGGAGCGGGCCGACCCGTCGCTGTTCTTAAGCAAGCTGATGGTGATGTCGTTCCCGACCCCGCTGATGCCGATCGAGGCGCGTGTCGTTATCAACGAGCGCACGGGCACGATCGTGATGTCCGGGGACGTGGAGATCAGCCCGGTGGTGATCTCCAAGAAAGGTCTGACGATCACGCGGATCACACCCGCGCCTGTTCCGGATGCACTCAATCCTGTCGAGGACGAGCACCGCTTCATCGGTGTGGACCCGGCCGACGCCGGCGGCGCCAAGCTCGCCGACCTGATCGAGGCGTTTAACCAGCTCAAGGTCGAGGCGAAGGACCGCATCGAAATCATCAAGGCGATCGACGCCTCCGGCCACCTGCACGCGCAGCTGATCTACGAGTAAACACACGATGGACGTTCTGTCGCTCGACAACCTGACACCCGCCGCCGCACCGGCCGTGTTGAACCGCCCCAGCGGCGAGGGTTTCGCCCAGCGGTTGCAGTCCTTGCAGGCCAGGGCTTCGCAGGACGCACCTGTCGATCAGACAGACGCCGATCGGGAAGAAGACCTGCGTAAAGCCGCCGAGCAGTTGGTGGCGACAACATTTATCCAGCCCATGCTCGCCAAGATGCGCGAGGACCCGTTCAAGAGCGACCTGTTCCACGGCGGACGCACGGAGGAGATCTTCGGCGAGCAACTGGACACGATCCTCTCGGAGCGCATCGTGTCGCGGTCAAACTTCTCGATCGTGGACGCCGTCTACAACTCGATCGCCAAGAAGGGGAACCTCCCGGCCGACGCGACACAGGGGGTAGACACCCATGGCTGATACCCGCATCAACGCCCATATCGTGACGCTGGAAACCACGCTGCGTCAGCTTCTGGACCTGCACACGGAGCTGCTTGAGCTGTTAAAGCGCAAGCGTGACGTGGTGCGTGGCAACGATTCGCGTGCGGCGGTGGCGTTGTGCGTGCTGGAGCACGAGAAGCTACAGAAGATCGCCGAGCTTGAAAAGCAGCGTCTTAACCTGGTGGCGGAGCTGACGCTGGCGATCGATCGCAACGCCCGTGAACCGCTACGCATGGGCGAACTGGCCGACCGCCTGGGCGAGCCGGTGCGCGGTCGGCTGCTGGTGGCGCGGCAGCAACTATTGGAAAAGATGAAGAGCGTGCAGGAGGAAACCAACATCGTCCGCCGCGCGACCGAAGCGCTGGCGAAACACATGCACGGGATCGTACAGACGCTGGGCGCTCTGTCCGCCGGCGTCTCGACGTATGGCAGCCGGGGGGCGTTCCCCCAGCACAACACCGCGGTGAGCACGTTCAGCGCCACCGCCTGATGTAAGGGCTACGGGCTATTAGCTAACGGCTAAAGGCTTTAACCAATGGGACTCATCGGGTCATTACAGATCGGGCGGACGGGTCTGCTGGCGTCGCAGGCGGCGTTGCAGGTGGTCGGCCAGAACCTGGCGAACCTCGCGACCGACGGCTACCACCGCCAGAAGATCACACTCGCGCCCGAGCGTTCGCAGGAGATCGGGCCGGGCCTGTTCCTCGGCCGTGGCGTGACGATCCAGTCGATCACGCGGGTCGTCGATGACGCGCTTGAGTCAAGGCTGCGTGGGTCGATCTCCGACCAATCCGCGTCGGAAGTCCGCCAGCAGCTGCTCGGCCGGATCGAGGCGATCGAGAACGAGTTCTCCGGGACCGACCTGTCCACCGCGCTGGGCGCGTTCTTCGATGCGTTCAGCGAATTGTCGAACCGCCCGCAGGACGTGTCGCTGCGTACGCTGCTGACCGAGCAGGCCGGGAGCCTGGCGAGCTTTATCCGCGACCTGGATGAAGAGCTTAGCCAGGTGCAGATACAGACCATCGCGCAGACGGACCAGACGGTGGAAACCGTCAACGACCTGCTTAGCCGGATCGCCACGCTGAACGAGCAGATATCGGTACAGAGCCGTGGCGCGGGCGGCGCGCCGGGCCTTCGTGACCAGCGTGACCAGTTGTTGTCGGAGCTGTCGCAGTACCTGGATATCTCGACCGTGGAGCAATCCAGCGGCTCGGTCGACGTGTTCGTCGGGTCGCTGCCGATCATCCTGAACAACCGTAGCCGGGGCGTGGAGCTTCAGACCAAGAGTGTGAACGGGGAGGTCGTGACGCAGGTGGTGATCAGCGCGGACAAGAGCCCGCTGGACATCACCTCCGGCGAGCTGGGCGCGTTGATCCGGTTCAAGGAACAGGACATTCAGGACGCGATCGATTCGCTGGATACTTTGGCGGCACAGCTGATCTACCAGGTCAACCGCCTGCACTCGCAGGGCCAGGGGCTGGACCTGCTGGATGGTGTGACGGGGGCGACGGCCGTCGCTGATGCGACCGTCGCGCTCAATGATCTCGACGCGACCGACCTGACGATCGCGCCGACGCACGGCTCGTTCCAGGTCCACGTCGTGCAGAAGTCAACCGGCCAGGTCGTCACCACGACGGTCAATGTCGACCTTGACGGGATCAACCCCGCGGGCGATACGACGCTGACGAGCCTCGCCGCCGACATCGACGCGGCCGCGAATATTACAGCGACGGTCACGCCCGACGGCAGACTGCGGATCACCGCCGACAGCAGCGACTTCCAGGTCAGCTTCAGCGATGATTCATCCGGCGCGCTGGCGGTGCTGGGGATCAACACGTTTTTCACCGGCAAAGATGCGTTGGATATCAATATAAACGCCGCGATCAAGGCAAACCCGCGTCTGATCGCCGCGGGTGCGTCGAGCGCCACCGGTGCCAATCCGGGTGATAACGCCAACGCGCTTGCGATCGCGGGCCTGCGTGACCAGTCGCTGACGGAGCTGAGCGGGCTGAGCCTGACCCAGCACTGGAACCGCCACGTCGAGGACTTCGCCGTGCGTCAGGCCCAGGCACGTACGCAGTTCCAGGCCGACACCGTGATCCGTGAGGGCTTGAGCAACCAGCAGCAGTCGATCTCGGGCGTGAACGCGGACGAGGAATCGATCGACCTGATCCAGTACCAGCGGGCGTACCAAGCGAGCGCGCGGCTGTTGACCGTGATCGATGAAATGATGCAGACCCTGATCGCGGCGGTGTAATGAGGGAAACAATGACGCGGCAAGTCGCGTCGCTTCGTAGGACAACGGATAACGCTAACCACTAACCACTAACCACTAACCACTAACTAACCATCATGGCCACCACCCCGGCGATCACACGCACGACTTCGTTGATGCAGAGCAATCTGATGCTGTCGCGCCTGCGCCTGACGAACTCGGGCCTGTTCGACCTGCAGCGGCAGATCAGCACGGGGAAGAAGCAATCGACGCCTTCGGACGACCCGAGCAACGTCAGCGGGATCCTGTACCTGCGTGAGACATTAGGGGCGCGCGAGCAGTACGACGAGAACCTGCGCCACTCACTGGCGGTGTTGAACAACGTCGATCAGGCGCTCAGTGAATCGACCAATATACTGATTGAATCGCAGACGATCGCGTCCAG
Source organism: Phycisphaerales bacterium (assembly GCA_041402025.1). GTDB lineage: Bacteria > Planctomycetota > Phycisphaerae > Phycisphaerales > Phycisphaeraceae > JAJRRS01. The sequence continues at coordinate 149,309 of JAWKTA010000004.1, read as the reverse complement.
CCTGATCAACGCCAGCACGGAGGAGCGTGAGGCCGAGGCGTTGGTCATTGATGCACAGATCAAGGGCCTTCTGGACCTGGCGAACCGTCAGCTCGACGGCGTGTCGCTGTTCGGCGGCAACCAAGGCGCGGTGCTGGGCGGGCGGGTGTTCGAGGAGTTCCTGGGCGGGATCCGTTACATCGGCTCCGACACGAACCTCAACGCCGACTCGGGCACGATCGAGAGCCACGCCTTCACCAGCAACGGAGTCGAGGCGTTCGGGGCGCTTTCGTCACGGGTCAAGACCGAAGTGGACTTAAATCCCAATGCCACCGCCGCCACGCTGATCAAGAACCTGACCGGGGCACAGAACCTTGGCGTGCGCAAGGGCGAGGTCACCGTGACGATCGACACGATCCCGGTTGTCGTGGATCTGTCCACGGCCGACACGCTCGGCGACGTGGTGACGCGGATCAACGACGCGATCGACAGCATCGACCCCGCGGCCGGGGCGTTGGCGATCAACGGCGCGGGTTTCGAGTTGACGAATAACGCCGGTCACACCATCGCGATCGCGGAGGTCGGCTCGGGCCAGACCGCCGCGGACCTGGGCATTGATTTAGACGCCAACGTGGGTGCAGGCTCAACACTCGCCGGCGGTGACCTTGGCCGAAAACTCACGCTCACCACCGAGCTTGCCGACCTGGCGACCGCGGTCGATTTCCTTAGCGGCCTGACCATCACCCAGGGCGACCAGACACGCACCGCCGATTTCTCGACGGCGAGCACCGTTCAGGACCTGGTGTCGGAGATCGACCGGCTTGGCCTTGGGCTCCGGCTTCAGGTCAATGAAGCGGGCAACGGGCTGGACCTGATCAGCGAGGTCAGTGGGCTTCGGCTGTCGGTCGGAGAGAACGGCGGGACCACCGCCGAGGACCTGGGCATCCGGACCTACGGCCTGGCGACCGAGCTTTCGGCCTTCCGTGACGGATTGGGCATCGAGCCGGTCGAGGGCGAGGACGACTTCCAGATCACGCTCAACGACGGCACGAACTTCGCGGTCGATGCCTCGGGCCTGGGGACGGTGGATGAGCTGATCACCGCGATCGAGACCGCCGCGACCGGAGCCGGCCTGACGCTGGGCGTGGACTTCTCCGTGAGCCTGGCCACCGCGGGCAACGGTTTGGTCTTCCAGGACAACACCGTGGGCACGACCGGGTTCACGATCACGCGCGTCGGTCAGAGCTCGGTCGCCGACCAGTTGGGCATCCTTAAAGAAGATGGAACGGCTACGACGTTTCAGAGCAGCGACAACGCAACCGTCCGAGTGGAGAATGTTTTCACCCATTTGACAGATTTACGAAATTCTTTGCTCAACGACGACACGCTTGGCATCACTCTTGCTGCTAGCAGCCTGGATACCGATAACCGTTCGGTGATCCAGGCCCGCGCTACGGTCGGCGTGAGGGCGCAACGGGTCGAACAGCAGCAGCAGCGGTCGCAGGACCTCAAGCTCATGGAAGAAACCTTACTAAGTGATTTGCAGGACGCGGACCTCACCGAGGTGATCACGCGCTTCCAGCAGTTGCAGACACAGTTACAAGCCTCGTTGCAGGTCGGAGCGCAAAACCTGCAGCTGAGCCTGTTGGACTTTTTGCGCTAACCGGCGCAAGGCTTGCGCTGCCCGGCGGCCCCTCGGCCGGCCGACGGGCACAAACGATTGACGGCAGGACGCCGTCGCCCCGGGTCGGAGGCCCGGGTTGGAATTCCAGGAAGGACTGGCCGGCTTTGAGGACCGTGGTCATGCTGATCAAAACCTCGCGATTCGGTGAAGTGGACGTGGACCAGACCCGCATCATCAGCTTCCCCAAGGGGCTGCTTGGGTTCCCCAAGTACAAGAAGTTCGTGCTGATCGAGGCGGGCGAGGACAGCTACTTCTGGTGGCTGCAATCGATCGAGCTGCCGGACCTGGCGTTCGTGGTCACGGACCCGAGCCTGTTCGTGCCCACCTACAAGGTGCCGCTGAAGCCCGAGCAGATGCAGGAGATGGGCCTGGAATCGCTCCAGGAGGCGCAGGTGTTCGTGATCGTGAACAAGCGTGACCAGGTGCTCACGGGCAACCTGCAGGGACCGCTTGTGATCCACTGCGGCAAACGCGTCGGGGAGCAGTTGGTCCTAAGCGACCGGCGGTTCACGACCCGTGTGCCTTTGATCGAGCTGGGGACCGCGGTGCATGCGGCCTCGGCCTGAACCCCGCCGCGGGACCCGCCCGGTGCGGGCCGCGGCCATGAGACGTGCTTTGAGCAATCACGCATACAACAGCGACACGCGGACGCCGCAAGGAAGCGGCGCTACAGCGAAAAGGCCCAAGGAAGGAGCCCGAACCGATGCTGGTTCTATCGCGCCAACGCGACGAGACGATCATGATCGGCGACGAGATCGAGATCACCGTCGTAGATATACGGGGGGACAAGGTCAGGCTGGGCATCAGTGCGCCCAGGCAGGTCCAGGTGCATCGCAAGGAGGTCTACGAGGCCATCCAGCGCGAGAACACCTCGGCCACGGGGGTCCAGGTCGACGACCTGAGCGTTGCGGACCAAAACCTGCGCAGGCACAGCGGGAGGCCGCCGGGCGCGCAGCGAACATAAACCCAGGAACGAGGCCGCCGCTGCGGGGCATGGATGTTTCCCCCGTCGGCTTGAACCCAAAACCACGCGTCCACACGACGCCAACGGCACTGAACACGGGCAGACTCACCCGACAATCAAGGAGGATTGTCAATGACACGCATTAACACCAATGTTTCATCACTCATCGCGCAGCGCAACCTGTCTTCGGCGAATGAAGACCTCGGCATCCGGCTGCAGCGGCTGAGCACGGGGCTGAAGATCAACCGCGGGGCGGACGACCCCGCCGGCCTGATCGTCTCCGAACGCTTGCGGACCGAGATCTCCGGCGTCTCCCAGGCCGTCGACAACATCGAACGCGCCAGCAACGTCATCGCCACCGCTGAAGGCGCTCTGTCCGAGATCAGCGCACTGCTGATCTCCATGAAGAGCCTGGTCATCGAGGCCGCCAACACCGGTGCGTTCAGCCGCGAAGAGATCGAGGCCAACCAGCTGCAGATCGACTCGGCGATCGATTCGATCACCCGTATCGCCAACACCACCAGCTTCGCCGGGCTTAAGCTGCTCAACGGTTCGCTGGACTACGTCAACGAGGGCCTGGTCGCCTCACAGATCACCGACCTGCGCGTCACCGGCGCCAACTTCGGGACCAACTCGACCATCCCCGTCACCGTCGAGGTGCTCAACTCCGCCGAGACCGCGTCGATCTTCATCTCCGCGGCCAACCCGGCGCTCGGGTCGGCGATCCTCTCCAGCGTCACCTTCTCCGTCGCCGGGACTAACGGCGTCGAGGTATTCGAGTTCGTCTCGGGCACGGCGCTGTCCGCGATCGTGTTCGGCATCAACGCCGTCTCCGACGCGACCGGCGTCTCCGCGAGCATCAGCAACGTCTCGGGCATCCAGCTCAACAGCACCGGCTTCGGGTCCAGCCAGTTCGTCTCGGTCAAGAAACTGGATAACGGGGCGTCATTCAACACCGTCGATGCCCTGGACGGCACGGCGATCAACCGTGATGAGGGCGCGGACGTGCTCGCGCTGGTCAACGGCAACCTCGCCCTGGGCGACGGCCTGGACGTCACGCTTCGCACCACCACACTGGGCCTGGAGCTTTCGTTGACCTCCGGGGCCGCGCAGACGCTCAACACACCTTACGAATTCACCATCACCGGCGGCGGCGCGACCTACCAGATCGGGCCCAGCGTCAATACCCAGCAGCAGATCGGCTTCGGCATTCAGTCCGTCGCCGCGAACAACCTGGGTAACTCCATCGTCGGGTACTTAAGCTCACTTAAATCCGGCGGGGCGAACTCGCTTGTCACCGGCAACGACGCGGCCGAACAGGCACGCAGGGCATCGCTCGTGCTCGACGAGTCGACCGACCAGGTCTCGATCCTCCGGGGCAGGCTCGGTGCGTTCGAGCGAAACACGTTGCAAACTACACTGCGCAGTTCGCAGATCGCGGTCGAGAACCTGACCTCTGCCGAGAGCGATATCCGTGACACGGACTTCGCCGAGGAAACCGCGAAGCTCACACGTGCCCAGATCCTCCAGCAGGCGGGCACGAGCACGCTGGCGATCGCGAACAATACCGCTTCGAGCGTGTTGTCGCTGCTTCAGTAAATGATCAAGCCGCCGGCCCTATCGGTGGGGTAGGGTCCGGCGGTCCCGGGGCCGTGATTCAATGGCCGGCGAACACGACACGGGAGGCTCGGTTGTGACCCGGAAGCCACAGACCGGTACGATGCCATGAACGGGCGGGGCCAACCGATTTCCACCATGATCCGTGACCGTGATCTGGTCGGCCACGCCGCCGCGGCGCTGGGCGCGGGCCGGTTGGAAGAGGCGGAGGCGTTATGCAGACGCGCAATATCCGCCGGTGTCGGACCCGCCGTCGCGCAACACCTGCTGGGCCTGATCGCGCACCGGCGCGGCGATTACCACGGAGCGGTCGATTACCTGCGCAAATCACTGGCCCATGACCCCGGGCAAGCGGTATGGCATTTCAACCTCGGTGTGTCCTGCCGGGCGGCGGGGCTGCTCGATGAAGCCCAGCGTGCGTACGCGCAGGCGGTCCGGCTCGACCCGGCCTACGCCCCGGCGCACTACAACCTCGGGTCGGTCCGGCTGGCGGTGGGGGATGAAACGGCGGCGCGCGGCTGCTTCGAGTCGGCCCTGAAACACGACCCATCGCACGGCAACGCCTGCTTCCAGCTCGGGTCGATCCACCGCAATCAAGGCAACATCGGCAAGGCGCTGAAATTGATGCGTCGCGCGGTTGAACTTTTGCCCGGCGACGAGCAGGTCCGCCTGGGGCTGGGTGTGACACTGCTTGATTCCAACGGGCTTGACGGGGCCCGTGCCGTGCTGGAGCCGTTGACGCGGTCCGGGGCGGTTCGTGCGGAAGCATGTGCGGCGCTGGCGCGGGTGTACGAACGCCTGGGCCGGTACGACGATGCCCACGAACTCATCGAACCGCTGATCGAGAATCCACCCGTGCCGATCGATGCGGCCTTGATGTTCGCCGATCTTGCGCCGCGCATCGGCAAGGTCGGCCGGGCGATCGAGCTGATCGATTCTCTGGTTGAGACCCAGCCGCTGAGCGGTGACCAGCGGATGCTTAGCCACTTCGCTTTGGGCCGTTTGTATGACAAGCAGAACGATGCCGGGCGTGCGTTCGATCATTTCCGTCAGGCGAACGGCCTGAAATCAAGGGCGTTTGATCCAGCGGAGCATGAGCGTGAGGTCGATGCGATTCTTCACACGTTTACGCGGGATATGATCGCCGGCCATCCCAAGCCTGCGATCGACGATTCAAGGCCGGTGTTTATCGTGGGCATGCCGCGGTCCGGTACGAGCCTGGTCGAGCAGGTGCTGGCAACGCACCCGGCGGTTGTCGGCGGCGGCGAGTTGCCGGATATCTCCAACTTCGCCCGGCAGCTCCGACGCATCGCCGTGTCCACCCCCGGATCCACCCCCGGATTCATCCCCGGTTCGCCCGCTTATCCATCAACTTATTCACGGGAACAACTCGACGAGATGGCCCGGCTGTATGTCGGGAAACTCGATGCCATTGGTCCGAAAGCCGAACGCATTACGGACAAAACGCCGAGCAATTTCCTGTACCTGGGCCTGATCGCGTTAATCCTGCCCGGGGCGCGGGTCATCCACTGCAAGCGCGACCCGATGGCGAGCTGCTGGTCGTGCTACACGCAGAACTTCGTCGGCGCGCATGCCTATAGCTACGACCTGACGCACCTGGGGCTTTACTACCGTCAATACGAACGGCTGATGCGGCATTGGCGCGGCACGCTCGATATCCCGCTGCTCGAAGTCGATTACGGATCGCTCGTGGCCGACCCCGAGCCGGGCATGCGCGAGATCGTCGGGTTCTGCGGCCTGCCGTGGGACGACGCCTGCCTGCGGTTTTACGAGAACAAGCGCCCGATGCCCTCCGCGAGCTACGACCAGGTGCGCCAGCCGATCTACACCAGCTCGGTAGACCGCTGGCGTCGGTATGAGTCCTACCTCGGCCCGCTGCGCGACGCGCTGGATGGGTCCCGGGCCTGACGCGCGGTAACATATCGCCCGTGTTAGTCATCGATCGGCTCCAGGTCCGAGCGGATGCGTTCGGCGGCCCCGCGCTGCTGGGGGCTTTGTCTTTACAGGTTAAACGCGGCGAGGCGGTCGGTCTTGTCGGGCCGTCGGGCTGCGGTAAGACGACGCTGCTGCGCTCGATCGCGGGGCTGATCGATCCGATCGGTGGGGCGGTGACGTTTGACGGCAAGACGCCGGGCGAGTGGGGCTGGCCGGCGTTCCTGGGCGTGTGATGCTGGTGCCGCAGCGGCGGTTGTCTGGGACGGGACGGTGAGTGAGAACCTGATCCGTCCACCAGGTTTCAAGCGGTACAACATTCGTATCAGGCCGAAGATGCCAAGGCTATGCTCAATGTATCGGCCTGGTTGACAAGCTCGATGCTCAGGCGGCCGAGTTGTCCGAGGGTGAGAAGCAACGCGTCTGTCTCGTGCGTGCGTTCCTGGCCGAGCCTGAATGCTTGTTGCTGGATGAGCCGACTTCGGCGCTTGACACCGAATCGGCCGGCAAGTTGAAGCCTTGCTTTTAGAACAGATGCACGAAGTTGACGGCGTGTGTGTGTTGTTATCCACGCACGACCGGGCGTTTGCCGAACGCATCTGCTCGCGCGTGATCGATCTTTCGGATTATCGGCAACACGCCCAGGCGGTGGCCGATGTCTGATCCCGTGGCGAACGAGTTTGTCAGCCGGGCGGTCGTGCTTGACGGGTGGGACCTGTCGATCGCGGCGGGTCTGGTGCTGCTGGCCGGTGTGGTGAGTCTTTTGCTTCGGCTGGGTTTGGAGAAGCGGTTGTCGATCGCGGCGGTGCGTGCGGTCGTGCAACTGATGCTGCTGGGATTGATCCTGCGTTATGTGTTCGAGCCGAGGGCGCACTGGCTGTTGGCGATTGTCGTATCGGTGATGCTGCTGGTTGCGAGCCGTGAGGCGGTGCGGCGATCGGAACACCGGCTCCACGGGCTGACGCTATTGTCGCTTCTGAGCCTGACGCTTAGCGCGATGTTCACCACGGTCGTCGTCACAGGCATTATCATCGGCGTCTGGCCGTGGTACGAACCGCGTTACATGATTCCGCTGCTTGGCATGATCCTAGGCAACGGGCTGACCGGTGTGTCGTTGTGCGTCGATCACCTGCTGACCACGCTGCGTGAGAAGCGCGGCTATATCGAGATGGACCTGGCGATGGGCGCGACCCGCTGGGAAGCGGCGCGCGGGCCGCTGCGCGAGGCGGTGCGGCGAGGCATGATCCCGATCATCAACACGATGTCGGTCGTCGGCATCGTCTCGATCCCCGGCATGATGACCGGCCAGATCCTCGCCGGCGCGGACCCGTCGCAGGCGGCGAAGTACCAGATCGTCGTGATGTTCATGATCGCCGCCTCGACGAGCCTGTGCTGCATCCTGATGGCGCTATTGATCTACCGCAGCCTGTTTAATGTGAGGCATCAGTTACGCGCCGAGCGCATCACCAAGACGGGTTGAGTATCAATTCCCATCGAGCATACGTCCGAGGCCGCCAAGGACGGAGCCTTCGCCTTTATCCTTGCCGCCACTCGACGGCGCGTGCGCGATGATGCGGTCGGCGAGTCGGCTGAAGGGCAGGCTCTGGATCCAGACGGTGCCGGGGCCGGTGAGGGTGGCGAGGAAGAGGCCCTCGCCGCCGAAGAACATGCTCTTGAGGTTGCCCGCACGTTGGATGTCGTAGTCGACGCTGGGGTCGAAGGCCACGAGGCAGCCGGTATCGACGCGGAGTGTTTCGCCGTGCTGTAGTTCGCGTTTGATGATGGTGCCGCCGGCGTGGATGAACGCCAGGCCGTCGCCCTGGAGTTTCTGGAGGATGAAGCCCTCGCCGCCGAAGAACCCGACGCCGAGCCTGCGCTGGAACGCGATGCTCAGGCGTGTGCCCTTGGCGGCGCAGAGGAAGGCGTCTTTCTGGCAGACCAGTTCGCCGCCGATGGTGGACAGGTCGATCGGGATGATCTTGCCGGGGTAGGGCGCGGCGAAGGCGACGTGTTTCTTGCCGGCCCCGCGGTGGGTGAAGTGTGTCATGAAGAGCGATTCGCCGGTGATCGCGCGTTTGCCGACGGAGAGCAGCTTGCCCAGCAGGCCCTCGTTAGCGGCCGAGCCGTCGCCCATCCGGGCCTCGAACACGATCCCGTCTTCCATGTAGTTCATCGCCCCAGCCTCGGCGATCACCGTCTCGTCCGGGTCCAGCTCGACCAGCACCATCTGCATGTCATCGCCGACGATCTCGTAATCCAGGTCATGGCTTCGCATGGTTGCTCCTTCGCGTGGCTGATAGATCGGAAAGGGTAGTCGCGGACCGGGTAAGAATATTACACCCGGGCGTCGCGGGCATGCGAACGCCTGGGCGTAGGGATGCGAAAGTGGCTGCTTTGTCTTAGCCGACCTTGTCGAGTTTCGGCGCGGGCAGACTCAGGAAGTTGGCGAGCATGCGTGGGCCTTCGACGGTGAGGAAGCTCTCGGGGTGGAACTGTACGCCCTCGAGCGGCGCGTCGCCGAACACGCCAGGCCTGGCGCGCAGGCCCATGATCTCGTCCTCCTCGGTCCAGGCGCTGATCTCGAAGCGCTTGTCGTCGAAGCTGTCCTTGCGGATGACCAGGCTGTGGTAGCGTGTCGCGGTGAAGGGGTTGGAGAGGCCGGAGAACAGGCCCTTGCCGTCGTGATGGATCGGCGAGGTCTTGCCGTGCATCAGCCGGACGTTGCGTTCGACGATCATCCCGAACTTGTGCCCGATCGACTGATGCCCCAGGCACACACCGAGCACCGGCACCTTGCCCGCGAACGCTTCGATGATGTCGCAACTCACCCCGGCTTCTTTGGGCGTGCAGGGGCCCGGCGAAACGATAACGTGCCTGGGCTTCATCGCCAACGCTTCTTTGGCCGTGACCTTGTCGTTACGGATCACCCGCAGGTCCAGTGACGCGTCGAGCTCACCGATCCGCTGGACGAGGTTGTAGGTGAAGGAGTCGTAGTTATCGATGAGGAGGATCATGGGGGATAGGGTATAGGGTTTGGGGTGCAGGGTCTAGGGCCTTTGCAATGTTCTCACATGGCCACCCGCTTCACCGATTACAATGTTGTTATCAGCGGCGTGACAAGGCCGACGGAACAGATTGCCAGAACCACACAGGTTGCGATAAGAAAGACAAGGTTGATTGACAGCGTCAATTTACGGTCGTGGCCGAGTGCTATCTCCTTGATTACCAGAGCGACCGCCAACACCATGAATCCGATGGCCAAAGGTATCCGGGCACGGATGACCAGCAGCGTCAGCGAGGGTATTGCGGTATCGAAGTCTTCAAAGATAGCGGTGAATCGGGGCACGGCCACGAAAATCGCGGTGGCAAACAATAAACACAAGGCCACCGCAACGATGCAGCTTAGGCGTGAGGTCATGGTTATGTCCTGCGGTTGTGAATACTGTTCCAAACCAATCGTATTGATTACCCCACCACGAGATTGATCAGCCGGCCCTTCACCACGATCACCTTGCGGACTGTTTTGCCGGCCATGTGTTCGGCGACGTTCGGGTCTTTGCGTGCCTCGGCCTCGATGGTGGCGTCGTCGGCGTCGGCGGGGACGCTGACCTTGCCGCGCAGCTTGCCGTTGACCTGGACGGGGTACTCGACGGTGTCCTCGACGAGCAGGGCGGGGTCGTGGGTCGGCCAGTCGGTCAGGGCGACGGAGCCGTCGTGGCCCATGCGTTTCCACAGCTCCTCGCAGATGTGCGGGGCCAATGGGGCGAGCAGGGGGATCATGTTCTCGGCGACTTCGCGCGGGATCGACTTAAGCGCGACCAATTCGTTGTTCAGTTCGATCAGCGCGGCGATCGCGACGTTGAACGCCATCGCGTTCATCGAATCGGTCACGCGCTTGATCGTCTTGTGCAGCTTGCGCTTCAGGGCCTCATCGGCTTTTTCGGAAACGACTAGTAACTCGCCGGTTTCCTCATCGACGAAGTTGCGCCATACGCGCTGCAGGAAGCGGTGGACGCCGACGATGTCGCGGGTGTTCCAGACTTTGGACTGGTCGAGCGGGCCGAGGTACATCTCGTAGAGCCGGAGGGTGTCGCAGCCGTATTTCTCGCAGACCTCGTCGGGGCTGACGGCGTTCTTGAGGCTCTTGCCCATCTTGCCGAATTCGCGCGAGACGGGCTGGCCTTCGTAGGTGAACTTGCCGCCGGCTTCTTCGACTTTTTCCGCATCGACGTACACACCGCGGCTGTCGGTGTAGGCATACGCCTGGATGTATCCCTGATTAAACAGCCTGCCGAAAGGCTCGGGTGTGCCGACGTGGCCCAGGTCGTAGAGCACCTTGTGCCAGAAGCGCGAGTACAGCAGGTGCAATACCGCGTGCTCGGCCCCGCCGACGTAGAGGTCGGTGCCGTTCTTGCCCATCCAGTAGCGCTCGGCCTCTTTGCCGACGAAGCGTTTGTCGTTGGTGTTATCCAGGTAACGCAGGTAGTACCAGCACGACCCGGCCCACTGGGGCATGGTGTTCAGCTCGCGTGTGTATTTCATGCCGTTGCGCTCGACGAATTTCCAGCTGTCGGGCGCACGGCTAAGCGGCGTCTGCGGCGGGGCGTCGGGGTCGTCGCTGGCGCTGGGCTTGAAGTCGTCCATCTCCGGGAGCGTGACCGGCAGGTCTTCCTCGGGGACGGGGACGATGTGGCCGTCGGGCGCGTGGAGGATGGGGAACGGTTCGCCCCAGTAGCGTTGCCGGCTGAAGAGCCAGTCGCGCAGTTTGTACTGGATCGTGCCCCTGCCGTAGCCGCGTCGTTCGAGCCAGGCGATCATGGCTTTCTTGGCGTCGGGCGTGAGCAGGCCGTTGAGGCTGACCTCTTCGTTTTCCGAGTGGATGCCCGCGCCCGTGCCGGGGAAAGCGGCGCTGAACTGGTCCGCGTGCAGCACGTAGTAGGCGCGCATCTCGTTGAGGTTTTCGGTATCGCAGTCGCTGGGCGCGTGTTGCTTGAGCCAGTCGACTGTGGGCAGGACGACGGGCTTGATGTCGATCTTGAATTGTTTGGCGAAATCGAAGTCACGCTGATCGTGCGCGGGCACGGCCATGATCGCGCCGGTGCCGTAGCCCATCATGACGTAGTCGGCGATCCAGATCGGGATCTTGTCGTTGTCGACGGGGTTCAGCGCATATGCGCCGGTGAAAACGCCGGTCTTTGTCTTGGCCTCGGCCTGGCGGTCGATGTCCGAGCGGGATGTGGCCTGCGCCTGGTATTCGGTGACGGCGTCGAGCTGTTCTTCGGTGGTGATCGATCGGACCAGCGGGTGTTCAGGGGCGAGCACCATGTAGGTCGCAGCCGAAGAGGGTATCGGCGCGTCGTGAAGACGGTAATCACATCATCGGGGCGATTCCGCCGAGCCGTACGCCAGCGGGAAGTTGACCTCCGCGCCTTCGCTTCGGCCGATCCAGTTGCGCTGCATCAGCTTGATCGGTTCGAGGCCAGTCGACCAGCTCAGGTCGTCGGCCAGCCGTTCGCAATAGGCGGTGATGCAGCATCCACTGCTTCATCGGCCGCTTGAAGACCGGGTGGTTGCCGCGTTCAGATTTGCCTCGTTGGTCACTTCCTCGTTGGCGAGCACGGTCCCTATGGCCGGGCACCAGTTGACGGGGACTTCCGCGAGATACGCCAGCCGGTACTCGTCGAGCAGCCGGGCCTGCTGGTCGGGGTCGAGTTCGGTCCACTTGCGTGCCCCGGGGCTGACCCCGCCGAGCGTGTCCATCGCGCCCGTCGAGCGCATCGCTGACAATTCGCCGTCAGGCCGATGTCGTAATCGCCGGCTTCCAGCGCCTGACCGCAGCTCGCTGATCGGCTCGGCTTTGCGTGAGACGGGGTTGAACCAGCTCTTGTAGAGCTGCAGGAATATCCATTGCGTCCACTTGTAATAGCCCGGGTCGGTCGTGGACAGGCTGCGGTCCCAGTCGTAGCTCAGACCCAATCGTTTGAGCTGGCGGGTCATGTTGGCGATGTTTTTGTCGGTCGTGACCTTGGGATGCACGCCGTGTTCGACGGCGAACTGCTCGGCGGGCAGGCCGAAGGCGTCGTAGCCCATCGGGTGCAGCACGTTGTGCCCGGTCATCCGCTTGTAGCGTGCGACGATGTCGGTGGCGATGTAGCCCAGCGGGTGCCCGACGTGCAGCCCGACGCCCGAGGGGTAGGGGAACATATCCAGGACGTAGAACTTGGGCTTGTCGGTGTCGAAGCCTGCTTCGCCGGGGTTGGGCACCCGGAAGGTCTTATCGCGGGCCCAGGCGTCCTGCCAGCGGGCCTCGATGGTATTGAAATCGTAGGTATGGCTCATGATCCATTAAGGATATTCGTTTGGCATTCAACCCGCCACACGGCCGGGTTTTATGGCGAATTGGCGGGTGTTGGTGCGGCTTTTGATCACCAGTTGGCGTACTTCGCCGAGCGGGTGGCCCGGCCGATCTGGCCGACATAAATCAAGACTCCGAGTAGCGCCGCTCCGCCCACCCAGCCGAACACCAGGTCCTGCAGGGGGATGTGGTAGCGCAGCGAGATAGGCGCGAGCATGTTCATTTGCATGGTGACGAAGAGCACCGCCAGGTTGCACCAGAACACGATCGCCCAGAGGCAGGCGAAGCCGCTTAGGTAGCAGGCGGCGCGGATGGCGGCGGGCATGAGGTTGCGCCCGTTGCGGTGGCCCTCGATCGCCCCGGCCAGGCCCGCGCCTGCGACCGCCGAGAACGCCACCGCCGCGGTCAGCGCCAGGCCCATCATGGTCCCGCCGACGCAAACAGCGGTGATGAACTCCCGCACGTTGAAACGCTGTGACGGGCCGCTCATATTCTCTGCAAGGGTCGATACGAGGTACAGGCACGCGACCGCGATGGGTGAACACAACATCATCCACGCGAAGGTAAACACCAGACACCGTTTGTACGCCGGGTCCGGTGACAGGACATACAACTTGTCTCCCAGATCGCTTGGACGCCGCACGGCCTGATACGTCTGCGCGAGCCACCAGACCACGCCGCCGGGTGGTCCGTTGCCCGGGCGTGTAGCGCGATCGGTTGAGAACTCGACCATCTCGCCGCACTCCGGGCAATCACGGCCGCGCTTAAGCCCGGCGAGTTCGTAGCCGCACACCCGGCAGCGCGCCGGCCAGCGCGACATCTCGGCCACCCTGTCAATGCCCAGGCCTGCCAGCACAACCCGTAACGACCACAGGCACGCCGCGCCAAAGGTCAAAGCGGTGAGGATATTCTGCACCATGAACGGGTCGGGCCAGCGGCTGTTATAAAGGTAGTACCTGGCCCAGCGGTCGAGCCAGGCGAACACGGCACCGCTGACCAGCGTGATCGTCACCGCGTGTGGCGTAAGCAGGTACAGCCGGCGCAATGTACGATCGAAACTGTCGCGGAACCGCTCGTCCCGTGCGGCCCAGGACATCACGGTGATGGCGGAGGCCACCCAGAACAGTTCGATCCCGATGAGTGTGAGCGCGGTCGCCGACCACACGCCCGGCTCCCGGAGCGAGTCAGTGATCGCTTCGCATTTCTGTATGAGCGCGGCGAGGTAGCTCTGAGGATGTGCCCGGCCCTCGATATCGTCCCAGACAACCAACGCCGTCACCACGATCGGTGTCAGCGCGACGCCTACGATATGCACGACCCACGCCTTCCACATCGGCAGGTGATCGCCGCGCCTAAGCGCCGTGACCGGCCGGATCAGCGAGATCAGGCCGACACGCACGGGGCCGTATCGCAGCGGGTCATGGGTGCCGTGGTGTTTCAAGTGTTACACGCCGTATGGAAGTGGATATCGCACGCTTTGTCACAGGATAACAGCTCACACGTCCGGGCCGTTGCGGCGGCGGGTGGTTCTGCTACCCTTCCGGGGCTTGTCCCGTAACCGCCCGTGCCTTGGAGACGCCTCATGCCCGACCGACTCGAAACCACCCGCCAGGCCGCCGCCGGGCTGCGCAAACTCAGTGCCGTGGCCGACAAGACCCCCGTCCTCATCGGGTTCGACGGCTTCGTCGATTCGATCATCCAGGTCGTCGACAAACGGACCAGCGTGGATTCATACGAACCGATCCCGACGATTGATCGCTTCGGCGGCCGTATCTCCGCCGCCGCTGGTAAAAGCTCCAACTTCGAGATGGTCACCACGCTCGAAAAGCTGGGCGGCAACGGCCCGATCATGGCCAACGCGCTGGCGACCGCGGGTGTCGATGTCACCTATATCGGCGCGCTGGGCGTCCCGGAGCTGCACCCGGTCTTCGAGCCGCTGGCCCAGAAGGCCAAGGTCCACTCCGTCGCGAACCCCGGGCTGACCGACTGCCTGGAGTTCAACGATGGCAAGCTGCTGATGGGCAAGTACCAGCACCTGATCGACCTGGATTACCCGGCCGTTGAACAGAACATCGGGGCCGACGCCTTCAAGCAGATCGTCAGCCAAAGCCGCCTGATCGGGATGGTCAACTGGACGATGCTCACGCGCTTACAGACCATCTGGGAGAAGATGGCTGACGTGATCCTCCCGTCGATCGGCGGCGAACGTCGGCTGGTGTTCATCGACCTGTGCGACCCCGCCAAGCGCACCCAGGCCGACCTCGCCAGCGCCCTGAACGTGATCAGCCGGCTGGACAAGCACGCGGATGTGATCCTTGGCCTGAACCTGAGCGAATCCAGCCAGGTCGCCGAGGTGCTGGGCGTGCCGGTTCCGGGTGATGCGGAAAGCGCGATCGAAACGACCGCCGCCGGCCTGCGTGAGAAGCTGGACATCTACAGCGTCGTGGTCCACCCCGACCAAGAGCGCCGCCGCCGCCGTCCGCACAAGCGGCGTCCAGACGGGCAAGTTCGTCGGCCCGTTCACCAGCAAGCCCAAGCTCTCGACCGGCGCGGGCGACAACTTCAACGCCGGCTTCTGCCTCGGCCAGCTCGCCGGGCTGGGCGTCCTGGAAAGCGTCTGCTGCGGCACCCACACCTCCGGCTTCTACGTCCGCAACGCCCACAGCCCAAGCCTCACCCAACTCGCCGACTTCCTGGACAACCCGCCCCCGGCGGAGGATTGAACGATGGGCCGTTGACCCGGGGCGCGAGTTTCATCATGGATCGTATCCATTCGAAGCGTGGGTTGGTTGGTCATACAGCAGCTTTAGTTATCACTTCATTGACAACACTGATGCTCGTCTTGCTCACTGCGGCCTGGGTTCCTGTATGGCAGTGTTGTCTAGCGTTCGTCGGGATTGCCTGCCCTTACTACTTCCTGGTAATAGCCAAAGACGTTTCCAACAAGTCATCTGCTCGGTTGATGAGCCTGATTGGTTTATGCCTGCTGGCTTTGCTTGTTGGTTCGACCGCTGTTCGGATTGAAATTGCCAATGCCAGTGCGGGCGGGCGTCTCCCACGCGATGTGGAAGGCATGCGTGAGGTAGGCGGCAATCCCAAATGGCGCGTGCCCAGAGAATCGGAAGATTATTGGGTGCGGTGGCTGTTGGATGCTCAGAACGATGACAGAGATACTGCTACCCTGAAAGCGACGTTAAGTCAGGAGCAACTGGGCGAGCTTGACCGCCTTGTTACGCAAGCTGCGGCAAACAATCATCTTAGAAGGCTTACCTTCGCGGGCTTGCAGCAATATCTTTATGTGCCGGTCTTGTTCGTATTAGCCTTGGGGCTGGCGTGGGCCTACCGGCCAGGCTTGATTTACTCGATGGTATGCCTGTTATGTGCGTTGGTGGCGATGGCTGCGGGTGGTTTGGCATGGTACCGCGATTATTTCACCAGTGTGATGGCATAAGCATGGTCCTTGAATTTGGTTACCGACAGCTTGCAAACAGGCTTTTCGCGGCCGGGATAGGGGCTTGATCGGCATGCTATGATTGCATGAACCGTCACGGAGGACACTCCCCCAATGAGCACCGCCCCCACACAATCAACCGGCCGACGCCGACAGCCGATCGAGGTCCGGCGGGTGGACGTGTCGAAGCTGTTCGACAAGCTGCCCCCGCACGCCCTGGAGGCAGAGTGCGCGCTGTTGGGGTCGGTGATCCTGGACTGGCGTGTTTGCGGCGAGGTCATCCAGATCATCAAGAACGGCGAGGACTTCTACAAGCCCGCCCACGCCGCGATCTACGAGACCCTCGTCGAGCTGTACGACCAGGTCCAGTCGATCGACATGGTCCAGCTCAAGCAAAAGCTCGATGACAAGGGCCAGCTCGACCAGGTCGGCGGGCTGGACTACCTGATCGAGCTGGCGGAGAGCGTGCCCTCTGCGGCCAGCGCGGTGTATTACGCCAATATCGTGCGTGAGAAGGCGGCGCTGCGTCGGCTGATCCAGTCGGCGGGCGAGATCCTCGACGACTGCTACAACTCCTCCGAGCCGGTCGGCGAACTGCTGGATAAGGCCGAGCGCGCCATCTTCGAGATCGCCGAGAGCAAGTCCTCCTCCGACGCCGCCGAACTGGGCGACCTGCTGCAGGAGACGTATGACAAGCTCCAGAGCGACGAGGGGATGCGGACCGGGCTGGAGACCGGGTTCTTCGAGCTGGACGAGATGACCAACGGCCTGCAGCCGGGCGAGCTGATCATTGTTGCGGCCCGGCCCTCGATGGGTAAGACCGCGTTCGCTTTGAATATCGCCGAGCACATGGCCGCGACGACACGCCAGCCCTGCGCGGTGTTCAGTTTGGAAATGTCACGCCAGCAGTTGGCGCAGCGTCTACTTTGCTCGCGGTCCGGCGTCGACTCCCACAAGCTCCGCCGGAACATGCTCACCCAGGACGACTTCGGCAAGCTTGCGCTGACGGTCGGGGAACTCAGCGAAGCGCCGCTCTTCATCGACGACACGCCCGGGCTGACGCTGTTGGGCCTGCGCGCCAAGGCGAGGCGGCTGGCGGCGCGCCACGACGTCAAGGCCATCTTCATCGACTACCTGCAACTGATGAGCGCCCCCGGTTCCGAGAGCCGGCAGCAGGAAGTGTCGAACCTCAGCCGTGGCATCAAGGCGCTGGCGCGTGAGCTGTCCGTGCCCGTGGTCTGCTTAAGCCAGCTCAACCGCGCCGCCGAGCAGCGCGAGGGCCACCGCCCGCGTATGAGCGACCTGCGTGAGTCGGGCTCGATCGAGCAGGACGCCGACGTGGTGATGATGCTGCACCGGGAAGACTACTTCCACCGCGGCGAGGAAGACTACGAAGACACGAACACCGCCGAGGTGATCATGGCCAAGCAGCGTAACGGCCCCACCGGCACGGTGAAGCTGCACTTCCACGGCGGCAGCACCCGCTTCCACAACCTCGCCACCCACACCCCCGGCGGGTATTAGGCAAGTGTTTAGTGGCGGATCGAAGATCCGCGCATCTACCGTGGTCCAGGCCCGGCGATCTGCGATCGCCCGCTAAACATGTACGTTTGATCACACCTGGTTTGCGGCGATGTCGAGCACATTCCGCTACACTCCGCCTCTTCCCCCAACGAGATGGAGATTGAACCCCCGATGCAACCGACTAAGGAACTGATGGCCGCGATCGCGGCGGTGCGGCTGGCTTCGACCGTGACCCAGACGGTGCAGCAGAGCCTCGTGACCGCGGACACGCTCCAGAAGAAGGACAAAAGCCCGGTGACCGTCGCCGACTACGCCAGCCAGGCGGTGGTCTGCAAGGCCCTGCTGGATACCTTCCCCAACGACCCGGTCGTGGGCGAGGAAGACGCCAAGGAACTGCGTGAGCCGGGCAACGCCGCCCTGCTGGACGCGGTTGTTAAGCACGTCGCGGCCGCCAAGGGGGCTTCCACAACCCGGGACCAGGCGCTGAGCTGGATCGACCGCGGCGGCGCGACCCCTCCCGCAGACGGCTCTATGAAACGCTACTGGACGCTGGACCCGATCGACGGGACCAAGGGCTTCCTTCGGGCCGAGCAATACGCGATCGCGCTGGCGTTGATTGAGGACGGCCGGGTGGTGCTGGGCGTGCTGGGCTGCCCGAACCTGCCTGCTTCGGACGGCGGGGATCAGGGCGTGCTGATGGCGGCGGTACGTGGCGGCGGGACGGTGACGATGCCGCTGAACAGCGCCACGACCCAGGGCACGCCGGTCAGCGTCTGTGATACCGCCGACCCGGCCAAGGCCCGCTTCTGTGAATCGGTCGAGTCAGGGCACAGCGACCAGGGCGGGTCCGCGAAGATTGCCGAGCTGTTGGGGATCATCGCCGAGCCGGTGCGGATGGACAGCCAGGCGAAGTACGCCGCCGTGGCTAGGGG
This sequence comes from Phycisphaerales bacterium, assembly GCA_041402025.1. Lineage (GTDB taxonomy): Bacteria > Planctomycetota > Phycisphaerae > Phycisphaerales > Phycisphaeraceae > JAJRRS01. The sequence goes on along the minus strand of JAWKTA010000004.1, from coordinate 130,850 downwards.
GGACGCGTCGATCTACCTGCGTCTGCCGACCCGTGCCGATTACCGGGAGAAGATCTGGGACCACGCCGCCGGCGCCATCGTCGTCGAGGAGGCGGGGGGCACGGTCACCGACGCCTTCGGCAAACCCCTGGACTTTACCCACGGCCGCAAGCTCGAGCAGAACCGCGGCATCATCGCCACGAACGGCAAGTTCCACGGCCAGGTCGTGAAAGCCGTCGCCCAGGTGATCGGTTAAACCCGTTAAGATTCGGCACTGCGCAATCGAACTATTGACGCTACATCTCCAGCAAACCGCGGACAGTGATTCTGCCGCGGACGGGCTTATTGTGGGCGGTTGTGTGTTTGATTGATTTCTTCGTGCCCTATCAATCCGCACGCCGCCGCAAAAGCAACGGAGCGCCGATCGCTAGCAGAGCAAATGATGCGGGTTCAGGGAGTCTTGCCACAAAAGACTGTGTCTGGCCGTTGTAAGTGCCGGTGCCCACGATTATTTGTCCATCGAAGGAGACATCGGTCGCATAATTCAGCGTCCACCCGGTCAGGTCCAGGCCATAATCGTTAACCAACACCTGGCTTAGTAAACGTATGCCGTTGGTTTGGTCCCATATGACGGCGGCATCACCCGTGGCGTAGCTGAAGCTGGACCCGACGACGACCAAACCATTGCCCGACACGGCCCATGCTGTGCTTGAATGATCACCCGGCAACTTGCCCAGGCCGACCATCCCCCCGGCCTGAGTCCACATGAAACCTTCTCCAGCGGTGTCCCAGCTTTCACCGACCACGACCGAGCCGTCGGCCGAGACGCCATATGCCCTGGTATTCATGCTGTCTACCGGTAATAAACCCAGGCCCACCATCCCGCCGGATTCTGTCCACCGGAAAGCTTCTTTGCCCGTGGCGGTATCACTGACGCCGACCACGACAGAGCCATCGGCTGAGGCCGCAAATGCCTCACTTGGGTAGTTCCCCCCCGGTAAATAACCCAGGCCGACCGCCCCGTCGGACGCCGTCCATCGGAAAGCTCCACCGCCTGAGCCCGAGGTATACTGGCCGTTCCCGACCACGGCCGAGCCATCGGCAGAGACACCATTTGCTTCACCATTAATGCCCAGGCTCACCATCCCGTCTGATGCCGTCCAGCGGAAAACTTCTGGGCCCGAGGGCCCTTGAACGTAACCGACGACGACCGAGCCGTCACCGGATACGTCCCGTCCCCAGCTTGTATCACCACCGGGTAGAAGACCCAGCGTTGTCGTCCCGGTGCCGGCCGACCATCGGAAAGCTCGCAACTGGTTGCCGGCTGTCGTCCCGCTGATCCCTACAACAACGGTCCCATCGTCGGAGACACCGTTCGCCCGAAGCGGAGGGCTGCCTCCCGGCAGGTAGTCCAGGCCGAAGAAATCTGCCGCCTCAGCGCAGTTACATGCCGCTACGCTTACAGCGGCACCCAATGCCAGCAAATGTGATTTTCCACGCATCTGTCTCTCCTCCAGAAATATACGAGCGGATGAAGTGGGCCAGCACTAGATTACCAAATATCTTCGCGAAAACAATCTATTCTCGCGATAAGAATAGAGTTTTGTGTGTTTTTGCCTGATTTTTCAATCAAGAAATTCCCGACATGATATGCCGGTTTGAGGCAGGGTCGTGATTATTTCAGGTGCCGGGGTGCCGGGGTGCCGGATGCGGGATTGATCGGCCTGCGGTCGTTACGCTGTCACGTCGACCGCCTGGCCCTTGTGCGGCTCCAGCGTGCCCAGGGCCTGTTTCTGCATGTCTGCGGCGGCCTGAAGCAAGGAGATCGCCGCATCGCCCTGCGCCTGGGCGGCGTCGAGGGACTTCCTGGCGACCTTGACGCTGACCTGCTGGGCGAGTTGCGCCTGGGCGAAGAAGGAAGCGTCTGCTGCGGAGATACTGGACATACCATATCTATCGGCGTATCTGCCCCACCGTATGAATCTGTGTGGGTGGTTTGGCGGTGGTTTGGAAATGCGCAAGAAAAAACCCCCGGGCGTGATGCCCAGGGGTTGGATCGTACGAGGGTTGACTTGCCTGCTTTAGAACAGCAGCTGGAACTGGGTACGGACCGCCATCTCGTCTTCGGCACCGGTGATCAGGCCCAGGCCGTTGCTCGTGGCGCTGGCACCGAAGGGGTTTGCCGTCGGGACCATCTCGTTCAGCCAGATCACGTCCGCGGTGAACTTGGTCTGGTGGCCGTTGATGTAGTAGTTGAAACCGAGGGTCCATGCATCGAAGTCGTCTTCACCGGAGACGTCGCCATCGATGAAGGCGTAGACGGCGAAGATCTCGAACTTGTCGGGGACGACGTGCAGGCCGCCCTGGATGACGAAGCCGTTCATGTCACGGTCCGAAGCGGTGGCTTCGTCCGGATCGATCGACGCACCCACGTAGGCACCGTAGGCGTTGAAGCCGCTGTTCTCGTAGGACAGGTCGATGGTGTAGGCGTCGTAGTCGGCGCCGCCGGTGTTACGGCCGTCACCGAGTTCCATGTGGTACGCACCGCCGAGGATGATGGACTGGCCTTCGCCGCTCCAGCCGGTGAAGTCCTTGCCCTGCTTGAGGTCGCCTTCCAGGGCGATGTCACCGCGGAGGGTCAGGGCGAGTTCGGAATCGTCGTCGTCAAACTCGCTGACTTCCGAGTTGGCGCCGTCACTGACCATGAAGTTGACGACCCAGTTGTCCTCGCCGTAGGTCAGGCGGACGCCTTCGGCACGGTTGAGGGTGAAGAACTCGTTGGTGATCGAACGCTCGACGGCGAGCTGACGGGTGGAGCTGACCAGTTCCTCGCGGAGGAAGGGCAGCTTCATCTTACCGCCGGCGATCTCGAGGTTGTCATTCAGCTGGTGGCTGATGTGGTAGGTGTCGAGCATGGTCATGCCGTCGGAATCATGCGCCAGCTTGACGTGGTAGCCGATCTGCGGGCTGGAGATGTGCCCGTCAAATGCGAGCTTGAGGCGGCGGGTCTGGAAGCCGCCTTCGTCTTCGTCGCCGGTGCTGGTGTCCTGGTTGTTCCAGATGTAGCGGAAGTCGATCTGCCCGCTGATGTTCAGGAGGAACGCGCCGTCGGCGCTGGCGATGAAGAAGTGCTTGCCGTCGTGGCCGGCGATTGCGCCGTCATTCAATAGCGAGGCGCGGGTGTCGGCGTCTGACAGGACTTCCATGATCAGGCCCTTGACCTCTTCGGCGCGACGCTCGTTGAGCCAGTTGTCGCCTTGGTCGGACTTGACTTGTGACAGTTCCGCACGCAGGGCATCGATCTGAGCCTGCATGTCGGTGATCTGGTCACCTTGCGCCGGGGCCATGAGGCCGAGGCCGGCAAGAGTAAACACTGCGGTCTTCCAGTTCTTTCGTAGCATGATGGTTAAGCTCCGTTCCGGTGGAAAAGGAATCTCTCGTACGTATGGGTTCTATCGGGACGACATGCCGTCAACGCTGAATTTTGTCGCACCGCCCAAGCGCGCGTATTCTGACCTAGGTGCCCTGCCGGGTCAAACACCTGTGGATAAAGGCTTTCGGACGTGGATAAGTCCCCGGTCCGATAAAGTCCCTGCCCGGTAAAGTCGCGGTGGCGGCGGCTTTAAACGCTCGTTTAGTGCTAATTTTCGCAGGCGGCCGACTTGAGGCGACTGCCACGGATGCCCGTTTGGGTAGGGCTTTATGACTAGGTCCGATAATGAGGCGGGAGGGGGTTTTATGGGGACCTTGGCCGTGTGAAGCCGGTAGAAGGGGGCGTCCGGGGTACGGACAATCCTATTTAGGCCCATTCATCCGGGTCCTGGGATTCATCCAGCGGGGACTGCGGGTCGGTATCACCGGCATCCGAGGCCTCGGCGTCGTCCGTCAGGTCCTCATCGTCCGGGTCCTCGGCTTCATGTCCGCTGCGGTTCGCCCGACGGGCGCGTGCGCGCTCGGCCCGCAGGCGGGAGGCCTCGTCCGGCCAGTCGTACTGCATCTCGCCGGTCTCGGGGTCACGCCAGTCGGTCGCCTCGGCATCGGACCCCGGATTGGCCCCCGCCCCTGGATTGGCCCCCGTGTTGGCCGGGTCTATATAGTCCGCCTCCGGACGCAGCGCCAGCTTGATCTCGCTGTCGGCCCGGTCCTGCTCGACACGCACCCTTCGGGTACGCACCAGCTCCAGCACCGCCAGGAACAGCCCGACCATCTCGCCACGGCCCTTGCGTCCCTCAAACACCTTTTGCAGCGTCATCGGCCCGTCACGTTTGAGCCGGTCGGCGATGTCCTCGGCGTGCAGGGAGATGGGCGTGTCGTCGTAGGTCACCTCGACCTGCGGTTTGTGACCGATCGAGTCGAGGATACGGCCGAACGCCTCGCACAGGTCCATGATGTTCGCGTCTTCCAGGTCAATCTCGACCTGCTCGGCGTTTTCCGCTTCGTCGGGGGCGGGCTTTTTCTCGGCCGGCCGAGCGGTGGGGTGCGCCGGGAATCGGGCTTCCCACTCGCGCTGCCGTTCCTCCAGATCGATCGCCGCATCCTTATAGCGCTTGTAGGCCAGCAGCTGTTGGACCAGCTCGTAGCGCGGGTCGGTCGGGTCTTCGATCGAATCGGTCGCGGGGGCCTCCTCGCCATCCTCCGTGACCTGGGGCACGAGCATCTGGCTCTTGACCTCCAGCAGCGTCGCCGCCATCACCAGAAACTCCCCGGCCAGTTCGACGTCGATCTCCTGGATCACCTTCAGGTGGTTGAGGTACTGCTCGGTCAGCTCGGCGACGGGGATGTCGTTCAGGTCGATCTCGTGGCGTTTGACCAGGTAAAGCAGCAGGTCCAGCGGCCCGGCGTAGGCGTCGAGCTGAACACGGTAGTCCTGGTGCGTGCCGGTCATTGAATAAAGCCTCTCTCGGGTGCCGCCACGAACGCCCAGCCGGTCCCCCCGGATATCCCCGGGCATCCATCCGCCGGGTTTGCCGCGGCCACGGTCATACACGATCATGGGCACTGTAAGCAGGTTTATCCATATGAACAAGGCCCAATCCCCCCGCCCCCGGAATAGTTCTCCCGGCTCCACCGCAACCCAGGACGAGCAGGCCCGCTTCGCCCGGCAGGTCCTGGACGCCGAGGCCGACGCGATCCGTCACATTACGATCGACGACGCCTTCCACGAGGCGGTCGACCTGATCTTGAATACCGGGGAGGGCAGTCTGGTCATTTCCGGGCTGGGCAAGAGCGGGCTGATCGGGCAGAAGCTCGCCGCTACCTTCGCCAGCACCGGCACGCCCGCCCACTTCATGCACCCGGTCGAGGCCATGCACGGCGACCTAGGCAAGGTCCGCAAGGGCGACGCCGTGCTCCTGCTTTCCTACGGCGGGAACACCGACGAGGTCGTCACGCTGGCGGAACTATTAAGACAGGACGATGTGCCTGTGATCGTGATGGTCGGCAAAGCCGACTGCGACCTGGCGCGGATCGCAAGCGTCACGCTCCTGATCGGCGACGTCACCGAGGCCTGCCCGCACAACCTCGCCCCGACCGCCAGCACGACCGCGATGCTCGCGCTGGGCGATGCCCTGGCTCTGGTGGTCAGCCGACGGCGGAACTTCGGCGTCAACGACTTCCAGAAGTTCCACCCCGGCGGCGGGCTGGGCAGGCAGCTCATGCCCGTCGTTCACGCCATGCGCTTCAAGGCCGGCGACAACCAGCCGCTGATCGGGCTGGGCGTCAGCGTGAAACAGGCCTACGACCAGGCCGAGGCCTTCGCCAAGGAGTCCGGCCTCCGCCGCGCCGGCGCGCTGCTCATCATCGATGACAACGGCAAGCTCGCCGGCATCGTCACCGACGGCGACCTCCGCTCCGCCCTGATCCACAAAGGCCCCGACGTCTGGGGCGGCCCCATCCGCGACCTGATGACCAAGAACCCCACAACCCTGCCCCACACCGCCCTCGTCCGCGACGCCGTCCGCATCGTCCGCGAACGCCGATTCGATGAGGTCCCCATCATCGACGCCGACGGCAAACCGGTCGGGCTGATCGACGTGCAGGATCTGGCGGCGCTGAAAGTCATCGAAGGCTGATCGGATAACATCTTTGCCATGTCGAACAAGATCCCTGACATAGAACTCCTCGTCTTCGATATCGACGGTGTGCTGACGGATGGCTCAATCATCTACGACAACACCGGCAACGAACTGAAACGCTTCAACATTCGCGACGGCTTCGGCATCCGCGCTGCGCGGTTCAGCGGGATCCAGGTCGGCGTGCTGACCGCGCGGTCCAGCGAGGTTGTGCATCGGCGGATGGAAGAGTTGAAGATCGACCACTACTTTCACGGCTGCAAGAACAAGGCCGAGGGCATCGCCGCGATCGCCGAGCGGGCGCGGGTGCCGCTGGAACGGACCGCCTTCATGGGCGACGACATCCTGGACCTGCCCGCACTGAAAAAGGTCGGCTACCCGCTGGCCGTCGCCGACGCCGCAATCGAGGTGCTCGAAGCCGCGAAGTGGGTCAGCGAAGCCAAAGGCGGCCACGGCGCCGCCCGCGAGGCTGTGGAGCATATCCTAAGAACGCAGGGCAAGTGGGACGCGGTGTTGAGCGATTCGGTAGTTGAGCAGGGTGATTTCCAGTCTGTTTTGCGACGCTGCTCGGTGGCATGTTGAGTCCCAGTTGCAAAAGAAACTCACATCAAGACGATTAATGAGTGTGACGAGTTCCAGTAGCTGGGGGTTGTCAATTGAGAACCCTCCTTGATCCTCCGCATGTCGCGTATGGATACCTAAACGAGGACGATGCAATCGTCGCGGTCAGTTAGTTTTTTAAAGAAGTCTCTATAAGGACGGATGGTGTCGGCCAAGTGTGTGACATGATCCATAATGTCGTGGCTGTCAACATGAACGTTGCTGCGGATTTGCCACATCGACTGGAATCGCTTGTGCTCTTTGTTACTTCCGAAAACGTCGCCCTTGTTGTACTGAAAGTCCGGTTTGATCCCAGTCTTTTCGGTAATGAATAGCACGCTATCGAGTTCACGGCCGTGGATGCTAAAGCTCACTTCGGCGTATCCATCCGGGCCTGAAACATCTGCGCAGTGTGATCCACGATCTATTACCCTTGGATTTCTGCCAGTAAATCACCTAACTCACTCACAGCCTTCCCATCCCCGGCCTGTTGGGCTTTTTCGATGCCGAGTTTCAGCGTGGCGGTGGCGGCATCATCGTCGCCCATCTGGCTCTGGGCCTTGGCCTTCTGGAAGTAGGCGTAGTGGTAGTCGGGGTTCTGCGCACGAGGGTCATGTCGAGCCATTTGATGGTGGCGGGGTAATCCCCGGCTTCTCACGTGTTCCATCGCGATCATGTAGGTCACGTCCGCGTCGGCGGGGTCGGCGGCGTGGAGTTTGTGCAGTTGTTCCAGACGGTCACTCATGGGGTCAGTATACATGGCGGATGGGCGATGGCGGATGTGGGATGGGCAAGATGGGGAGACCGCTCCGGTCCATCCGCCATCCGAAATCCGCTATCCCCCATCCTCCTTCGGTTGCACTAAGCCGTATGATTAACCATACTTATTCCCCATGAAGATCGGTGTGATCAGCGACACACACGACCGGCTGCCCACTTTCTCGCGCGCGATCGCGCTGTTCAAGCGGCTGGGGGTCGGGGCGATCTTTCATGCCGGGGATTACGTCGCCCCTTTTGCCGGGAAATTGATCGCCCCGGACGTCCTGGATATCCCGCTCTACTGCGTCTACGGCAACAACGACGGCGAGAAGGTCGGGCTTAAGAAAACCCTGCCGAACATCGTCGACGGGCCTCTGCGCGTGAAGGTCGGGGGCAAGACGATCGTGATGCACCACATCATCGAGCAACTCAAACCCGCCGACATCGTCGGGGCCGACATCGTCATCACCGGCCACACCCACGAGATCGTCAACGAAACGCGACACGGTGTCCTGTTCTTGAACCCCGGCGAGTGCTGCGGCTGGGTCAACGACCGCTGCACCGTGATGCTGCTGGACCTGGAGACGATGAAAGCGGACGTGATTGATGTGAAGGGGTGAGAACCCTATGGCGGATGGGGGATGGTCGATGGCAGATGGTAATAAGCCTTCTGTTTGGTGGCATTCCGAAATCCATCCCCCATCCGCCATCCGAAATCCGCCATTTCCCCGGCTCCGCTGCGGACGTTAAACTATCGCAAATCCGCTCCGGCTGGCGGACCGCCGCTCCTACAATCAAATTCATAAGTCATGCCAAAACGCGACGATATCCGCACAATCCTAATCATCGGCTCGGGGCCTATCGTGATCGGCCAGGGCTGCGAGTTCGATTACTCGGGGACCCAGGCCTGCAAGGCCCTCAAGGAGGAGGGCTACCGGGTCGTGCTGGTCAACTCCAACCCCGCGACCATCATGACCGACCCGCAGTTCAGCGACCGAACCTATATCGAGCCGATCACGCCCGAGGCGGTCACCAAGATCATCGAGAAGGAAAAGGGCGGCGAATTCGAGATCGACGCGCTATTGCCGACGCTCGGCGGGCAGACGGCGCTGAACTGTGCCTGCAAACTCTACGACTCGGGCGTATTGGAAAAACACGGCATCGAGATGATCGGGGCGTCCCGCGAGGCGATCTACCGCGCCGAGGACCGCCAACAATTCAAGGACATCATCGAATCGTTGGGGCTTCAGTGCCCCAATGCCGGCGTCGCCAACTCGATGGAGAAGGCGTACGAGATCCTCGACCGCGTCGGGCTGCCCGCGATCATCCGCCCGGCGTTCACGCTGGGCGGGACCGGCGGCGGCGTCGCCTACAACCGCGAAGAATTCGCCGACATCGCAAGACGCGGCCTCGACGCCTCGATGAACCACCAGATCCTCATCGACCAGTCGCTGCTGGGCTGGAAGGAATACGAACTGGAAGTCATGCGCGACCACGACGACAACGTCGTGATCATCTGCTCGATCGAGAACTTCGACCCGATGGGCGTACACACCGGCGACTCGATCACCGTCGCCCCCGCGCAGACGCTGACCGACAAGGAATACCAGCGGCTCCGCGACGCGTCCTGCGCGATCATCCGCGCGGTCGGCGTCGAGACCGGCGGGTCCAACATCCAGTTCGGCGTTAACCCCGACAACGGCGACGTCGTCGTCATCGAGATGAACCCTCGCGTGTCTCGCAGTAGCGCCTTGGCCAGCAAGGCAACCGGCTTCCCGATCGCCAAGATCGCCGCGAAGCTCGCCGTCGGTTACAGCCTATGGGAACTGCCCAACGACATCACCGGCAAGACGGTCGCCTGCTTCGAGCCGACCATCGACTACGTCGTGACCAAGATCCCCCGCTGGACGTTCGAAAAATTCCCCGAGGCGGACGAAACGCTGACCACGCAGATGAAATCTGTCGGCGAGGCGATGTCGATCGGGCGCACCTTCAAGGAGAGCCTGCAGAAAGGCATCCGCTCGATGGAGGTCAAGCGGTTCGGGCTGGGCCTCGACGCGAACGACAAATGGCTCAACGCCAAGCGCGGCGTGAAGAACGCGGACGGGTCGAACGTCGAGTGGCCGATCAACGAGACCAAACTCAGCCGAAAGCTCACCGTGCCCTCGCAGGGCCGGATGTATTACCTGCGCATACGCCTTTAAGATGGGCTGGTCCATCGACAAGGTTTACGCCGCCACGAAGATCGATAAGTGGTACCTCGACCAACTCAAGCAGCTCGTGGATTTCGAGGACGTGCTGTGCGGCTACGACAAGCTCGAAGACGTGCCGCGCGACGTACTCTTTAAGGCCAAGCGGTTGGGCTACTCCGACCCGCAGCTGGCGAACCTGTACCTGGGCACGATCAACACCGACACGATCCTGAAGGTGCGTGCGTACCGTAAGTCGTTGAAGGTCGAGCCGGTCTATAAGCTGGTGGACACCTGCGCCGCGGAGTTCGAGGCGGCGACCCCTTACTACTACTCGACCTACGAAACCCCCGTCCGGCAGATCAAGGACGGCGGCAAGGTCGAGTCCGTCATCGACGACGAGGTCCGCGTCACCGACAAGAAGAAAGTCATCATCCTCGGCGGCGGCCCGAACCGTATCGGTCAGGGCATCGAGTTCGACTACTGCTGTGTGCAGGCCGCGTTCGCGGCGGACGAGCTTGGCTACGAATCGGTGATGGTCAACTCGAACCCCGAAACGGTTTCCACCGACTACGACACGTCCGACCTGCTGTTCTTCGAGCCGTTGACGCTCGAAGACGTATTGAATCTGTGCGAGCGCTTGAACGGCGGCGCGTTCGGCGACCCCGCTTCCGCGGGCAATGTCCACGGCGTGATCGTGCAGTTCGGCGGGCAGACACCGTTGAACCTGGCGCACGGCCTGGAAAAAGCGGGTGTACCGATCATCGGGACCGGCGTCGATTCGATCGACCTGGCCGAGGACCGCAAGCGGTTTAGTGCGTTGATCAAGGACCTGGGCATCAAGCAGCCCGCCAACGGGATCGCCTACGACGTCGAAGAAGCGGTCAAGATCGCCAACCAGATCGGGTATCCGGTCCTGGTGCGTCCGAGCTTCGTGCTCGGCGGCCGGGCGATGGCGACGGTGTTCGACGATGAACAGCTCAAGCACTACATGGCGATCGCGCTCGGCGCGTCCGACCTGGCCGGCCAGCCGATCCTGATCGACCAGTTCCTCGCCGAAGCGGTGGAATGCGACGTGGACGTGGTCGGCGACTTTGCTTCCAAATCTACCGACACCCGCGCACTGGTCTGCGGCGTGATGGAGCACATCGAAGAGGCCGGCATCCACTCAGGCGACTCCGCGTGTGCGATCCCGCCATACTCGCTGCCGGCAGGCGTCGTGTCCGAACTGAAAGTGATGTCGCGTAAGCTGGCCGAATCGCTGAGCGTGCGCGGGTTGATGAACGTGCAGTGGGCGGTGCGCAAGCCCGGCGCGGAGAGCGACAAGCACGAGATCTATGTGATCGAGGTCAACCCGCGTGCGTCCCGAACCGTGCCCTTCGTGAGTAAGGCCTGCGGCGTGCCGTGGGCGTTGATCGCTGCGAAGGTGATGATCGAGAAACAGCTAAGCGAGCTGGGCGTGACCGAAGAGGTCGTCCCGAAGCACACGTCGGTGAAGGAATCGGTGTTCCCGTTCAGCAAGTTCCCCGGCGTGGACGTGATCCTCGGGCCGGAGATGCGATCGACCGGCGAGTGCATGGGCGCCGATACGAACTTCCCGGTCGCGTTCGCCAAGAGCCAGATGTCCGCCGGCGTGTCCCTTCCGACCGGCGGCAAGGTCTTCCTCTCGGTGCGCAACAGCGACAAGCCCGCGGTTGAGCCGATCGCACGGGGGCTGGTGGCGATGGGCTTTGAGGTCTATACCACCGGCGGGACGCACAAGCACCTGGCCGAGCGCGGCGTCGAGACGCACCGTCTCTACAAGATCAGCGAGGGCCGACCCAACGCGATCGACATGATCAAGAACCACGAGCTTGGCCTGGTGATCAACACCCCGACCCGCAAGGGCCCGGCGACCGACGAGGGCAAGCTCCGCGCTACGGCCGTCCGCTTCAACACCCCGATGATCACGACGCTGACCGCCGCGAGCTGCGCCGTCGAGGCGATCGCCGCGCTGCGCGAAGGGGCGTGGACCGTCAGCGCGCTGCAGGACTACTTCCCGCAGATGGCGGAGCGTATGGAACTGGCCGGCAAGTCCTGAGCCGGGGCTGTTTATCCGGGGGCTGCTTCTTCGAGAAAATCCAACCATAAAAAAACCCCGCGGCGAGCGCGGGGCGTGTGTTGGTTCGGGTTGCCGGTCGGCCCGGTGTGTTACGGCATGGGCCAGGGGGTCAGGCGGCTGTTGCGGTGCAGCAGCAGGAACCGGTCCAGGTCGTCCCAGGTGCCGCGGGTGTTGTTGTCGATGTACCGGGCGTAATCATTCTTGTGGAAGCCGCTGCTGCGGGTGGTGGTTTTCAGTTCGGGGGTCATGTTCCCGCGGATATCCCGGGCGGTGACGCGGTTGCAACCGGTCATCGAAACGAGGGTCAGGCCAAGCACGAAAAGGCACAACATCTTGGTCATGTGTCGCATGGGTACCACCTAAGTTCAGGTAAGGAATGAAGGTGCATTGTCCGGGCTGGGCGGTGGGTTGTCAAACGGAATCCAGCCTGTTTGGTTGCGGCTGATCACGGTTCAGCGGGGGCTGAATCGGGGGCTATTCCGGGGGCGGGTTTATCGGACATTTCGGGCGTGTCGGTGCCGGCTGCGGCCGGGTCGGCGGCGGGGCGGACCACGCGGATACGCAGGACCAGGTCCGATCCGTAAGGCAATGCTTTTTCTTTGTTTATCTGAAGCTGCTGGAAGTCGGTGTCCTGGGCCATGTCGGTCCGGCGGACGATCATGTCGTCCCCGAAATTGACCAGCGAGGCGATGTTCCCTGCCTCGTCGGCCATGTAATACGCCTTGCCCTCCCACTCCCGGAAGACCGACCCCGTGAAGAGCCATCGGCAGGGCGGCAGCGGCTCGCCTGTCGCCTGGTCCAGGACCCATTCGTGGGCGGGGTCCTCGTGGGTCTGGCCGTCTTTTTCGTAGACGAAGAAAAGCTCCAGGGGCGGCCCCTCGGGCGGTTCGCTGACGATCACATCGCCTTCACGCCTGTTCTTAAGCGGGTGCCCCGGCTCCAGGCCCAGCGTGACCAGCGCCAGGTGGATGTGGCTGGGCCGGGCGTCAACGGTGACGATCGCTTCGTGCTCCCGCCCCTTGCCGCCCGGGACGGTCGCGATGAGTTCCAACCATTGAGGCTCGGCCGGGACCATCTTCGCCGCCAGATCGATCACGCCCTTTTCCCGGTCGACCGTGATGACCTTGGGGACCTCTTCCACGGCAGCGGGCGCCGTTTCGGCGGGGGGTTGGGCCGGGGATTGCGCGAAGGTAAGCGGTACAGATACCCAGCAGGCGGCAAGCAAGAGAGGGGCGATGAAGCGGAAGTGGTGGGCGGGCATTTTAGCCTCCCTGGGCTGTGGTCCGTTGCGGGCTTGAGGTACACTAAGGCCCGGCACGGAAGACATGATACCCGCGGGCGGCGATCGGGAGGTTGTGGTGGGCGACGACAGGATCGGCATCGGCTTCATCGGCGCGGGCGGAATCGCCCGGCAGCGGCATATCCCCGGACTCAAAGCCATCCCCGGCGTGGAATTCGTCGCGGTCTGCAACCAAAGCGAAACCAGCTCGCAGCGGGCCGCTAACGAGTTTGGCTTCAAGGCCATCGAAACCGACTGGCGCACATTGATCACCCGGCCCGACATTGATGCCGTCTTCATCGGGACCTGGCCGTACACCCACTGCGAGATGTCGGTTGCCGCTCTGGAGGCCGGCAAGCATGTTTTCTGTCAGGCACGGATGGCGATGGACCTGGAAGAGGCCCAGCGGATGGTCGCTGCGGCTCACGCCCGGCCGGAGCTGGTCAATATGCTCTGCCCGCCGCCGCACCGCATGCCCTACGAGCCGTTCGTCCGCACCGCGATCCGCAAGGGTCTGCTCGGCGAGCTGCGCGAGGTCGAGGTCGCCTGTCTCGACGCCAGCTGTGACAACCCCAACACGATCTCCTGGCGCGAGCGCGTCGAATACTCCGGCAAGCAGGTCATGCAGGTCGGCATCTGGGCGGAGCTGCTCAACGCCTGGGTCGGCGAGTACGACACGCTCAAGGCCGTTTGCCACACCCCGGTCCAGCACAAGACCGACGCAGACGGCAAGCCCTACGCCATCCAGGTCCCCCAGGTCGTTATCATCGAGGGCAGGCTGACCAACGGCGCGGTGATCAACGAGCAGCACTCGGGAGTCAGCCAGGAGCCGCCGATGAATTCGGTGACGATCTACGGCTCGGCCGGCCGGTTCCGCTACCCGATCGGGGGTCAGTTGCTGTTCGGCAAGACCGGCGAACCGCTCAAGCCCGCCGAGGTGCCCAAGGAGCTGACCTGTGGCTGGTTGGTGGAGCAGAGTTTCATCGCGGCGGTCCGGGCCGCGCGGGCGGGGGTCGCGCCGCAGCAACGCCGGGTCAGTCCTGACTTTAACGAGGGGCTTAAGTACATGAAGAAGATCGAGGCGGTACACCTGTCCGCCCGGACGGGCCAGCCCGTGAAGCTGGGGCCGGCGTGAGTTCGCAGGAAGACCCTGCACACGACGCCACCGGTGATTACGGGGAATCATCCGGGGGTGGGGGCGACAGTCTGACGTGGGGGGTGCTGCTGGGGCGCTGGGTCGAGTTCGCGCGGGGTGCGTTGGCGTTACCCGAGGACGGGGCCGGGCGTGCGATGCGTGAATCGGTGGCGGACATTATCGCGTTGCAGGCGGTGTGGTTTGCGCTACAACATATAGACGAGCTTGACCGTGACGAGCGTGCGCTGGGCATCGCCCGTGCGGAGGTTCTGATCGAGCGTCACGCGCGGGCCGTCACGGTACGCTGGCGTGGCGAGCCGATGCCGAAAGAACTGCGTTCGCTGATCGACGATGCACGCGAAGCGCTGGCTAAGTCACGGCAAGATTGATCGTTATTCGATGCGCCGCCGGTGCTATAGCTTGCCCGCTTCCATCGCGTAAAAAATAGTTGTTTTTCCGCCTATTTTCACACACAAGACATGTTTGGTCTGGTATATTGCACTCTGAATCCTTTGGTACGGAGACCATGATTCTGATGCTCACACATCGCCGCTGTTTTAATTCATCTGCCGAAGTCTTTTTCAAGGCATATCCGCGCACCGGGAAGAAGGAACCACAAGGCCCATACGGATCAACCCGTCACGATTGATAGTCGCGGGCAGGTTGTTGATTACGACCGCGTCTTAGGTCTAGCACACGCCACCCATTAGACATTACATACAGATTGCCCGGGTTCCGACTGCGGGAGGGGAGAGTAGGAGGGAGAGATCGCGGCCGGCACCCGGACAAAAAGCGGCGCCATCACGGCGACCGCATGGAGCGGGAGAAAGACACGCACCCCGGTAGAAACCGACCGGGGTGTTTTTTTTGTATCCATGTGTAAACGCGAAGTGTCTCAATGCTTGGACCAGCCCAGGATCGGATCGCGTATAACCGTGAATGATCGCAAATGTAATTCAGCCGTTAATCAGCGGGGCTGGGTTTGATTCGCCTTCATCCGTGTGTATTCGAGGCCAAAATATCACGGTACGCCCTGACCGCCCCGGCCATGCCGAGTGTCAGGGCGTCGGCGACCAGCGCGTGGCCGATCGAGACTTCCAGGATGCCCGGGATGGTGACGAACCGGCCGAGGTTATGAAGGTTTAAGTCGTGTCCGGCGTTCAGGCCCAGGCCTAGGCCGGTCGCGCACGTGGCCGCGTCGGCGAACTGTTTGTATGAAGCTTCCAACACCGCACCGCCTTGCGCGTGAGCGACTGCGTAACTTTCCGTATACAGCTCGATCCGGTCCGCGCCGGTCCTGGGGACAAGCTCGATCTGCCGGATGTCCGGGTCCATGAACAGGCTCACGCGGCATCCCAGGGATTTCAATTCGTCAACGATGGGCTTGAGGCGGTCGAGGTTTTTCGCGATGTCCCAGCCGTGGTCGGAGGTGGATTGATCGGGGTCGTCGGGCACGAGCGTACACTGGTCGGGGCGGGTTGTGCGGGCGTGTGCCATGAACTCGCCGAGGAACGGGTTGCCCTCGATGTTGAACTCTCTGGTTTGATAGGCCGGCTCGGCGAGCAGGCGTGCGATGTCGCCGACGTCGTGGTGTCGGATATGCCGCTGGTCCGGGCGCGGGTGGACGGTGATGCCGGCCGACCCGGCGTCGAGCGCTATCCGCGCGGCTTCGAGGACGCTGGGGGCATCACCTTGCCGGGCGTTGCGCAGCAGGGCGATCTTGTTGACGTTGACGCTAAGCAGTGTCATGGTGGGTTCAGGGTCCGGGGTGTCTGGGATCAGGGGAGTAAGGTATCGCAACGCCGGTCCTAAGCGAAGTGAAAGGCCGGGTGAACGTAGGCGGAAAAAATAAAATTTAAGACGGATTTATCTTTACAAATCGGTCCTGCCGATATAGAGTATGGACAGACAGGAATGGCCGACCGGGATGACCGGCCCCCGCGAGAGCGGATGCGACAAGCAACCCCGCCGTGGTGAGACCGACCGGAACGGGCCCGTTGGACGGCCCAACGCAACGAGCGAAGGGCTGAAGAAGATACGCCGGCCGTGTAGTGCCGAGTGGTTCCCGCGATCGGGGGGTTGCGCAAGGCAACGGGGACCCAACCGACGCTGTGCGGCCGGTCGTGTTTTTTACACGTCGTCGTTTCCTTTACAGATCACAACTCATCACAGGGGCCTCACAGCCGTGACGCTGACCTGGAAGCCCAATTACACCACGGGTGACGGAACGCTGGACGAACAGCACCGGCGTTTGTTTGACCTGTTCAATCGTCTGGAAGCGCTGATTGAAAACGGGGTCTACGACGGCCCGGACGTGCGGGCGGTGATGGACCTCGTAGGTGCCGAACTCCGCGAACACTTCAGGTGTGAAGAGGGCTGCATGTCGCGCCGCCGGTGCCCCATGGCCGATAAAAACAAGCAGGAGCACGACCGGTTTCTGGCGATGTATCAGCGTTTCGAGTCAGGTCACGCCGGCCACCCGTCACCGGATGCGCTGACAACATTCCACCGCGAAGCCGAGTGGTGGCTGCTGGAACACGTCTGTTTCGTGGATATCCACCTGCGCAGCTGCACCCGACCCCCGTCTGCGGGATAACCGCGCCGATCGGGGGTGAAGTCCGGGCCGGTATGACACGATAAATCCCTTATCTGGTGCCGTGCTGCGCGGTCCGATAGCTCGGCATGCCTTTGCCCCGTTTTTGAGCACCGGCCAAGGCGGGGCTGGCGGCGGATACTGAGGCGTTTGGCTTGTCGATCAGGACTCGTGTGTGACCGAAAAACCGTACAAGTTGCCGGGGGCATACTCAACATTCCTCACACGCTGGGGTATCGTGGGGGTTGTCGCCGTCGTATCGGTATCGGTGGTGCTGCTGCTTAGCTATTTGTCCTGGCGTGGGCAGACCCACGAACACCACCGCCGGTTCCAGCAGCGTGTCGATGGCATGGCTGGTGTTATCAATGACCGCCTGAAGCACTTTGAAGTGGCGATGGAATTGGGCCGGGGTCTGCTTGCCGCAAGCCAGACCGTTAACCGTGACGAATGGCGTGCCTTCACCCGGACGGGACGGTTGTTTGAACAGGTCCCCGGGGCGTTCGGCTTCGCGTACGTGCAGCGTGTGCCTAAATCGGGGCTGGAAAGCTTCCTGAAAAAGACCCGCGCGGACGGCTCGCCGGACTTTCATGTATTCGACACCGACCTGTACGAATCGGTCCCGTATGACGACTATTGTGTGATTAAATACATCGAGCCGGTCGAACGTAACGCCAACGCTATCGGCCTGAACGTCGCATCGATCCCCGCGTCATACAATACGATGTGGCGCAGTGTCGAAGAAGACAGGATGGCGATTTCTTACCGGTTGAACCTCCAGCAGACCGGGGCATCCCAGGCGGGGATCGTGTTGTATCTGCCGATCTACCCCGGTGACACCGATGTCAGCACGCCCGCGGCCCGGCGCGACGCCGTGACCGGGTGGATCGCCATGCCGCTGGCGATGACCGACTTCGTGACAGACATCTGGGCATCGCATTGGTCCGACATCGACGTGGTTTTGTGTGAAGTTTCACCGACCGTCCCGGAACGCGCCCTGTTTATCACACCGGAGGCGGGAGGCGATGTCGGTTATGTTTTGAACGCTCCGGAACACGCGCGCTACCGTTCGGTTATCCCGCTGGGCGGGTGGAGTTGGGTACTCTATGCGCGCGACCCTGAACCCGCCGCCGCGCTGTTCTCTATACCGGTTCTCAAGGTCTTCTCGGCGTGCAGCGCGATCGGGCTTCTGCTCGTGCTGCTGACCTGGTCGCTGACGCGCACGCGTGACCACGCCCGTAGTTTGGCCGACCAGTTGACCGTCTCGCTTAGACGCTCCGAGCAGCGCTACGCGTTGGCGGTCGATGGTTCCCACGAGGGCCTGTGGGACTGGGACCTGACGACCGGGAAGGTCCATTACGCTACCAGGTGGAAGGAACTCTTGGGCCTCAAGGAAGACGAGGTCGGCGACCAGCCCGAGGAGTGGTTCGGGCGCATCGTGTTTAGTTGCCTTACCCGCTTTCACACCTGCCTGACACAGCATATCGAGGGGGAGACCGACCGTTTCGATATCGAGTTGGAGATGCTGCACGCCGACGGCTCGACGCGCTGGATGCTCTGCCGCGCCACGGCGTTGCGCGGCGATGACGGCAAGGCGGTCCGTATCGCCGGGTCCATGGCGGATATCACCGACCTGAAACATGCACAGAATGAACTGGTCGCGATAGCGCACCACGACCGGCTGACCGGCCTGGCCAACCGCGCACTGTTCACCGACAGGCTCCAGCAGGCCATCAACTACAGCAAACACAAACCCGCGTTCCGTTTCGCCGTGCTTTTCCTGGATTTCGACCGGTTCAAGAATATCAACGACAGCATGGGGCACGGTGTCGGCGACCGTTTGCTGGTGGGCATGGCCGAGCGGATCCTCCGCACCGTCCGTGAGTGCGATACGGTGGCCCGCTTCGGCGGGGATGAATTCGTCATCCTGCTTGACGGAGTCGGCGGCGTCGCCGAGGCGCAGGAGATCAGTGGCCGGCTGCTCGCCGCGCTTTCCCAACCGTTCTCCTTCGAGGCGTGCGAGGTGATCTCGACCGTAAGCATCGGCGTGGTCGGCAGCGAGTTCGGCTACACCCATGCCGGGGACATGATCCGGGACGCCGATGCCGCCATGTATCAGGCCAAAGCCGGAGGGAAGGCACGCTACTGCCTGTTCGACGTGCAGATGCATACCCAGGCCGTCCGCCGCCTGAAACTTGAGCAGGACCTGCGCAGCTGCGACTTCGGGAAACAATTCCTGGTCTACTATCAGCCGATCATCAGCCTCGACAGCGGCGATGTCGATGGGTTCGAGGCGCTGGTGCGTTGGGACCACCCCGAATACGGCCTGGTCAGCCCCGACGAATTCATCAGCATCGCCGAAGAGTCCGGGCTTATCGTTGAATTGGGCAAATGGGTGCTTGTTGAGTCCTGCCGGCAGATGGCACGCTGGCGTTCGCGTTTCACCGATGCGTCTGGTATCAGCATCAGCGTCAACGTCTCTAAACGCCAGCTCCTGCACGCCGACCTCATACCCGCCATCCAGGATGTATTGGAGGAAACCGGGTTGCCCGCGCAAGCGCTGAAGCTTGAGGTCACGGAATCCACCGTGATGGAGAACCATCGGAGTAACGTCACGGTGATGAAGCGCATCCGCGACCTGGGCGTCCACCTGGCGATGGACGACTTCGGCACGGGCCACTCCTCACTGAGCTGCCTGCACCAGTTCCCCATCGATCAGCTCAAGATCGATCGTAGCTTTATCGTGAACATGCAGGAGCACCGCGAGTTCGCCGCCGTGATGGACGCGATCGTGACCCTGGCGCACTTCCTGCACCTGGACGTTGTCGCCGAGGGCATCGAGAACGCCGACCAGCTCGCGATGCTCCAGGCTATGGACTGTAAGTTCGGCCAGGGCTATTTCTTCGCCAAGCCGATGACCGCCCAGGACGCAACCGAATTCCTCGCAAATCGAGGGAACGCCTCCTCCGGGGCCTCCAACGCCGCCTGATCCGGGGACCACCGCACCCACCTCTCGAACGCATTCACGACACAGTATCGCTACCGCATGCGCCTTGCCGATGTCACGCATCGACACCGCCACCGGTTTCTTTATAATGCCCGGTCCCCCAAGACAGGAGCATCCCATCATGGCAGAACCGGTTTACCAACTCGCGACCAAGGCGCTACACGCCGGGCAGGAACCCGACCCGGTGACCGGCTCTCGGGCCGTGCCCATCCACGCCACCACCAGCTTCGTCTTCCGCGACACCGATCACGCCGCGGCGCTGTTCGGGCTGACCGAGTTCGGCAATATCTACAGCCGGATCATGAACCCGACCGTCGATGTGCTCGAAAAACGACTCGCAGCGCTCGACGGGGGTGTCACCGGCTTGTGCTTCGCCTCCGGGCAGGCCGCTATCAACGCCGCCATCCTTACGATCACACACGCGGGGCAGAACATCGTATCCGCCACCAGCCTCTACGGCGGGACATGGACGCTCTTCTCGCAGACCTTCAAGAAGATGGGCATCGAGGTCCGCTTCTTCGACCCGCACGACCCCGGCCAGATAAACAAGCTTGTCGATGAGAACACACGCTGTGTCTATATGGAGTCGCTGGGCAATCCCAAGAACGACGTGCCCGACTTCAAGGGCATCACCGACGCCGCACACGCCCACGGCCTGCCCGTTATCTGTGACAACACCGTGATGACCCCGATGCTCCTGCGCCCGATCGAACACGGCGTCGATATCGTCGTTTACTCCACCACCAAATTCATCGGCGGGCACGGCACGCACGTCGGCGGCGCGATCGTTGACAGCGGTAACTTCAAATGGGCCGACAACCCCAAGAAGTGGCCCGAGTTCTGCGCCCCGTCACCTTCCTATCACGGCGCGGTCTTCGAGGAACACCTGCGCCCGATGGGCAACATCGCCTACCTCCTGCACGCACGCACGCACTGGCTCCGCGACACCGGCGCGGCGATGAGCCCGTTCGCGGCGTTCCTCTTCCTGCAAGGCCTCGAAACGCTTCACCTGCGCATGCCCCGCCACTGCGAGAACGCGCTGAAGATCGCGCAGCACCTCGAATCGCACCCGGCCGTGTCGTGGGTCAACTACCCCGGGCTGAAGTCGCACAAGGATCATGCCAACGCGAAGAGGTACCTGCCCGACGGCCAGGGGGCGCTGCTCGGCTTCGGCATCAAGGCCGACAGCCCCGACAAGGCCATGGCCGCCGGCAAGGCCTTCATCAACGCCACCAAACTCTGCTCGCACCTGGCGAACATCGGCGACGCCAAGACGCTGGTCATCCACCCCGCCTCCACCACCCACCAGCAGCTCACCCCCGTCGAGCAGGCCAACACCGGCGTCACCCCCGACTACATCCGCGTCTCCGTCGGAATCGAAGACGTCCGCGACATCATCGCCGACATCGACCAGGCGCTTCAAGCCGCCAAGGCCGTGTGATGCGCGCCACTTGTATTAAATGCTGAGCACATCAGCCCCGCCCGGAAGGGCGGGGTTTTCTTTTAGGTAAGATACTTCCATGCCCGACACCTTCGACAGCACCGACGATACCCGCTCCGGCACGCCGTTGAAGCATGTCAAGACCGTCATATTTGATGCGCCGTTCAAGATGAAGCTCGGCGGTGAACTGCCGGGCGTGGTCTGTGCTTACGAAACCTACGGCCGGCTCAACGCGGATAAGTCCAACGCCGTGCTGATGTGCCACGCGATCTCCGGCGACTCGCACGTCGCGCGTCACGATGACACCGACGACCCCGGCTGGTGGGACGCGCTGGTCGGCCCGGGTAAAGCGGTCGACACCGACACACACTTCGTCATCTGCGCCAACGTGCTCGGCGGCTGCCGCGGCAGCACCGGCCCCGGCTCCATCGACCCCAAGACGGGCAAACCCTACGGCCCGACGTTCCCCGACGTCACAATCGAAGACATGGTCGATGTGCAGGCGATGCTGCTCGACCATCTTGAGATAAACAAGCTCGCCGCGGTCGTGGGCGGTTCTCTGGGAGGACATCAGGCGATGGTCTGGGCCACGCGCTACCCCGAACGTGTGGCCGCGTGTTGTGCGATCGCCACCAGCGCACGGCTCACCAGCCAGGCGCTGGCGTTCGATGTCGTCGCTCGCAACGCGATCAAGACCGACCCCGACTTCCACGCCGGGCAGTACTACGACAAGCCCACCCGGCCCGACACCGGCCTGGCGATCGCGCGCATGCTCGGGCACATTACTTACCTTTCTTCGACGAGCATGGACGCCCGTTTCGATATCGACCGCCACAGCCCGCGTCGGATCGATACCGACTTCGAGAGCAAGTTCTCCGTCGGTTCGTACCTCGCCCACCAGGGCCAGCGTTTCGTCGGCAGGTTCGACGCCAACAGCTACGTCACGCTCTCCATGGCGATGGACTTATTCGATATGGGGCAGACACACGCGCAGCGTGTCGAGTCGCTCGGGCCCGCGACCTGCCGGTGGTGCGTGGTGAGTTTTTCAAGCGACTGGCTCTTCACCCCGGCCCAGACGCGGAGATCGTCGCCGCATTGACCGCGCGCGACCGGGTCGTGACCTGCGCCCGGTTCGACACCCAGGCCGGGCACGACGCGTTCTTGATCGAGGGGGATGTCAAACGTTTCGGGCCGCTTGTCCGTGCGACAATCGAATCAGGCGACCACACCTCACTGCGCGATACCCACGACGCCGGGCTTGGCCTGATCGACCGCCGCATCGTCGAATTGATCCACCCCGGCGAATCCGTACTCGACTTAGGCTGCGGCGACGGGCGTTTACTCGATGCGTTACGCCGGCGCGGGGCCGGCCGTCTGTGCGGCGTGGAGATCAAGGAATCCTCCATCATCGCCACTGCGGAGCGGGGTTTGCAGGTGCTCGACTACGACCTGAACAAGGGCCTGCCCGAGTTCGCCGACAACAGCTTCGACGTGGTGGTCCTCTCCGCGACCCTCCAGGCGATCGAGAACATCGGCGAACTCTTCGACGAGATGCTCCGCGTGGGCAGGCGGTGCGTCGTCAGCTTCGCCAACTTCGCCTACCGCGACCTCCGCCGGATGTACGCCGAGCAGGGCCGAAGCCCCAAGGCCGCCGGCGAATACAGCTACGATTGGTACGACACCCCCAACCGCCGCTTCCCCTCCATCGCCGACGTGCAGGACCTGTTCACCGACAAGGGCGCAACCATCCACACCGGCATCTACCTGAACACCCACGAGGGCGAAACGATCGCCGAAGACAACGACCCCAACCTCAACGCGGACACGGCGGTGCTGGTGGTGAGCCGGGGATCAGCTTGATTCTATTGATCGGGTGTTGTTCGCATCTCAAGGTCTTGAGCTGGAATCTTGTCTGTCCGTAATAGTGTTTTATCGTAGTAACGGATTTCTCTTGAACCCATCTTTTGCTCGATACGTTCCAAATAGAATTCGATATCGGCTTGGTATGCCGGTCGTCTAGCTAAGGATTCTTTTATGGCATCAACGATCAAGTCTTGATCGGTTGCATTTTGGACACCTATGACCGTGAAATCCAATGCCCATCGACGTGACGGACCAGCAAATATCTGAACCCCATCTGAATTTAGAATATCTGGTCTATGCGACAATTCTTCGCGTAATTCATTCCAGATATCAAATGCGGTTTGTGCATCGTCACCGGTTGGATGCATACCCCAGTACATAGAGGTCAAACGCAGGAGCCCAAGCCCAAGCATCAATGACATTGCAAGAGGGATAAGTATCATCGCAAGGCCGATTAAGACGCGTTTTACTTTCGTCCTTGTTTGAGATAGTTGGGTCATCTGGTCTCTTTTTATTTGTGGGTTGATTGTAAATGGTGGCGTCAGTAAACGAAAAGCCCACGCATCGGATGCGTGGGCTTTGGGGGTGGTTAGGTTGTCAGGGGCGGGTCCTAGCCGCGTTGGAGCTTGTCGACGATGCTCTTGTCTTCGAGCGTCGTGATGTCGCCCTTGATCTCGTTGCCGGCGGCGATGTCGCGGAGCAGGCGTCGCATGATCTTGCCGGAGCGGGTCTTGGGCAGGGCGTCGGTGAGCTTGATGATGTCGGGCTTGGAGATCGGGCCGAGCTCCTTGGCGACGTGGGCGCTCAGCTCTTTCTTGAGTTTCTCGGCGGCCTCGCCGGTGGGGATCTCGCCGCGCAGGATCACGAAGGCGGCGATGCCGTTGCCCTTGATCTCGTGCGGGTAGCCGACGACCGCCGCCTCGGCGACGGCGGGGTGGCTGACCAGGCCGGACTCAACTTCCATCGTGCCGATGTTGTGCCCGGCCACGACGATGACGTCGTCGATACGACCCATGATCCAGAAGTTGCCGTCCTCGTCCTTGCGTGCGCCGTCGCCCGCGGTGTACATGCCGGGGACCTTGGACCAGTAGGTGTCGATGAACCGGTCGCGGTCGCCGTAGACACCGCGCAACATCGAGGGCCAGGGCTTGCGGATGACGAGGATGCCGCCGGTGTTGGTCGGGACCTCTTCGCCTTCGGAGTTGACGACGGCCGCGTCGATCCCGAAGAAGGGCGTGGTGCATGAGCCGGGCGTGGTGGTTGTCGCGCCGGGTTTCGGTACGAGCATGTGCCCGCCGGTCTCGGTCTGCCACCACGAGTCGATGATCGGGCACTTCCCGCCGCCGATCTTGTTGTGGTACCACATCCACGCCTCGGGGTTGATCGGCTCGCCGACCGTGCCGAGTATCTTCAGGCTTGAGATGTCGTGCTTGTCGATGTGTTCATCGCCCCACTTCATGAACGTGCGGATCGCGGTGGGGGCGGTATAGAACTTGGTGACCTTGTGGCGTTCGATGATGTCCCAGAAGCGGTCCTCGGCCGGGTGGTTGGGGCCGCCCTCGTACATGATGCTGGGCACGCGGTTGGGCAGCAGGCCGTAGATGATGTACGAGTGCCCGGTGATCCAGCCGATGTCGGCGGTACACCAGAAGACGTCGTTTTCTTCGGGCTTAAGGTCGAAGGAGATCTTGGCGGTGTAGTAGGTGTAGACGCCGTACCCGCCGGTGGTGTGCATGATGCCCTTGGGCTTGCCGGTCGACCCGGAGGTGTAGAGGATGAACGCCAGGTCTTCGGAGTCCATCGGCTCGGCGGGGCATTCGCCGGACACGTCCTTGATGACATCGTGATACCACAGGTCGCGCCCGGCCTTCATCGGCACGTCGATATCGGCGTGCTTCACGACGATGCAGGTCTTGACTTTGTCGGTCAGTTCCATGCCGTCGTCGGCGTTCTTCTTCAACGGCACGGGCTTGCCGCGGCGGACGCCGGCATCCGCGGTGATCAGGAACTTGCTCTGGCAGTTGTCCACGCGGTCGCGGATCGCCTGAGCGCTGAAGCCCCCGAAAATGATCGAGTGCGGCGCCCCGATACGGGCGCAGGCCAGCATCGCGATCGCCAGCTCGGGGATCATCGGCAGGTAGATCGTCACCACGTCGCCCTTCTTCACGCCCAGTTTCTTAAGCGCGTTGGCGAACTTGCTGACTTTCTTGAGTAGGTCGGCGTAGGTCAGGTTCAGGACGGTCGGCTTGCCGTTGGCATCGACGGTCTCGGATTCCCAGATAATCGCGGTCTTGCCGCCCAGCCCGGCCTCGACCTGGCGGTCCAGGCAGTTGTAGCTGAGGTTGGTCTTGCCGCCGACGAACCACTTCGCGTCCGGGCACTTCCATTCCAGCACCTTGTCCCATGGCTTGAACCAGTGCAGGTCCTTGGCGACGCCCGCCCAGAAGCCCTCCGGGTCCTCGATCGAGCGCTTGTAGAGCGCCTCGTAGGCCTGCGGACCGGCGATGTGCGCCTTCGCGGCAAGCTCCGCCGGCGGCGGGAACTTACGCGACTCCTGCAGGACCGAATGCATCTGATCGGAGTTGGTGTTGGTGGTGCTGGACATGCCGGGTACTCCTCCGTAGCCAATAGCGTGGAATGGGGAAACGGGTGTGAGCCGTTACCGGACGATCCGGGCGGGTGTCCGAGACTTGATCGTCCGAATATGGACAGCTTAATGTACGCCGCCCGCCGGGACAAG
The DNA here is from genome assembly GCA_041402025.1 of Phycisphaerales bacterium. GTDB lineage: Bacteria > Planctomycetota > Phycisphaerae > Phycisphaerales > Phycisphaeraceae > JAJRRS01. The sequence goes on along the minus strand of JAWKTA010000004.1, from coordinate 105,096 downwards.
GCAGCCGCCCCCCCGCGGTTATACAGACATGTCCGGTCGGGTGTTAACCCAGACCGATTATCCCGCCGGTCTCCGGGGTACGCACGCCGGTTTATAGGTGAAACGTGTGGTTAGCCTCCAACTTAAATCATTTTTTGTCGATATCCATACGGGTGGGTCCGTTGAAATGCACGCGCGGCCGCTTTTTCTGGGCCGGCGGGGCACACCGACCCATCTATATTTCGGATACCCGAGCGGACCGCGCCCCGCCCCCGTTCCGCTTGGTTTGTTTCATGGGGCCGCAGCCCAATACGGGCGGGTGGAATCGGTTTTGAGGTTGGGGGTTATCAGGAGGCAAGAACGTGAAGATCCGGACTAAATTGATCCTCGTGCTGTTATTGGTGGGGGTGATCCCCGTGCTGACGGTGGCCGCTATCGCCTGGCACTCGACGCAAGCGATCGACAGCTCCATCGCCCGGCAATACGGCAGTACCGCCATCAACATCATGGACAAGATCGAGCGTAACCTCTTCGAGCGTTACGGCGACGTCCAGGCGTTCGGGCTGAACACCGTGGTGCAGGACAAAACCGCCTGGTATCAGCCGGGCGAAGCCTCACCGATCGTCCGCGCGATGAACAGCTACGTCGATACGTATGACATCTACTACCTGACGGTGCTGGTTGATCTTGACGGCAAGGTGATCGCGGTGAACAGCCGGGACGACTCGGGCAGCCCGATCAAGTCCGAGTCGATTTACGCGCACGATTTTTCAGACGCCGGTTGGTTCAAGGACGCGAAGGCGGGTCGTTTCCTGGCTAGTGATGTGCTGACTGGGACGGTGGTGGAAGACCTGTACGTGGACCCGCTGGTGAAACAGGTGTACGGGGGAGAGGGTCTGACGCTGGGCTATACCGCGCCGGTGAAGAATGATGCCGGTGAGGTGATGGCGATCTGGAAAAACTACGCGAAGTGGAGTTTGGTCGAGGATATCATCGCTGCGTCGTACCAGCCCCTGAAAGCGACGGGCATGGGTTCCGCCGAACTTACACTGCTGGATAAAACGGGCCGGATCCTTGTCGATTGCGACCCGACGGTCAACGGGGGCAGCACCGCAAATCACGACATGGACAATGTGGTCCTGAAGCTGAACCTCGTCGAAAAGGGCGTGGCGGCTGCCAAAGACGCGGTGGCGGGCAATAACGGCTTCGGCCGGGCGCTGCACGCCCGCAAGCAGGTCTGGCAGACCAGCGGCTGGGCCCACAGTGACGGCGCGCTGGGCTACCCGGGGCTGGGCTGGTCGGCGCTGGTACGTGTTGCTGAAAACGAATCACTCGCGGAAACCAACGCCATCCGCTCGGTCCTGATATCGGTGATCGGCGTGACCGCCGTGGCCGTAATCATTATCGCGTTCTTCTTCGCTCGGATGCTGTCCAGGCCCATCAACCTGTTGGTAGCGCGTCTCAAGGACATCGCCGAGGGTGAGGGCGACCTGACCCAGCGCGTCGATCAGGACCGCAAAGACGAGCTTGGTGACCTGGGCAAATGGTTTAACACCTTCGTGGCGAAGATCCACGGCGTGATCTCCGAGGTCGGCGCGACCGCCCGCGAGGTCGCCGGCGCCGCGACCGAGATCGCCGCCTCCAGCGAGGAAATGGCCCAGGGCATGGGTGAACAGAATCAGCAGGTCACACAGATCAGCGCAGCCGTGGAAGAAATGTCCGCCAGCGTCATCGAGGTCGCTCGCAAGAGCGCCGAGGCGGCCAATAACGCCCAGGCCTCCGGCAAGGTTGCGCAGGAAGGCGGGCGTGTGGTTTCCGAGACCATTCAAGGGATGAACGAGATTAGTGGCGCCGTCACCGCCAGCGCCGCCAGCGTTTCAGAACTCGGCAAGCGCGGCGAGCAGATCGGCCAGATCATCGAGGTCATCAACGACATCGCCGACCAGACCAATCTGCTGGCACTGAATGCCGCGATCGAGGCGGCCCGCGCCGGCGAACACGGGCGCGGTTTCGCGGTCGTCGCCGATGAGGTGAGAAAGCTCGCCGACCGTACGACCAAGGCGACCGAAGAGATCGGTGAGTCGATCACCGCTATCCAAACTGAGACGGGCCAGGCGGTCGAGCGGATGAACGCCGGCACCGAGCAGGTGCGGGTCGGCGTGGAGAAAGCCACGCAAGCCGGTCGTAGCCTGGAGCAGATCGTCGCCGGGGCGCAGGAAGTTGCGATGATGATCCAGTCGATCGCCGCCGCCGCCGAAGAGCAGTCCGCCGCCAGCGAAGAGGTCAGCCGAGGCGTGCAGGAGGTCAGCGCCGTGACTAACCAGAGCGCCGAGGGCGCCAGCCAGGCCGCGATGGCGGCAAACCAGCTCTCGACCAAGGCAGAGCAGTTACAGGCTTTAGTGGGGCGGTTTAAGCTTTAATTCGCTACGACCCGCGTTATACCAATCTAACCGACCGGCCGGCGACAAAACCGGCCGGTTTTACTCATATAGACGTATCTTGAAGGTGAATGATCGAGGTATGACCCAGCCCTTCGCTTCGCTCAGGGCCGGCGTTGGTACACTCCTGTCCGACACCCGACACCCGACACCCGACACCCGACACCCGACACCCGACACCCGACACCCGACACCCGACACCCGACACTTAGCCCATGCCCCTGCTCATCGATTGCTACAACGTGCTGCACGCGGAGAAGCCTTCGGCGCTGGCCGGGCTGAGCGAGGCGTCGTTGTGTGCGTTACTTGCGCAGACCAGGTGGGCGGCGGGGGGGGTGACGGTGGTGTGTGATGGTTCGCCCAAGCCGCATTCTTTGAAGCCGGGCGACCCGGCACTGGGGGCGGTGGAATTGATCTTTTCGGGAGCGAGTCGGTCGGCGGATGACGTCATCATCGAACTGATCGACGCGGATTCTGCCCCGCGCCGGCTGACGGTCGTGTCCAGCGACCGTGCGGTCCGTCGGGCGGCGCGGCGGCGTAAGGCAAGGGACTTAACGGCCGAGGGTTTCCTCAACCGGCTCGCCACGGCAGGAAAAACCGGCGGCGGCACAACCGCGCCAGGCAAGCCCGGCACCGCCACGATGGGCAACGATCAGGTCGAGCGCTGGCTCGACTGGTTCGGCATCGACCCGGCGGACTCGCCCGACGGCCCGCCCCGGCCGCGCAAGCGTGACGATACGACCGACGATTTTGATGCCGACCTCGAGGCTTTTGAGCGGGAATTCGGCGACTGATTCCCGCGCGGGCCAAGCGGCGCGATGTTGTGTAGGATATCGCCGTCAGCAGTAGCCCTTAGGGAAACCCGATGCCCCCAACCAGCGACAGCAAGAAGAAAACCAAATCCGGCAAGCCGGTCTACAAGCGCGTGCTCTTAAAAATCAGCGGCGAGGCTTTCTGCAAGCCCGGCGGGTTCGGGATCGACGGCCCGGAACTGGACGTGATCGCCCACGAGATCGCGGCCGCGGCGAAGCTGGGCACGGAGCTGGCGGTCGTCGTCGGGGGCGGCAACATCATCCGCGGCGCGACGCTCGCCGCCGAGGGCCACGTCGAGCAGGCCTCGGCCGACTACATGGGCATGCTGGGCACGGCGATGAACGGCCTTGCCCTGAAAGAACGGCTTGAAAAGATCGGCCAACCCGCCCGCGTGCTCAGCGCACTGAACCTGTCATCGGTCGCCGAGACGTTCATCCGCGGCCGGGCCATGCGTCACCTTGAGAAGGGCCGGGTTGTGATCTTCGTCGCCGGGACGGGCAACCCGTTCTTCACGACCGATTCCGCCGCGTCGCTGCGTGCCGCCGAGATCAACGCCGACATCCTGCTTAAGGCCACCAAGGTCGACGGCGTCTACGACAAGGACCCGATGAAGCACAAGGACGCCAAGCGATACAAAACGCTGCTCTTCAAGGACGCCATCGAGCGCGACCTGAAGGTGATGGACCTCACCGCGTTCGACATGTGCCGCAAGCGCGGCATCCCGATTATCGTTTTCAACATGAAAGAACCCGGCCACATCGCCGAGGTCGTCGCGGGCAAGCCCCACGGCACGCGGGTGGTCCTTGAATGATGTACGATGTCGGGCCCGCATGATCCGCCCGAATGACGGATACACCGCGGATTGAATATCGCAGATCGGAGATTGCATCATGGATATCGACGAAAGTTTATTGACCTGTGAAGACTCGATGGACAAGGCGGTGGAGTATCTTAAGAACGAGCTGCGCGGCGTCCGCACCGGCCGGGCGTCCACGGCCCTGGTCGAGTTCATCAAGGTCGATTACTACGGCACGCAGACCGAGCTGCGCCAGCTCGCGCTGATCAACGTCCCCGAGCCGACGCAGCTTCTGATCAAGCCCTTCGACGCGTCGAGCACCAAGGAGATCGGCAAGGCGATCATGGAGTCGGGCCTGGGCCTGAACCCCATCGTCGAGGCCAAGCAGATCCGCCTGAACCTCCCGCCCTTGTCCGGCGAACGCCGCAACCAACTCATCGGCTCGGTCAAGCAGATGGGCGAGCAGGCGAAGGTCGCCATCCGCAACGCCCGCCGCGACGCCAACAAACACATCGACCAGGCCGCCAAGGACAAGACCCAGCACGTCAGCGAGGACGCCGCCGAGGGCGCGAAAGAAGACGTGCAGAAGCTTCTGAAGAAGTACGAAACGCAGGTCGATGAACTGGTCGCCGCGAAGACCAAGGAAGTGCAGGAAGTCTAAGACATCGTCCCCGATAGGGCGGACGGCGGTCGTTTGTCTTTATGACCGCGGGGCGAGGCCGTTTCACCGGCCGTGGCCTTGAAGAGCCGGTTTCAACGCGGTCCCTCCGCAACCATTTGAATGTTTTCCCGCCCCGGTGGGCAGGGCGTTTCGGTTCGATTCATCTCAGGGAGGCCGGGCATGAGGCACCACTGTTTTGTTGCGCTGCGCAACCGCGCGATCGTTCTGGTCGCTGCGGTTGTATCGCTATACACCGGTGGCCTGACGCTGCACGCCGCCGAGCCGGACACTACCCGGATCGACGCCGCCTTCGAGCAACTGATCAACGAGGCCCGCGACCTGGAAACCATCAAGAATCCCGAACACCGGATGGTCGATAGCCGGCCTCACCGGTCGGTGCTGACACTAAGCGCGGATGACGGCCCTGCCGTCCTCGAACGCATGGCCGGGAAACTGGCCGGCGACGAATACGGCGACGCCTACATCCGCTGGCACCTGATGCCCTGCATCAAGGATTGGCTGCACGCCCGCGCGATCGGTGCAGCCGATGGCACGCCCGTGCCTTTGTCATCTGAATCAGTCGGTGCCCTGCGCGATCTTTTCAAAGACATGCCCGCCGAGATGCCCGCCCGCTACATCTCGCCCTACAACGAAGAGGGCCAGGCTATCAACAAACGCCTCGCCTCGTTACGATCCCAGACGCGCATCACCGTCGGCACCCCGCCCTTCGATAAGACCTACTCCGGCCGGGCCGCGCTGCCGCACATGACGCCCGCCGCCCGCAAACGCGCCGAACCTCTCGTCGCAGAAATTGAAAGGCTCGAAGAGCAGGTCAAGCAGATGCGCGACCGCGACATCCTGCTGGTCAACGAACGGTATCTCGATGTCTCCAAGGCCATGCGCGAGTACCGCTGCGACCTGACGTACGCGATGATCCAGTCCGGCGATGACAAGGCGCTGGACACCGTCGCCGATGCGATCGCCGGGTTGATCCGCCAGCACCAGCGGGCCGGCTTCGATCTGACCCAGGCCGTGTACCGCGCGATGCGTGACGGCTACCTCGCGCTCTACGACGACCGCGCCCTGGCCTCACTCCGTGCCCGGATCACCCGCGCTACCGCCGGGGCGCGGGGTTACGAAAAATACAACGCCGGCGATGAGCCCCTGCCCTACACCGTCAAGCCCGAGATGCGAAGCTACGCCGAGTACGCCGCGCACCTGACCGATATGCTCGGCGACCCCGGGCGCGTCCGCGCTTTTTCTCTGCAACAAACCGACGCGCCCGCCGCCTCCGCGCAGCCCCTCTCCGGCCCGTTCGACCCCGAAACCCTCTCGATCGAAGATATCCGCGCCGCCATCCGCACCGCGATAGATGAACTCTACTCCGCTGCGCAGCAACGAGAAGGGGATGCCAAGCTCATCCTGCCCTACGAAGATATCCGCCACGACAGCTACTACTGGTGGCTGAACCGATACAACCAGAGCAAGCCGATCTATCAGGAAGTGATCAACGAGACCGGCAACCACGCGCTGGTCTGCTGGGCCATGCTCGCCGCCGGCGAGTCGTACCAGGACCCGCGCCTGTTCCGCCGCATCAGTTGGGTGCTCGCCAGCGACACACCCTATACCTACGACCGCGGCATGCGCCTGATGATGCTCTCCCGCCTGCCCGCCGCCATGTTCACCGACGCCGCGCGACGCGACACCGCCTGGCTCGAAGCCGCCGTCACCGACGAAGGTAACTTCAACGAGGAATACTTCGGCGGGCCCAGCACCGGGTTCGGCGACCACGGCAGCGGCTTGTACGGCGTCCTGGGTTTGCGGGGCGCGGACCGCCTGGGCATCGACCTCAACGACAGAAAAACCTGGGCTCCGATCGACAAACAATGGCGCATCACGCAACAGAAAGCCCCCGAAGATCAGCCCGCCGGCTGGGCTATCGGCATCGCGCAGCCCGACACCGGCGCATCCTCCGATTCACGCAAGCCCCGCACGAAGAACACCCGCTCCACCGTCACCGGCCCGATGACCGCAGGCGGCGTCGCCACACTCACCCTCACCGAACGCTACCTCACCGGCCCACAACTCGTCGAGCCCGGTCGCGACAACGTATCCCCCGAACTGCGCAAAGGGCTGCGCTGGCTCGACGAAAACTTCGACCCTAAGCAGAGTGACGGCATGGACTGGTACTACTACATGTGGACCGTTCAGCGCGTCGGGCAGGCGTCCGGGCGGCGCACGTTCAATGGCGTCGACTGGTTCCGCACCGTCACCGCCGAGATGCTCAACCGCCAGGGCTACGACGGCCTGTGGCGCGACCCGACCGGCAACCAGGGCAAGCTCCTATCCACCGGCTTTGCGCTGCTCTACCTCGCCAACGCGCTCGAACCCGTCGCCGTCTCCAAGCTCCGCTTCGACGGCGCGTGGGACAACCGGCCGAACGACCTGTGGAACTTCGCCGAGTACGCCTCCGGCGTCTACGAAACCGACACGACGTGGCAGATTGTAGGCCTCGATCAACCCGTCTACGAACTGGCCGACTCGCCGCTGATCTATTTAGCCACGCACGAACCTTTCACCTTGACCGATGCCGAGATCGACCGGCTGCGTGAATACATCGAAGCGGGGGGGATGCTCGTTTTCAACCCCGAAGCGCCTTACAACCGCATGTCCGATTCGGTGGATGCCCTGGTCGCCGCGCTCTTCCCCGGTAAATCACTCGAACCCGTTGCCGAGTTCCACCCGTTCTACAGCCTGCACACGCAGCTCAACCCCAACGTCCCGATGCAGATGGTCCACAACGGCGTCCGCCCGCTCATGGTCGTGTTCAACCGTGACATCGGCCGGGGCCTGCAGACCAACGACACCCGCCGCAACATCGACAGCTTTGTCGCGCTATCCAATCTGTATCTCTTCGCTGTAGGCACGGAGTCGCAGCGCACGCGCTTACAGACAAACTACATCACGCCGCCGGATCGCCGCCCGTCCGAGCGGGTCTCGGTTGCGCGCATCCAGTACGACGGCGAATTCGATCCCGAGCCCGGCGCGCTGAGCCAACTCCGCGCCATCATGGCACGCGACCACGACATCAACCTCGATATCCAGACGGTCACGCCGGACCAGCTCGCCGACCAGCGCATCGCGTTTCTGACTACGTCCGGCTCCGGCTCGCTCACGGATGACCAAGCCGCCGCGCTGCGCGCCTGGGTCGAAGCCGGGGGCACGCTCTGGCTCGACGCAGCGGGCGGGACCACCGACGCCGTCAACGCCGCCAACGCCATGCTCGCCAAAACCTTCCCCGGCCAGTTCGTCACCCCGCTCAACGAACAATCCCCGATCTACACCGGCCAGGGCCTGGACTCCGATGCCCACGACAACCGCCGCGTCACCTACAGCCGCTTCGCCCAACGCCAGATGGGCCAGTCCTCCGACCCGCGCCTCCAGGCCATCACGATCGATGGCCGGGCCGCCGTCATCTACTCCCCCGAAGACCTCACCGCCGCGATCGCCGGCTGCGAACACTGGGGCATCTTCGGTTACGCCCCCGACTCCGCCCGCCAACTCGCCGCCAACGGCATTCTTGCCGCAACGCGTTAAACTGAGGCTCTTCGGACCAGCCCCCAGACCCTATTGACCAGACTCCACCCTATGAACTTCTTCTCCCAGCCCCGCGACCGATTCGCCACCCTCCCCACGCCGCTTGAGTTCCTGCCGCGTCTCACCGACAAGCTCGGCGGCCCGCGCATCTACATCAAACGCGACGACCTGACCGGCCTCGCCTTCGGCGGCAACAAGACCCGCAAGCTCGAATACCTGATCGCCGATGCGAAACAAAAGGGCGTCACGCACTTCATCACCGAGGGCGGCGCGCAGAGTAACCACGTCCGTCAGTCCGCCGCCGCCGCACGCTTAGGCGACATGCAGGCCGTGCTCGTGTTGAATTCACCCGATGATAACCCGCCCCTGCAAGGCAACCTGCTGATCGACGACCTGCTCGACGCCGAATGTCACTACGTCCCGACCGGTAAGGACCGTAAGCCGAAGATGAAAGAGCTCGCCGAGCAGATCAAGGCGAAAGGCGGCACTCCCTACATCGTCGTCTCCGGCGGGTCCGACGCCGTCGGCGCGCTGGGCTACGTCGGCATGATCCTCGAGATGAACACCCAACTTGTCGAGCAACAGGTCAGCCCGCGCTGCGTCTACGTCGCCAACGGCAGCGCCGGCACGCAGGCCGGCATGGTCGTCGGCCAATCCGTCTTCGGCGGCAGCTACACCATCAAGGGTTACTGCGTCGTCCCCGGCGGGGCCGAGGAAATCACGCAGGATACGCTCACGCTCGCCAACCAGTGCGCCGCGCACATCAACGCCGACCCCATCGACCCGTCCCGCGTCCTCTGCGATGACACCCAGTTCGGCGAAGCCTACGGCTACCCCACGCCCGCCGCGCTCGACGCCATCAAGCTGCTCGCCCAGACCGAAGCCATCCTCCTCGACCCGGTCTATTCATCCAAAGCCTTCGCCGGCATGCTCGCCGACATCAAGGCCGGTATGTATAGCAAGGACGATGCCGTGGTGTTCGTGCATACCGGCGGCACCCCCGCGCTCTTCGCCAAGACCGACCTCTTAAAGCCCATACTCTCGCGATGAATCTACTGAACCCGCCATCCGTGACGCCCGCCGAACTCAAAGCCATGCTCGAACGCGGCGACGATATCGAATTGATCGACGTGCGCGAACCCGCCGAGCACGCGATCGTCAAATTCCCCAACGCCAAGCTCATTCCGTTGAAAACCCTGCCCGACCACCTCGACGAGCTGGACCCCGACAAGACGCAGGTGATGATCTGCAAGGTCGGCCAGCGCAGCGCTATGGCCGTCGCCTTCTTGCGCGAGCGCGACTACGAAGCCATCAACCTCACCGGCGGCATCCTCGGCTGGGTCCGCGAGATCGACCCGTCCTTGCCGACGTATTAGAGCGTTTCGTGTATTTTATGGCCGTCATTCCCGCGCAGGCGGGAATCCATGCGGTCGGTATCTGTGTTGACGTGGGTTCCCGCCTGCGCGGGAATGACAGAAACGATGCGGCTATAAATCACGCGAAACGCTGTAACGGTTGTCTCGCTCGTTTCACACGGCCCCGGCATCTACGGTGAGTAGACTTTCGCCATATGCATATGTGAGTGCGATGTCGGCGTTGGTTCGGCTCAGCCGCGGCGGGTGCGGAACTTGCCGCCCAGGCCCTTTTTCGGCAGGTTCTTGGGGATGTTGCCGTCGGGGAACATGGCTTTGAGTTCGTCTTCGGTGTAGCCGGAGGTGTCGATCCCGCCGACGGCGCGGGACTCCAGCGTGCGGGCCGGGGCGGAGGCCCGGCGTTGCTCTGCCTCGCGGACCTCACGGATATCCTGCGGGATCGGGCCGGGCTGGAAGTCCGGGTAATCAAGCTTCTCGATCATCGCACCCGAAAGCTTCTCGATCTCGGTCAGCAACTGCCCCTGATCGGGCGTGACGAACGACCAGGCGATGCCCCGCCGGCCCGCGCGGGCGGTTCGCCCGATCCGGTGGACGTAAACCTCGGGGTCTTCCGGCAGGTCGTAGTTGATCACGTGGGTGATGTGCTCGACGTCCAGCCCGCGTGCGGCGAGGTCCGAGGCGATCAGCACGTCCAGCTTGCCCTCACGCATGGAGTCCATGACCTGCGTGCGCTTGCGCTGGTGCAGGTCGCCGTGGATCTCGCGGGCGCTGACGTTCTTCTCCTGCAGGTACTTGGTGATCTTGTGGACGGTGGCCTTGGTCTTGCAGAAGACGACGGTGGTGTCGGGCTTCTCGTGCCGGAGCATGTGCAGCAGCAGCGAGCGCTTGTCCCAGGGCTCCACGGGCAGGTACTTCTGGTCGACCATCGACACGGTCAGCGAGCCGGAAACGGTGGTGATCTTCTCCGCATCCTTCTTCATGAACGACCGGGCCAGCGACTCGATCTCCCGGTCCATCGTGGCGGAGACGAAGACGGTCTGGTGCTCGGTCTTGACGTTGCGGAGGATTTTCTTGATGTCCTCGCGGAAGCCGATGTCGAGCATGCGGTCGACCTCGTCCAGGACGATGAAGCGGATGTTGTCGAAGTGGATCTGCTTCCGGCCGTGCAGGTCCATGACGCGGCCCGGGGTGCCGACGATGATGTGCCCGCCGCGTTCGACGGACTTTTGCTGCGCGCGCATGGATTCGCCGCCGATGATGCAGGAGGTGCGGATCGGCGTGTGCTTGCCGAGCTCGTCGAGTTCGGCGGCGACCTGCGTGGCCAGCTCGCGTGTGGGCGTGAGGACCAGGCCCTGCATCTGTGTGTCGGGGTCTGCCAGGTGGAAAATGGGCAGGCCGAAGGCGGCGGTCTTGCCCGTGCCGGTGCGAGCCTGCCCGATGACGTCCTTGCCGGCGAGGATCGCGGGGATGAGCTTGGCCTGGATGTCGGTGGGGTGCTGGAAGCCGGCTTCGGTCAGCCCCTTGACGACGCTGTTGCGCAGCCCCAGGTCGGCGAAGCTTTGGTCGGTGTCGAAGAGGTCCTGGGTCGTATTCATAACAGGGATCGCCGATGCCGCCCGGCTTAAGTGGTGGGGCGGTGGGGTTGGTCAGGCGTCGGTCGGCGGCCGGCGGCCACGCGAAACCCGCGCCGATGCCGGGAAACAAGCTCCGACACCAACAGTCGGCTTCACACATCCGGCAAGAAGACAGGGAGGCGGCGCTGCGGGATGAATGGGGGGCGTCTGGCGTAAATCCTGAATCTAAAGTAGCTTATCCAGGTTTACGGGCCGAGGCCCGGCATTCGTCACGCAGCACCCTCCCCGCCGATAACCCCCGGCGGCGCGACCCGCCCAAGCGGACACCGCCGTGGCTGGCCGATAGGTAGCAAGCCGACTGCTGACAAGATATTACGGAGACACCGCCCGTGGTACAACTACGTGGACCCCTAACCGTATCCTCCCCCGTCCGTGTCGAGGTCCCGATGGCATCGGAAAGCAGCTGGCTCGAAGTCGATCTGTCGCGTGTGGAACGCAACTTCCAGGCGCTTAGAAACCTCGCGGTCTCCGTAGAGTCCGCGACGGATCAGGCCGGCAAACCCGCGCGCGGGAAGCGGCGCCGGCCTGCCGTCTGCTGTGTCGTCAAGAAAGATGCTTACGGCCTGGGCGCCGCGACGGTCGCGCACCGGCTGGTCAAGGCGGGCTGCGACATGCTCGCCGTCTACAGCACGCAGGAAGCCGAGCACTTGGTCAATAAGAGCGTCACCGGCCCGCTGCTGCTGCTGTCGCCTTTACGCGCGCTCAACCGCACCGATGCGCTGTACCGGCCCGCTGTCGCCGGCAACCTGCACATCTCCATCCACGACCTCGACCAGCTCGATACCGTCAACCAGATCGGACGGACGTTCGGCATCAAGATGCCGATCCACTTCTACCTCGACACCGGGATGAGCCGGTCGGGATTGAACGGCGAACAGTTCGCGCACGTGCTGCAGAACATGGACAAGTACCCGCACGTCCGCGTGGCCGGTATCTACTCGCACCTTGCCACCGCGGACAGCGACGAAGACTTCGCGTACGAGCAGCTGGAACAATTCGAGACGGCGATCACGCAGCAGGCCAAGCTCATACCCGCCGACTGCGTCCTGCATATCGCCAACAGCTTCGCCACCCTGCGCGACCGGCGGTTCCACAAGAACATGATCCGACCCGGTCTTGCGCTCTACGGCTACGGTCAGGGCCTGATCTCCGGCCCCGTCATGGCCGAAGCGCCCGCGCTCGAGCACACCCTCCGCTGGGTCACACGCATCAACCACGTGCAGCGCTACCCACGCTGGACACCCGTCGGCTACGGCTGCACCCACAAGCTCAAACGCAACAGCGTCATCGGCGTCATCCCGGTCGGTTACGGCGACGGCTACCCCGTGGCGCTGAGCAACCTCTCCAGCGTCCGCGTCATCCTCGATCAAAACGGCGCCTACCTCGACGCCCCCGTGCTCGGTCGGGTCAATATGGACCAGCTATCGATCGACCTGACCGACGCCCCGGGCCTGAACGAAGGCGGAGATATCCACGCCCTGATGAACGCAGCCGTCCACATCATCAGCGACGACCCCGCCGCGCCAAACAGCGTGCCCAACCTCGCCAACCTTGCCAAGACTCACCCCTACGAGATCACCTGCCGGCTAAGCAAAGACCTGCCGCGGAAGTACACGCACTGAAGTTTACCGCGAAGGCGCGAAGAGCGCGAAGAAGATTTGCCGCAAAAACACAAATCAACGCAATAAGCAATCGCCTTGAATCGACAAATCATCGATCGATTTCAGGCGGCGTGATCACTTCAATTCGCTTTGGCGTCTGATCTCCCTCGGAACAGGCTATCACCACGGCTTGGACATTTTTAGTTAGGGATACGCGCATACCCGGTTGCATCCGAATATAGATCTTGTCGTCCTCCTCGGGAATCGCGATCTCAGCGTTATCGTCAGCAATGAATGACTGCAGATAGAACCTCATCTTGCTCTAGGACGGCTGCAGGTATAGCAAGAATTAATGGGTCCAATACCCTTAACACGGTGTTCTTGGGCCAGGGAAAGACTTCACCAATCGGGTGGTGCACGACGTTTGCCGTTGGTTTTCGCTGGAAAAACTTCCCGAACACTTCCGCCTCCTACGGCCATAAAATTGTGTTCATTGGCGTTTTGCGGCAAATCTTCTTCGCGCCTTCGCGGTTAAATCAGCAGACCGCGCGTTCGAGGACTTCCAGGGCGCCGTGGACGTAGTGGGCGTTGCCATCTACGTCGAGTTTCGCGGGCACGCTCATCGCCAACAGCGCGCGTTTGGCGTTGGCGAGGTTGGACCAGCCTTTGTCCACCGGCAGACCGAGCTGCTTGCGCTGGTGCGCCAATTCCTTGCAGAGCTTATGCCCGTTGAGATCGTTCTGACGGCCCCAGTAGAGGTGTTCGAGGTAGACGCCGTCCTGCACCCAGTGGCTGACGCAGACTTTCGCCAAGTCAAAAAGTACGGCCGGGCCGTTGGGCGGCTCGCAACGGGTCATGGCGTTACCCAGGTGCAGGTCGCCGTGACACCAATGCTCCATCGGTCGGCGTGCTGCAGATGCTGACCCATTCCTTGTACTGCCTGTGCGATTTTTCCAGCCGCCTTGTTCCACCGCTGCGCTTCGGGCAGGGCGTGGTCGCGGACGCTGGCGCGGGCGTGGTCGTGGATAGCGCCCCAGTCGCGGTGGACGTGCTTGGTGTGGATGGGGATATCAACGGTGGCCTGGTAGAAGCGTCCGACGGCTTCGATCAACAGGCTGAACTCCGCGCCCCGCCACGCCGAACCCAGCGGGCCGTGCGTCAGCCGTTCCATGACGACCCACGCCATGTCGTACCCGCCGAGCACCTCGCCGCATGCGTAGAGCCTGGGCACGACGTCCGTGGTGCCCCCGCAAGGTTTTCATCCAGAGCAGTTCGTAGGGGGCACGGGGAGCTTGACCACGACCGGCTGTTCGTTGCCATCGTCGTCTTTGTAGGTGGCGTACCCGGTGGCCGCGCCGCCGCGTTGCCAGTCGGTGCGGAACCAGCTCACTTCGGACAGCCGGCCGTCACACACCAAACGGAGCACCGGCTCCAGCAGCCGGCCGAAAGGCCCCTCCGCCACGATGTCTTGCGGGATCGGCGCAGCCTCGTGTGCGGCCGGGGTATCCACCGGCGTGGGGTCTTGCGAGTGCGTGGTGTCTGGGTCCTGGGTCATCCGCTTGATACAAACTAGGCCCTGTCACGCCACGAGGCAAGGCGGGACATACAGATGTCCATTACCCCGTGAAAAGCCCGGATGAAACCACTACGATGTGTCTCTATTCCGTACCAAATGCCCAGGAGGCACCCCCTTGCGTGACCCACGACTCGATAAGCTGGCCCGTGTTCTGGTTGAGTATTCCACGGGGATCAAGCCCGGGCAGTTGGTCCGGCTGACCGGTGCGCCGGTGGCGATCCCGCTGCTGGAGGCGTTGTACGAGGCGGCGGTCAAGGCGGGGGCGCACCCGTTCGTGAAGTGCTCGCCGGAATCGCTTCCCAACCTCTTTTACGGGCACGCCAACGACGAGCAGCTTAAGTACGTCAGCCCGTTGGCGCTAAACGAGATCGAGACGATCGACGTGTCGATCGGGCTGTGGGCGGACACGAACACCAAGAGCCTGTCACGTGTGGACCCCAAGCGGCAGGGCATGGCGTCGGCGGCGCGCAAGCCGATCATGCAGGTCTTCATGGACCGGGCGGCTGCTGCGAGTGATCCGAAGGCGCACCCGGGCGTGAAGCCTTTGAAGTGGTCGGGCACGCAGTATCCGACGGCCGCCAGCGCGCAGGACGCGGAGATGAGCCTGGCCGAGTATGAAGATTTTGTTTTTAACGCCGGTCACCTGGATAAGGATGACCCCGTCGCCGAGTGGGTGAAGATCCAGAAGCGGCAGCAGAAAGTGGTCGATTACCTGACGGGCAAGAAAGTGATCCACTTCAAGACGCCGCGCGGGACGGACCTGACGGTGAACGTCGAGGGGATGACGTGGATCAACTGCTGCGGCCACGAGAACTTCCCCGACGGCGAGGTGTTCACGGGCCCGAACCTAAACGCTGCCGACGGCGGCGTGAACGGCGTGGTGAAGTATTCGTTCCCGGCGGTCCATCACGGGCGTGAGGTCCACGACATCGAGCTGACGTTCGAGAAGGGCCGGGTCGTCGACGCCAAGGCAAGCAAGAACCAGGCGTTCCTGATCGACATGCTCGACCAGGACCCCGGGGCGCGCAGTCTCGGCGAGATCGCGGTCGGGACGAACTACCAGATCACCGAATACACGAAGAACACTTTGTTTGATGAGAAGATCGGCGGGACGTTCCACGCGGCCGTGGGCGCGGGGTATCCCGAGACCGGCAACCACAACTCGTCGGGCCTGCACTGGGATATGGTCTGCGACCTGCGCCCCGATGCGGGCGGCGGGACGATCACGGTGGACGGCGAGGTGATCTCGAAGGACGGGAAGTTCGTGTTCGACGGCTGGCCGGGGAATGAGTGAGGGATTTGGGATTTGGGATTAGGGATTGGGGATCGTATTTCCTGCTTTCCTGTTTTCCTGCTTTTCCCTGTCCCGGAAGTGGGATTCCACCCCGGCATCTCCCCGGCCCGGGGAAAGGCCTTGCGGTAAACTTGTGTCCGTCGTCCGATGCCCGGACCCGAGGGAGACTTTGCCATGCTGACCAAAACGCTGAACCGGATGATCGAGATGAAGCAGACGACCGCCCGCGAGATCGCGGAGATGGCGGGGGTGTCGGCATCGACGGTGTACCGCTGGATCGCCGGGCAGAGCCAGCCTGACTTTGATTCGATCCGCCTGCTGGTGCGGCACCTGCCGAACAAGGAGGCCCAGGAGGCGCTGTTGAACGTGTTCACGATGGGTACGACGTGGCAGTTCGCTTGCCCGGACATGGAACTGGATTTCAACGCCGACGGCAAGATCGACGCCGAAGACGCGCTGGACGCCTCGATCGAAGCGGTCCACAGTTCGGTGAAGAATCTCAAGAAGCTGCGGGCCGCGTTCCGTGACGGCAAGGCCGACGCCGACGAGGTGCTGGAGCTGATCCACCTGCTGCAATGCACCTCCAGCCAGTGCATGGTCACCCAGCAGGTGCTCGTTTACCTGAACGAGAAACAAAAACGTCGAAAACTCAAGATCGCGCGGTAGAATAGGCGTGTGCGAATAACGCCGACCGGGTCCGTGCTGCTGTTTTGCTGCGCGCTGTTGTGCGCGGTGGCATCTGTCTATGCGCAGGATGATCCTACAGTTGAAACCAGCACCACAACGAACGAGACCGGCCCGCAAACCGGCCGGTTCACGGCAAGGTTCATCGAGCGCAGCCCGCTGAGCACGGTCGGTGAGGTCACGGCCCGTTTCCGTGTCGAACTGGCCAACCCGCCGACGGATTACGCGATCACGGATGAGTTGTTCGAGGTATATGTTCCGCCGGCTTACGACGGGTCCGAGCCTTACGGCTTGCTCGTCTGGATCAACGCCGGGACGCGGGGCGGGCCGCCGGCGCACTACATGCCGGTGCTGGATCAGCACAAACTCATCTGGGTCGGCGCCAACGACTCGGGCAACCCGCGCAGCTTCTGGCACCGCGCGGGTCTGGCGCTCGACGGCCTGCACAACATCACCAAGGCCTACCGCATCGACCCGATGCGCACTTATATCAGCGGCGTCTCCGGCGGGGGGCGCTGCGCCTCGCGTGTCGGTCTGGTCTACGCCGACCACTTCGCCGGCGCGTTTTCCCTGATCGGCACGGACTTCTTCACCCGCCTGCCCCACCCGGACAATAAGGGCGTCGTGATGAAGTTCTGGGCGCCCGCGTTCAACCCGCCGCAGCCGGATGTTATCCGCCGGGCCAAACGCGATTGCCGCTACGTCCTGCTCACCGGCGAGAACGACGGCAACCTGCCGCAGACGCGCTCGGCCTACCTGTTCGGCTACCAGCGCGGGCAGTTCGAGAACGTCACCTATCTTGAGGTCCCCGGGATGGGCCACACGCTCCCGCCGGCGGACTGGTTCTCGCAGGGCATCGACGCGCTGGACGGCCCGCTTGAGATAATCCGCGAACGCCGGGAGTCCGCCGCCGCCGATGACTACCGCCGCGCGATGGAACGCCTACACCGCAGCCGCAAGCACGGCACCGAGGCGCTAGAGCAACTGCTGCTTGACTACCCCGACACTACCTACGCGCCCAAGGCCGAAGCGGCGCTCGCCGAAGCGGCCACGATGCCCGAACCGGATGAAACTTCATCTGCCGCCGAAGTCGCAGATCAATCGCCGCCGCCGGACAAGGCGCGTGAAAAACTTGCGCTCGCCCAGAATTACCTGAATGCCGGCAAGACCGATCTGGCGCGTGAGCTTTTGAATCAACTGGTCGAGTATTACCCCGATACCGAAGAGGCCGGGCAAGCGCGGGCGCTTCTGGATGAGATGGCGCAGTAAGGCTTGCACATCAAACTACAACAGCAAGCCCACGGATCGGGTCCGTGGGCTTCGTTGCGGCGGGGTGCGTGCCTCGAACCGGGTTACTTGTTTATCGTTACACCGGACGCTCGGCGAGGACCATGCCCTCTTCGGTTTCGGTGACCAGATCAAAGCCCTGCTCGCGGAAGGTGGCGATCATGCGGCGGTTATCGATCGCGGTGCCGCCGTAGACGCGCTGGATGCCCCAGCGTTTAGCGAGCTGCAGGCAGTAGGCGGTGAGCATGTTGCCCAGGCCGTGGCCCTGCCACTTGTCGGCGACGAGGATGGCGTATTCCGCGTCGGTGTGATCCGGGTCCGCGACGAGCCGGCCCACGCCGACCATGCGCTTGTGGTCGCCGTCCTGGATGATCGCGACGATCGCCATTTCGCGGTCGTAGTCGATGTAGCAGTAGCGGGTCGCCATCTCGTGCGTGGTCTTGCTGATCGTCGAGAAGAAGCGTGCCCGAAGCGACTCGGCGGAGCAGCTTGCCAGCAGTTCGTGCCAGCGCGGCTCGTCCTCGGGCCGGATCGGGCGGAACGTGACCTCCTGGCCGTCTTCGAGCGTGATTTTTTGGACGAACTCGGTCGGGTAGGGGCGTATTGCCAGGTGCAGGTAGTGCGGGTCGGGCAAGCCGGGCGTATCGTCGGTGATGACGCGGGCGTCCAGCGCGGTGACGCCTTTGGGCGTGACCAGCAGTGGGTTGACGTCCAGCTCCTTGATGTTGGGCGTCTCGGCGACGAGGTAGGACAGGCGGATCAATACCTCGATCAGCCCGTTGACATCGACGCGCGGCCGGCCACGGTAGCCGTTTAATAAAGGCCAGCAACGCAGTGTTTCGAGCATCCGGCGCGCCAGCCGCTCGGTCAGCGGGGGCATGCCCAGCACGCGGTCCTGCAAGAGTTCGGCCGTCACGCCGCCCATGCCGGCGAGCAATACCAAACCGAAGACCGGGTCCTTCTTCACACCCAGGATCATCTCGACGCCGTCCTGGCCCTCGACCATCGGCTGGACCGATACGCCCTGGATATGTGCATCGGGCCGGTGTTTCGCGGCGGAGGCGGTGATCCGCGCAAACGCGGCGCGTACGGCATCGGCGTCTTCCAGGCTCAGCGCGACGCCGTCGACGTCCGTCTTGTGCGTGATCTGCGGCGAGCGGATCTTCATCACGACCGGGTAGCCCATCGCGTCGGCGAGCGACACGGCTTGATCGGCGTTCTCGGCGGGCTCGGCCATCGCGACCGGGATGCCGAAGTCCTTGAACAGCTTCTTGGATTCGATCTCGCTGAGCGTGGTGTCGGGTTTGTCCGCCAGCGGACCGGCGGTGTGCGTGGCGACGATCCCGTGGATGGGCACGATGCCGGGTGTTTCGTACTGCGTCTCGATGTTGCGGGCGTAGGAGACCAGGTGCATGAACCCGCGGATCGCGCGCTCGGGGCTGGGGTAGGACGGGATGTTGTGCTGAGTCAGTATCTCACGGCCGCGCATCACCGAGTTGCCGCCCAGCCAGGCGCCGAGCACAGGCTTATTCGAGCTTGCCACCGATTCGCCGATCACGCGCGCGACCTCGCGGTCGTCGGTCATCGCCTGGGGCGTGAGGATGGTCAGCAGCGCATCCACGCCGGGGTCTTCACGGACGATCTTGATGGCGTCGGCGTAACGGCTGCTGGTGGCGTCGCCCAAGACGTCCACCGGGTTGCTGTGCGACCAGGCCGGGGGGAGGCAGGCGTTTAGTTTTTCGATGGTTTCCGGCTGTAATTCTGCCAGTTCGCCGTCTCGGGCGAGCAGCGCGTCGGTCGCCATGACGCCCGGGCCGCCGGCGTTGGTGACGATCGCCAGCCGGCCGCGGCGCGGGGGCTTTTGACGCGCCAACAGTTCCGCGCAGTCGAACAGGTCATCGATCTCGAACACGCGCTCGATCCCGGCCCGCCGGAACGCCGCGTCGTGGACATCGTCGGCGCCCATCAGCGCCCCGGTGTGTGACGCCGCCGCAGCCGCCGACTGCGCGAAGCGGCCGGCCTTGTAGGCAATGATCGGCATCTTGCGCGTGAACGCACGCGCCGCGGATACGAACCGCCGGGCATCCCGGATCGATTCGATGTAGAGGATCAACGCGCGGGTGCGCGGGTCCTGCCCGAAGTAATCGATCAGGTCGGGGAAGCCGACATCCATCATGTTGCCGACGGACACGAAGTGCGACAGGCCGATGCCCTTGCGTTCCGCCCAGTCGAGCACGCTCGTGCCCAGTGCGCCGGATTGTGAGATAAACGCGATGTGTCCGTCGCCGGGCATGCCCACCGTGAAGCTGGCGTTGAGGCCCAGCCGGGGCGTGATGACGCCCAGACAGTTCGGCCCGACGATGCGCATGTGGTGCTTGCGCGCGACGTCCCGGATCGCCCGCTCCTGGGCCAGGCCCTCTTCGCCGGTCTCGCGGAACCCGGCGCTGATGATGACCACGCCCCGGATCCCGGCCTGCGCGCATTCCTGGACCACCCCCAGCACGGTCGGCGCGGGCGTGCAGATCACCGCCAGGTCCGGCTTGCTGGGCACTTCCAGCACGCTCTTATACGCAGCGATCCCCTGCACGCTCTCACGTTTGGCGTTTACGGGGTAAACCACCCCATCAAACCCCGCGGCGATCATGTTGTGAAGGACGGCGTAGCCCACGCCCGAAGACGTGTCGCTGGCGCCGACCACGGCCACCCGTTTGGGCTTAAAAATAGCGTCTAAGTGTCGGATACTCACGGTATATCCATTTCAAGTCTAAATTGTCTTTTGATTATAGCGGGAATTTTACCGCCGTCCAATCCACAAGCCATGTTTACAAAAAATACATCATCGGCCAGCGTCGGTCCCGATCGTCAGCGGCACGGTGGCACCCTCGTCACCGGGATCAACCGAGCGGCCGCCTTTTTCGATATGCAGCTTCTGCACGCGGTGCTGGGACCAGTCTTTCACCTGTAAATCCGGTGAGTCCGGGCCTTCGTGTACCTTCAGGAGGTTGTAGCCGTTGTCGCGCTGGGCGGGGGTAAAGCCCGAGTCGCGGATAAGCTGACAGAGGACGGGTTCGTTGAGGCAGTACGTTGTGCCGGCGGCGCTGACGACGTTTTCTTCCATCATCACGCTGCCCATGTCGTTGGCCCCGTAGAACAGGCCGAGCTGGCCGATCTTCGGGCCCATCGTGACCCAGGACGCGCCGATCGAGTGCACGTTATCCAGGAACAGCCGGCTGAGCGCCTGCATGCGCAGGTACTCGCTCGCGCCGGCCATGCGGACGGTCTTGCCGGCCTTGGGCACGGCCTTGTCGCACGCGGCTTTGTCCTGACCATCGACTTTGCCCGCAAAAACAAGGTCCGCCAGCACGTCGCCGGGGAAAGGCTCGCCGGTCGTTTCGTCGTAGTCTGGCACGCGGCCCAGCGGCGTGTTCTCGCGCTGGAAGGGCCAACTGATAAAACTAACGTAACGCCCCGGCCAATTCCCCCGGATGGCCTCGTCCTGCCGGTCGCGGATCGCGGCCATGTGCATGACGCGGTCGGCGATGCCCTCGATGTGGCCGAACATCATCGTCGCGCTGGTCTTCATCCCCAGCCGCTGACCGGCCGACATCACGTCCAGCCACTGCTGCGCGGTGGCCTTACCCAGGCCGATACGCCGGCGGACGTGTTCGGGGAAGATCTCGCCGCCGCCGCCGGGGATCGTGTCAAGCCCCGCCTTCATCAGACGCTTGAGGATCACGTCCAGCTTTTCCTGCCATACTTCCGGGGGCAACTCGTGGCTCTTGCCAGGCTTTGTGGTCGGGAAACCGTCCAATTCAAACACCGCGACGAACTCCACGAACTCCGGCGGGCTGAACCCGTGGATATGCACCCCGGGGAATTTATCTTTGATCCCGCCGAGCATCTCTTCATAGAACGAGATCGGCAGGTCCGGGTGCATCCCCCCCTGTAACAGCACCTGCGTCCCGCCGATGTCGACAAGCTCCTTAATCTTCTGGTGCAGCTGCTTGGTGCTGAGTGTGTAAGCGTCGGCCTCGTCCCCGTCCCGGCGGAAGGCGCAGAACGTACAGCGGGCGGAGCAGACGTTGGTGTAATTGACGTTGCGGTCGATGACGTAGGTGCGTTTCCCGCCCCCGGATGTGTCGCCACCGCCGTGGATGCGTTCGCAGACCGCCGAGGCCCAGCGTCCCAGGTCGTGGATCGACGCCTCGTGGTACAGCCGGACCGCATCGGCGGGCGACAGCCGGGCCTCACCGGCGACCACCGCATCTATATTCAGTTCCTGTGCCAGCACGCCGGGGGCGGTGTCGGTCTTTCGTTGGGTATCCTGCGTCGTGCTCATGGTCAGGATTGTAGGTCCGTCTTGTTTTGCGGGCTAGTTATGGCCCGTTGCTGCCGACTTGTGTTAACGCCGATACCATACGCCCATGCCGCAAATCCAACCCATCACCAGCGCCGCGAACCCGCGGATCAAGTCGGCGGTGAAGCTCCGCCGATCGCGCGACCGGCGCAAGGGCGGGCTGTTTCTGGCCGAGGGGCCCAGGGAAGTGGGGCGGGCAATCACGGCGGGGCTGGATGTGATGGAGGTGTTCTATTGCCCCGACCTTCTAGGCGACAACGCGCTGTCGGATGTATTGCGTGGGCTGGATCAAGGCGTGCCGGTGTTCAGCGTCCCGTTGGCGTTGTTAAAGATGCTGGCGTATCGGGACGAGCCGGAGGGCGTGATCGCGGTCGTGCGTCAGCCCGGGTGGGCGCTGGATGATTTGCCGGCGGCCGATCAAAATGATCTTTATCTAATCGCGGTGGGCACGGCCAAGCCGGGGAACTTAGGCGCGATGGCGCGTTCGGCCGAGGCCGCGGGGTGCTGTGCGTTGCTGGCGTGCGGCACGCCGGTGGATGCGTTCAACCCCAACGCGATCCGCGCCTCGACCTGCGCGGTGTTCACGCTGCCGATCGTGAACGTGGATGAGGCCCAGGCGGTGGACTGGCTGCGCAGCCGGGGCCTGCGCATCGCCGCGACCACGCCGGACGCCGGGCGTGCGGAACTCTATACCGATGCCGACCTGACCGGGCCTTTGGCGCTGGTGATCGGGCCTGAGGACGCGGGGCTAAGCGACGCCTGGCTTAACGCGGCGGACGTGTGCCTGTCGATCCCGACGCTCGGCCAGACGGTCGACTCCCTCAACGCCGCCAACGCCGCCGCCGTGCTGCTGTTCGAGGCGGTCAGGCAGCGGAGTAAGAAGTAACCACAGAGACACAGATGCACAGAGGCACAGAGAAAGGTAGAAGAGAAGAGTTTTGACAGGATGACAGGATTTACAGGATCAGTCGAATGAACCGTATCCTGTAAATCCGGTCATCCTGTCTACATTCTTAAGGCTTTGCTTGTTGTCTTTCTCTGTGCCTCTGTGCATCTGTGTCTCTGTGGTGAAATTCAATCCCCGGCTTGTTCGACGCGGCGAGGGGGTATACAGTGATAGTCAGCCCGGCACGTGGGTAGATGGGTGCCGAGGTATCCCGGTCAAGGCCTGATGGGTCGTGTCCGGGCTTTTTCGAGTTTCATCCCTTTTTTATTGGGCGCAGTTTGATGAGTCGTGATGCTTTCCAAAGCCTGATCGAAGCCGTCGCCGAGCGCGTCAAGCGTGCGGAAGTGTTCGAGGACGTCGTCTGCGAGCCGGGCGCTTTGCGTTGCCAGGCGCGTGACGTCGAGAGCGAGGCGCTCTACCAGTTGCTCGTCGAAGACGGCGGCAAGATTTGGATCGGGCTGCACACCGCGGACCGCTGGCTGAGCGAATCGATCGAGACCGACCTCTTGCACCTGGGCGACAAGATGGAAGACCTGCTCGAAGAGGAGTTGGTCGAGCTTGACTACGACGGCGGCAAACCGGTGATCGAACACTTCCGGGACGACGCGAAGGTGTATGTGTTCCGTTCGCCGTTGGAGATCGCGGGCTCGCCGACCGATCCGGGCGTGATCGATCGGGCGGTGAAGCTGATGCTGGGTTACGAAGCCTGCTTCGGCCAGCTCGGCGACATGAGCGCCTCGGACGAACTGGTCTAAGCGCCCGCTCACGTCCATCGAAATCAAACCCATGCCGGTCCAAGGCCAGATCATCGCGTTAGGCGGAGGCGGGTTCCTGATGGAGCCGGACAACCTCGCGCTGGACCGTTACATCCTCGGGTGTGCCCGCCACGCCAGCCCGCGCGTCTGTTTTGTGCCCACCGCCAGCGGCGACAGCCAGGACATGATCCGCCGGTTCCACGAATCCTTCAGCACACTCGACTGTACGCCGTCGGTCCTGTCGCTTTTCCGCGAACCCCCGCAGGACCTTCAAGCCTTCGTCATGGCGCAGGACGTGATCTACGTCGGCGGGGGGAACACGCGCAACCTTCTGACCCTCTGGCGCGACTGGGGGCTGGATCGGATCCTGCACCAAGCGGTCGAGGCCGGCGTCGTGCTGTCGGGGGTCAGCGCCGGGTCGATCTGTTGGTTCGGGCAGGGGGTGACCGATTCGATGCAGCCCCCGGGATCGGACCGGCTGGATGCGCTGCCGTGCCTGGGGTTCCTGCCCGGCAGCAACTGCCCGCATTACGACGGCGAAACCAACCGCCGGCCCGCTTACCACCGGCTGCTTGAGGCCGGCGAGATCGGCGAGGGCCTCGCGGCGGACGACGGCGTCGGTCTGCACTTCATCGACGGCAGGCTCGACGCGGTCGTCAGCTCACGCCCCGGCACCGCCGCCTACCGGGTCCGGCTCATGGACGGCTCGGCCCGGGAGGAAACGCTTCAGCCCCGGCTGCTCGTGTAACACCCACTCGTCTGTTTCACCCGTCGTGCGGGCAGGCACCTCGTCAACTCAGTCCCCGATCCAAGCCTCTCGGACGGCGGAAATGATTGCCCCGGATTGAAAAATTCACACCGCGCGGTATCTTCATCAACACCCTTCCACTCCCCGAGCCATCCACGCACACGATCAGGGGAGCCGACGGGCGAAGGTGTGCCGACGGTGGTCGGTCACGGCCGCGAGGGGCGGGCGTCCGACACACACGATTCCGGCGTCAATGCAGGCGTTGGGCGGCAACGGAGTGCAGCAATCATGCGAGTCCTCATGTTGGGTTGGGAGTTCCCACCCTTTATTACCGGTGGCCTGGGCACGGCGTGCTACGGGCTGACCAAGGCCTTGAGCCGGCGTCAGACCGACATCATGTTCGTGTTGCCCAAAGCCGTCGGCAGCGACTTCAATGAGGAATCGCACATCCGTCTGCTCTCGCAACAGACGCCCTCCGCCGCGGTGGGCGACCGCAAGCCCGAAGCCGTCGCCAGCACCTACGACTACGACCCGCCGATCGCCGACGCCGACGCCAAGGCGTTCGAGCACGTGACCTTCAAGGCCGTCCCCGCCCGGTTCAGCAACCCCTACCCCGGCGGCGAATCATTCGTCAGCGAATCGACCATGGTGCCGGAAGCCCCCGCGCGGGCGCCCGAGCGTCACACAAAGCCTATGGGCGTGCTACAGGCAGAGTCCGCCGCGACCATGTCCATCGGAGCCACGCCCGCATCCATGCCCGGCGACTACAGCGGCGACCTCGTTTCCGAGGCCAGACGCTACGCGGCGCTGTGCGTCGACCTGGCGCGCGGGCAGCAGTTCGATGTCATCCACGCACACGACTGGTTGACCTTCCCCGCCGGCATGGCCGTCGCAGCGGCGCACGGCAAGCCACTGATCGTCCACGTCCACTCCACCGAATTCGACCGCTCCGGCGACCACATCCACCAGCAGATCTTCGACGTCGAACGCAGGGGTATGCACGCCGCCATGCGCGTCATCGCCGTCAGCCACCTGACCAAGTCCATCATCCAGAACCGCTACGACGTCGAGCCGGACATGATCGAGGTTGTTTACAACGGCATCGAGAACGGCCAGGCACCCGCCGAAGCCGCCCCCGCCAAACTCACCATCGACAAGGGCGACAAGGTCGTCCTCTTCCTCGGCCGGATCACCATGCAGAAAGGCCCGGAGGTCTTCATCGCCGCCGCGAAAAAGGTCCTCCAGAAGACCGACAAGGTCAAGTTCATCATGGCCGGCTCCGGCGACAAGGTGAAAGACGTCATCGAGATGGCCGCCCGCGAGGGCATCGGACACAAGGTCACGTTCACCGGCTTCGTCCGCGGCGACGACGTGGCCAAGGTATTCAAGATGGCAGACGTCTTCGTCATGCCCAGCGTCTCCGAGCCGTTCGGCCTGGCGTCACTCGAAGCCATCAGCCACGACGTCCCCGTCATCATGTCACGCACCTCTGGCGCCAGCGAGGTCCTCAAACACACGCTCAAGGTCGACTTCTGGGACGTCGATGAGATCGCCAACAAGATCCTCGCCGTGCTCAAGCACCCCTCGCTGGGCGACACGCTCCGCACCAACGCCGACCTGGAACTGCGCAAGCTCACCTGGGACGGCGCGGCCCAGAAGTGCATGGACATCTACAAGTCGGCGATCGCGTCGATGCCGGTCTAAGCGCTTTGGATACCGCTTTCTTAAAAGGGAAAGGATTCCCGTGCGTATCACACGACGACAGTTTAGCGCCGCCCTGGGCACCACGATCGCGTTGACCGTCCTGGGCTGCTCCGACGAGCCTGAAGAAGCCAAGGTCGAGTCCGGCGGCCGCAGCCGCAACAAGCTCACGCTCCCGGATGCGCCCTTCTCCATCGGCGCGCCGCACAAGTACCACTCGGCCGGCGTCTACGAAGAATACCGCGAATCAAAGGGTATCTACCTGGTCTCCGACGGCAAGCAACTCGTCGCGCTCTCCGCCGTCTGCACCCACAACGGCTGCGGCACACGCTTCGATTCGATGAGCCGGATCTTCAAGTGCCCCTGCCACCAGTCCACCTTCACCTCCGACGGCCTGAACATCAGCGGCGGCAAGGCCAAACGCCCCCTCGAACGCTGCATGATTTCCCTCGACGGCAAACCCGGCGACGCCTCAGCGCAGCTCAGCGTCGACCCGACCAAACGCTACCGCCAGGAGATCGACAACCCCGTCTCCGGCCGCAACTGGTCCAGCCCCAACAGCGTCTACGTTTTTTAAGTAGAACCAACAGGCTTTGCATTAATCACAGCGCGCGTCGTTTGGTTTGCCCGAAGTGCACCAATAAAAAAGAGCCCACGCGTGGCGCGTCGTGGGCTCTCGTTTAATCGGTCCGCCCTTTGGCGCCGATTGCAATCTAGATGTTCAACTCGCCGCCGGTCAGCTTGCTGTACGCTTGAAGATACTTCGCAAGCGTGTCGTTGACAACTTCCGCGGGCAGTTCCGGCCCGGGAGGCATTTTATCCCATCGGCCGTTGTCTACCAAGCCTTGAAGATAATTACGGACGTATTGTTTGTCGAAACTCGGTTGGTCGCGCCCCGGCGCGTATTCATCGGCCGGCCAGAAGCGCGAGCTATCGGGCGTTAACGCCTCATCGATCAGGATCGGTTTGCCGTCACCATCGATCGGTAAACCGAACTCGAACTTCGTGTCCGCGAGGATAATGCCGCGCTGCTGCGCGTAATCGTGCGCCATGTTGTAGATAGCGATGGACAATGACCTTAGCTTCGTCATCAAAGGCTCACCCACCAGCTCGCAGGCGCGCTCGAAGCTGATATTTTCGTCGTGGCCCTCGTCTTCCTTGGTCGCGGGGGTGAAGATCGGCTCGGGCAGCTTGTCGCACTGTTTCAGGCCCGCCGGCAGCTTGATCCCGCACACCGATTGCGTCTTCTGGTATTCCTTCCAGCCCGACCCGGCCAGGTAACCACGCACCACGCACTCGATGGGCACAACCTTGCACCGGCGGCCGACCATCACCCGGCCCTTGAGCGACTCTATCTGCTTGGCGGTCAACCCCTTGACGTCGGCGGGGTCGGTCGAGAGCAGGTGGTGTTCGAGCTTGTCGCCGAAGTGTTTGGCGATCATGTCGAACCAGAACGTGCTGATCTGCGTGAGCACGACGCCCTTGCTCGGGATACCGTTCTGCATCACGACGTCGAACGCCGATACCCGGTCGCTGGCGATAATCAACAGCGCCGGGTCGCCGGATGTGGTTTTGCACTGATAGATATCCCGGACCTTGCCTTGGCGTCGGCCGTCCAGCGGCAGGTCGGTCGATAACAACGCTTCGTTCATGGTCTGCATCCCTGTGCTCCGCCCCGGGGGTGAGAGAAATCCGTGCCAAGCGTGACGTATGTCGGCCCGTGGTTCAAGTGCGTGGAAAACCTGTCGGTAAGTGGGTGCGCCCCTGAGGCGGCCGTGTCCCGCCAATAATCCCAGACGGATCATACAGGGATACCCCGTCACTCCGCCACCCGGCGGGCAGGTATTTTTGATGTGCTTACGCATGCCGCGACAGAGGCGGTGATCGATTTTCTCTACGCAAGAAGGGTAACCCCATAGCCCCGGGCGGAAGCCCGGGGTTCCCGGGATGCCAAGCGATTCTAATCCTTTATCTTCACACCGCCCCCAGCCTCCGCCACCGGTTGGCGGTGGATAAACGTCCTCCTGGGGAAAAATCGCCCAACACCCAAAATAGTTGTTGACACAATTAATGTTTTAACGTATAGTATCCGATAGAGATGGCGGGGCGGGTAGCCCCGGCAGGGGTGGGGCCGCTCGGAACCATGAACCGGAAGGAGCCTTACGATGGCCTTGTCGCTTTTACAGCAGGAGATCAAGCAGACCCGGCCGTTCCCCTCGCCCGAGGTCGAGGCGTACCTGAACCTGGCGCGGACCTTCGGCCTGCTCGCCTGCGGGATGGAACGCTTCTTCAAGGGCTACGGCGTATCGGCGGCGGGGTACAACGTGCTCCGCATACTCAACGGCGCCAAGCGCGACGGCGAAGAAGGCCTGCCCACACTGGAAGTCGCCCAGCGGCTGGTCAGCCCGGTCCCGGATGTCACCCGCCTGATCGACCGGCTGGTGCGTGACGGCCTGGTGACCCGTGACCGCGCGCGGAAGACCGCCGGGTCGTTTACGTCGCCATCACCACCAAGGCCCAGACGCTCCTGCGTAAGATCGATAAGCCCTTGATTGAGCACCATAAAAACAGCCTGGGCAAACTCACCCGGGCGGACCTGAAAGACCTGATCCGTTTATTGGAAAAAGCCCGCGGCGGGATGTGAATCCACATGGAATACAACCGCGGGGGCGGATGTTCAGATAAATACTTGTTGAAACAACTAATTGAAAGGATACGGCCATGATCAAGATCAATGACAGTGTGCAGCGGGGGATGGCGGACGCGGGGTTATTAGGGATGCGGCTCATGCTCGGCACGGTGTTCGCCTTCCACGGCTCGCAAAAACTCTTCGGCGCGTTCGACGGCCCGGGTATCGACGGCTTCGCCGGGTTCCTCGCATCGATCGGGATGCCCCTGCCGACGCTTAACGCCTACATGGCCGGCGGGGCGGAGTTCTTCGGCGGGCTGCTGCTGGCGTCGGGTGTCTTCGCGAGACTGGCGAGTATCCCCGTGACCTTCACCATGCTCGTCGCAGCGTTCATGGTCCATAGCAGCGGGTTCGATGCCCGCACCGGCGGGATGGAGTACCCCCTGACACTGGCCGTCATCGTGGCGGGCATCGGCCTGGTCGGCCCGGGCCGGCTGACACTGACCAACGCTTTCTTCGCCCTGCGTAAGCCGCAACTGACACCCGTGACCGCCTGATAGCAACAGAACAACCCCTGCGTTTTTATAACCCTTAACCCACAAACCCAACACACAAAGGAAACAACCATGAGCACAGCCACCACCAACGTCCGCGAACGCCTCGACGACCTGATCGACTACATCCGCACCGGCCGGATCATGGAAGCCATGACCGAGTTCTACGATGAAAACGTCGTGATGGAAGAGCCCGCCTACGGCAAGACCGTCGGCCTGAAAGCCAACATCGAACGCGAGCAAAAGTTCGTGGACGGCGTCAAGGCGTGGAAGGGTTTTGAAGTCACCGGGATCGGGGCCGGCGAGGACGTGACCTTCTACGAACACACGATGGATTTCGTCACGCAGGACGGCACCGAGGTCCACGTCGAACAGGTCGCCGTGGCCAAGTGGAAGGACGGCAAGATCATCCACGAACGCTTTTATTACAACATGAACTGAACCAAACCCGGGGGGATTTATCAAAGGTCGAAAGGAGACCAATCATGACACAGACAACGACCAACCCGATCACTTTCCTGCCCGGCGATCAACGCGGCACGACGCAGATAGGCTGGCTGTATAGCCGACACTCATTCTCGTTCGGACGCTACTACGACCCGGCCAAAATGGGCTACCGCAGCCTGCGGGTGATCAACGACGACGTGATATCCCCCGGCACCGGCTTCGGCGAGCACGGGCACGACAACATGGAGATCCTCACCTGGGTCGTCGACGGCGCACTACGCCACGGCGACAGCCTCGGCCACAGCCAACGGCTGGAGCCCGGCGAGTTGCAGGCCATGTCCGCCGGCTCGGGCATCCGCCACAGCGAGTACAACGATTCAAGCTCCAAACCCGTTCGGCTCCTGCAGATATGGATCGAGCCTGCGAAACACAACACCGAGCCGCGCTACGACTCACGCGTTTCGAGGCCGAAGGCCGGCACAACCGCTGGCAAACGCTGGCCTCGGGCCTGGGCGCGGAAGGCGCATTACCGATCGGCCAGGACGCCGAGATGCGTGTGGCCGAGCTGGATAAAGGCGCGTCACTTAACGTGGATGTCGCGGCCAAACGTCACGCCTACGTCCAGGTCGTGACCGGCAAGGTGACGGTCGACGGCCGGACGCTCACGGAAGGCGACGCCTTCACCGCCGAGGCCGGCACGACGGCAGTGATTCAGGCGGCTGAAACGTCGCAGGTGATCTGGTTTGACCTGAATTAACAGCGTGCCGCGTGTGTAACGTCGCACGGAAACCCCATGGAAGGCCACGGTGTGGCCATCCATGGGGTTTTTTTATGCGTTTTGAGAATCGGATTTAGAACTGCCGCAGGAAGCGTACATCGTTCTCAAACAGCCAGCGGATGTCCTTGATGTCGTACTTGCGCATCGCCAGGCGTTCGATGCCCAGGCCGAACGCGAAGCCGGTCCACTCCTCGGGGTCGTAGCCCACGGCCTCGAATACGGCCGGGTCCACCATCCCGCACCCGCCGACCTCCATCCACTGCACGCCCTTGCCCAGGTCGATCTTCACATACAGCTCGGCCGAGGGCTCGGTGAACGGGAAGTAGCTGGGCACGAGCTTCACGTCCGCATCCTTGCCCCAGTAGGCGTGGGCGAACTGGATCAGCGTGGTCTTGAGGTCCACCATGCTCACGTTGCGGTCGACGTACAACCCCTCGATCTGGTGGAACATCGAGTAGTGCGTCGCGTCGTGCTCGTCAGGTCGGTACACGCGGCCGGTCGACACGATCCGCACGGGGGGTTTGGTCTGTTCCATCACGCGGATCTGTACGGTCGAGGTCTGCGAGCGCAGCAGCAGGGGGTTCTCGCCGTCGGGGTCGGTGAGGTAGAAGTTATCCAGCGGGTCGCGGGCCGGGTGCTGCTGGGGGATATTCAGGGCGACGAAGTTGTGGTGCTCGTCCTCGACCTCCGGCCCGGTCACGGCATCGAACCCCATCCGCCCGAACACCTCGATCAACTCATCGATCGTCTGGCTGATGATGTGCTGACGCCCGAGCCTCGGCGGCGCACCGGGTTCGGTGACATCGAGCAGCGGCCTGCCTGCCGCTTGCGGCTTAGCGTCACCACCCAGTGATTGTTTCTTCTCTTCGAACGAAGCTTCCAACGACTGCCGCAGTGCATTGGCACGCTGGCCGAACTCGCGCTTCTGGTCGCCCGGCACTTCTTTGAGCAGGCCCATCAGCGCCTTGAGCGCACCCTTGGAGCCGAGGTACTTGATGCGGAACGCCTCGAGCTGCTCGGCCGAGCCGACGGCGCTGAGGTCCGCGGCCGCTTGCTGCTGTAATTGATCGATTCGTTGGGGCATGGGGACGGTAAGGATACACGATCGCACGCCGGACGACGCGCCACGGATGCCGCCCAGCCTCTTGTCGGCATAACCGGTACAGCCGGCGTTCCCGTCACATATTCGCCAAGCCCTCGCCAATGCTTCCCGGCGACACCCGGCGTTGGCGTCCGGCAACATCCTGTCCAGGCGGTGTTATTCGGACCCGGATTCATTGGCTCATAAATCTCGAATAAATAGATGGATACGATCAATTAGCCCTTGCGGCACCCGCCTTGAAGCTCCCTTGGCACGGACACCCTGTGCCCCGGAGACCTTCATGGATCGTGTGCTTCGCCCGACTCTGAACCCCGCTGTAACCCGCAGGCCCGCGTGGCAGGCGGTGGTGCTTTTCACCCTGTCGAGCCTGGCCCTGGTGCCCGGCCTGCGTGGCCCCAGCGCGGGGGCTGAGGTGCCGCACCGGGCCGCTCCCGTCACGGCCGCATCTCTGACGCCGGCTGTGGTGCTCACCGAGCCGGTCACGATGCACGCCGTTGCTGCCAACCCGATTGATACAGCCGCCGAGCCGACGCTGCTGGAGCGCGCGGTCGCGTTCATCGAACCCTTCGAGGGCCGACGCCACCGCGCTTACCGTGATTCGCGCGGCAACATTACCGTCGGCGTGGGCTTCAACCTCGACCGTGACGGCGCTTCCGCCGACCTGAAGAAACTCCTGCCCGATGTCGGGTACCGCGCCCTGCGCCGTGGCGATATTTCTCTGACCGATGCCCAGATCGATAGCCTGCTGCGTCACGACGCCCAGCGCGCGATCGAAACCGCCCGGAGGCAAGTCACCGAATTCGACAGCCTGCCCCTGGACGCCCAGTTGATCGTCATCGACATGACCTACAACACCGGCTCGCTATCCAAGTGGCGCAGGTTCCGTGCGGCGCTTGACCGTCAGGACTACGCCGCCGCCGCGGACTCGATGCACCGCTCGCTGTGGCGTCGTCAGACCGGTCGGCGCGCCGAGCATCTCATCGAGCTGATGCGCAGCGTCGATGACCGCTGATCGGTGTACGCGGGAAAATATCCGAGACGTTTGCCAAACAATAACCCCCGGCTTCCGCCGGGGGCTGAGGGTGATTCCACCGATTTATCACGGTGTTTTCGCGTATCACCGCTTGATGCGACGTGACAATCCTGCGCCCGCAACCAGCGCCAGCAACGCGAGGGTCGTGGGTTCGGGCACCACACTGGCGGCCGGGGGTGTGCCGGCGTTCCAGTTGCCCAGCACCATGTTCAGGTCGGCGATCCCCACAAAGCCGTCCCCGTCGAGGTCGCCCGCCTGGGTGTCGCCGGGGGTCACGTTCTGGTTCCACCCGCCGAGCACGAGGTTCAGGTCGGCGATCCCCACGAACCCGTCGCCGGTCGGGTCGCCTTCCAGGCCCTGGGTCAGGTACACCAGGTCGCCGTAGTACGCGGCGCCGAACGGGTCGTCCTGCCAGATGAATGTCAGGTCGTTGAGCAGAAACGACAGCTGCTCGTTTTTGTACATGAAGCCCGGGCTGCCGATGATGTCGCCGGTGTAGAGCGCTTCGGTCTGGTACGTTGTCAGTTCGTATTCGGTCGCGTACCAGGTGAAGTAGGGCGAGGCATTGAAGCCGTTGAAGATGCCGTACTCGGAATAAACCGTGACGTAGTAGATCGCGCTGGGCCCGCCGTAGCCGTAGCCGGTATCGATCGACAGGCTCCCGTCGGCCGGGTCGTAGACAATGGAAGGCACCCAGTCGTCCAGCGCGCCTTCCGAGATCACGCCGAAGGCGGCGGTGGCCGGCAGCAGCAGGGCGATCGCACAGGCGGTGAATGTGTTTCCCCAATGACGCAACATCTCATGCCTCTCTTTCCAACGGCAGTGATCCGGAATACCCGGCCCGGCGGGCACGGCTGGACGCATCATAATAGGATTGGATGCTCTTTAGCAACTATTCTCTGGCAGATTTCGGTTTATGCGCGGTAACAATCTGCTGAATAGCGGCTTACGGCGGGTTAATTCCGCATGAAAGGGCGCCTCGCCTTCGCTTCATTCCCGCAGCGCGTCCGCATCGGTGCGTTGATCGATCCTGACGCGGATCATCCAATGGTCATCCCCCATCGGCTCACCAAATCGGCCGGGCAGTCCGACGCGCGATTGGCCGCCTTGCGTGCCGTACATGTCCGTAGCGCTGCCGGCGTGATGTACATACACGCCTTTGGTCCCGGTCGGGTTGAAACCGACGCAGACCGTGAAACGCGCCGGCACTTCGGTCGGCTCGGTCATCAGCGGCACCCACCGCGGGTTACCGCGAGCGAACTTGCTGTAAGGAAAAAGAAACTCACGGATGACCCGCCCGTCCTCGTCACAGAGCCAGACGCTGAAATCCTCCTTCGGCGGCTGGGTCTGGCCGTAGCGTGACCCGTAGATGTTTACATGCGTGAGGTACCAGCCCGGGCCGGGTGCATCGAACGTGACCGCGTGCCCGCCGCCGGCGATGCTGCGCTTGCCGGTCGTTTTGCCGTCGTCCCATGCCAGATCGCGCGGCTGGCGCATCAACTCGGTGGGCTTGGCCGTATGTGCGGTGAATTCGCTGCGAGGTTGTTTGCGGATCAGCAGGGCCTCAGCCCGGTTCCACCAGTCGGCAAGCCCTGCATCATCATGTTGTTCGAGCAACACACGCCGAAGCGCCGCGCCGGGGTCGGCCGGGTCGATCTCGGCCGCGCCCCAGGCTTGAAAAAGCGGGGCCATTTGATCGGCGCCGATCAGCGTAACCAGCTCACGCCACAGCCCCGCCGCCCGCGCGATCTCACCGGGATCGGGTTGCGCCAACTGCGCGTCCAGCCGCGCGGTCCCGTCAGCTTTGTAGCCGTAGGGGTAGCACCAGCCCGGCTCGCCGGCGGTGTCATACACGCCATCCACCAGCTCCGAACCGATGTAGTGTGCCCAGCCCTCGGCCCCGGCGTTGCTCAGCCAGTCGTGCCGGGGGATCGTGCGGTACATCGCCAGGTGCCCGACCTCGTGGCACAGGCCGTAGAGGTGGAAAATACCACTTTCAGATGGCGGCCGTAGCTGCTCGGCCGAGTTGAGGCTCAGGTCCAGCCGGTCGTGCCCGTCGTTGAATAAACGCACCTTGTTGCCGGCGTCACATCTGACCCTGACTTCGATCGTCTCGGGCATATCGAATGCGTACCGGTCGATCGCGATTTGTCTGGCCGTCTCCACCACACCCGAGATGGCTTCCGCCTGTTGCGGATCGATCCCGGTATAGCGCACCAGCACATGATCGCTTCGGCAGACCTGTTGTGGGGCCGTTTGCGCTTGCGATAAGCTCACTAGGCTCAGCAAGACCGTAATGAATACAGAAACAGGCGCAGCCATAGACATCGTAAACCTCCATCCTTTATAAAGGCGGTGAGTTGTGCCTTCATGAGGATAGACGCTGCTGACGCGGATTTGATCAGATATTTTCTTCCGCCGGACCAGAAATGATATTGAATCGATTTCTCAGCTGCCCCTGAAAAAATCATTCCACAACACCCGCGCAAGCACCAGCACGCCGACGCACAGCCCGACCACGGTCAGGACCAGGCCCAGCGCCGGGTAGCCCCAGAGTGTGTGGGGCGAGTCCCTTGCCATCAGAAATGCACCAGCCATGATCATCGACGCGACCACCAGCCCGATCGTGACCCGGTTGGCGATCTTCTCGATCACCTCGATCAGCCGGTCCTCATCGAGCATGTCGACTTTTACCCGAAACGCGTTGTCCGCGATGATGTCCAGCGCTTTGCTGATCCGCGTAGGCAGTGCGCTCATGAACTGTTTGGTCTGTAGGGCCGTGACCATCGCCTGCCCGAAGCTGACGCTCCCGACAAGTTTTTGTTTAAGCAGAGCCGAGACGTGCTTGCGCATCGCGTCGTGCGTGTTGAACGCCGGCGCCAGCAACTTGCCGGATTCGTCCAGGTGCACGAGCGTCTTGCCCAGCAGCATCACCTCGGGGGCGACACGCAGTCCGGCCTCGGACGCCAGTTGCGTGACACGCAGGACAAGCCTGCCCAGCTGCATCTTTCCGACGCTCTGGCCGTAGTCGAGTGTGATCGCCTCGCGGACGTTGCTGCGGTATTCGGACGCATCAAAAGCCTCGGTCCGGTCGCCCAGCTCTTCGCACGCCTCGGCCGCGTCGGTGGTCCGGCCTTCACCGAGCGCAACCAGCAAGCGCAGGATGCCTTCCTGCATCCCCGCCGAGACCCGCCCGACCATACCCAGATCGATCAGTGCGAGCCGGCCGTTGCCCGTGAGCATCAGATTCCCCGGGTGCGGGTCCGCATGAAACACACCGTCCTGGATGATCTGCTGCAGGTAAGCCTGGAGGAATTCGTCGGCCAGCAACGCAGATTTTTCTTCGGATAAAGGTGATGATTCGATCTGGCCCAGTGTCACGCCCGAGATCCGCTGCATCGTGAGCACCCGGGATGTCGTCAATTCCTCGTAAGCCACCGGGACGACCAGGTGTTTAAAGTCCTTGAGGTTGCGCCGGATGAGCTTGAGGTTGTCCGCCTCGTTGGTGTAGTCCAGCTCGTGGTGCAAAGCCCGCTCGAACTGCCTGAGGATCGCGCGGAAGCGGTAACGTTGCCCCAACTCGGTGTGTTCGTCCAGCAGCCACGCGATCTGCTCCATCGCGCGCAGGTCCAGATTGATGGATTCCCATGCGTCAGGTCTTTGTACCTTGACCACGACCGCCGAGCCGTCGTGCAGCGTAGCCGCGTGTACCTGCCCGATCGACGCCGCGGCCAAAGGTTCCCGGTCAAAGGTCGCGTAGGCCTCCTCGATCGGTTGCCCAAGCTCTTGTTCAATAGTCCGTTTGATCTCATCAAAGCCGAACGGTTCGACCCTGTCGTGCAGACGGCTCAGCGCTTCCAAATAGGCCTCGGGCAGCACGTCCGCACGTCCCGCCAACAGTTGACCGACCTTCACGAACGTCGGGCCGAGCTCCTCCAGGTCCGCGCTGAGCGCGGCGGCGTCCCGGCGCTGGTGCTCCTCGTCGCCGGGTTTGAGTACGGCATCAAGCCCGGTGGCGCGCAGCAGTTCACGTCCCCCGTGCCGCATAAGCAACAGGGCGATATCCCGGTAGCGGGCGATATAGCGTGTGTCGAGCTTGGAGAACATGCCCGCATTGTAGCCGACCGTACTAAAGGCATTTTAATCCGCCGGGATCAGCGGCCGATGCCGCCTACATCACCCTATACCCGATGTCCCGGCGGAAGATCGCGCCCTCAAATTTGATCTTGTCGCAGGCGGCGTTGGCTTTCTGCTGGGCTTCCTTGAGGTCCTTGCCCATCGCGCAGACGTTCAGGACGCGCCCGCCGGCGGTGACAAGCGCGCCGCTCTTGCCGATCTTGGTTCCTGCGTGGAAGACCTTCACGTCCGGGTCTTCCTCCGCGTCCTCGATCCCGGTGATGATCTTGCCGGATTCGTACTTGCCCGGGTACCCGCCGCTTGCCATCACGACGCAGCAGCAGCAGCGGTCGTCCCAGGAAAGGTCCACCTCGCCGAGCGTGCCCTCGCAGGTCGCGATCATGATGTCGATCAGATCGCCCTTGAGCCGCATCATCAACGGCTGGCACTCCGGGTCGCCGAAGCGCGTGTTGAACTCCAACACTTTCGGCCCCCCCGCGGTCAGCATCAGGCCGGCGTACAAGACGCCCTTGAACTCGATGCCGTCGCGCCGAAGCGCATCGACCGTGGGCACGAGGATCTCGGCCTGGATCGTGTTCATCAAGCCGTCACTGACCAAAGGCGTCGGACAGTACGCGCCCATCCCGCCGGTGTTCGGGCCTTTGTCGCCCTCGTGCGCCTGCTTGTGGTCCTGCGTCGGGTCGAGCACGTAGATGTTGCGCCCATCGACCAGCGCCAGGATCGAAACCTCCTGCCCGACGAGGCGCTCCTCGACGACGACGGTGTTGCCCGCTTCGCCGAACGCTTTATCGACCATGCACTGCTTGAGCGCATCGACCGCCTGCCCGTTATCGCTGCAGACGATCACGCCCTTGCCCTTGGCCAGCCCGGACGCCTTGACAACGACCGGCGTCTCGCGGTTCTCGACGTAGTTCACCGCCGCGTTGAAGTCGGTGAAGGTTTTCGCGTCGGCGGTCGGGATGCTCGCGGCGCGCATGAGTTGTTTGCTGAACACCTTGTCCGCTTCAAGGCGTGCCCCGGCCTTCACCGGGCCGAACACATGGCGCCCCGGTTTGGTGAGCCGGTCCGCCAGCCCGCCGCACAAGGGGTCTTCCGGGCCGATCACGATCAGCGAGATATCGTTCTGCCGGCAGAAGTAGTCGATCGCGTCGGCGTTCTTGGTGTTGACCGGGTCAA
The DNA here is from genome assembly GCA_041402025.1 of Phycisphaerales bacterium. Lineage (GTDB taxonomy): Bacteria > Planctomycetota > Phycisphaerae > Phycisphaerales > Phycisphaeraceae > JAJRRS01. Next base: position 67,000 of record JAWKTA010000004.1, on the reverse strand, counting down.
AGGGCAGGTCGTTACGGTTCTCGCCCAGCGCGGCGGTCCCCCCGTTGCCGGGCGCGAAATAGAGTTTGCCGCATCGTTTGGACTGCTTGAGCTTCCAGCCCAGCGCGTGCTCGCGTCCGCCGGAACCGAGGATCAGGGCGTTGACCTTGCTTTGTTTTGACATAGGACGGGACAGGGTAGCGGGGATCGGGTTCGGGGTCTAAACGGGTGTCCGCACACAGTCGCCGGGGCGGCCCCTGTTTAGCTCCGCAGCTTGCTGCGGACACTGGCCGTACCCCGGCCCGGTCAAACGCGTGCAGACTACATCTATAAAATTACAGACCCGTGGGGGCTGCCCACGGGCCTGTAGGGATAGGAGATTGGCTGAGGTTATGGATCAGTAATTCAGCGTCAGCTGCAGCCAGAAGCGGGTGATGTCGGCAAACGCGCCGTCGCCATTGTAGTAGGCGTACTTGGCCAGCAGCTCGGCGTTTTCGGAGAGCTTCTTGCTGGCGACCAGGTCGATCTCTTCGCCGAAGTCGGCGCTGCCCTCGTTGGGGTCGAACCAGTGGTAGACGGCCTTGCCCTTGATCCCGGCGGGCAGGTCGCCGCCGACGTAGACGTACAGGTCTTCCAGTCCGTCGTCGGGCGTGACGAGGAAGACGTCGGCCCAGCCGTTGAAGGCGTGCCCGGTCGCCAGGGGTGTGCGGAAACCGGCGTTGCCGTCGTCACTGCCGAGCACCTCATAACCGACACCGGCATACCAGCTCTTTTCAAGGTATTTCACGTCGATCAGGTAGTAGTCCGCGTCGTAGCTGGTGGGGTTGTCACCGGCGTCGGACTGGGTGGCCCAGGACAGGACGTAGTTGAGCTTGGGGCCTTCCGGGTCGCCCTTGAGGTTGCGTGTGGCCTCGTAGCGCAGGCCGTAGGTATCCGACGAGTTCGCCGCCGCGGTCGATTCGTCCTCGAAATCCAGCAGGTACGCGAAGCCGGTGATCTTGCCGAGTGTTTCCTCGTCGTAGGACAGGTTGATCACGTGCGAGTCGGACTCGAAGTCACGGTCTGCGTCCGGGCCGAAGATACGGTTGACGTCCCAGAGGTAGGCGTAGGTGAGATCGACGTGTTCGCAGAGCGCCGAATCCACGCGCACGGCGTCGAAGGTCTGCTCGTTCTGACGCCAGCCCACGTTGCCGATGAACCGGTCGTCGTCGAGCTGGATGCGTTGCCGGCCGAAGCGCACGCTGCTGTTACAGTCTTCGAGCTTGAGGTTCGCGTACAACTGGTTCAACTCGGTGTCTTCCGGGTCGGCGATGACGGTCTTGTTCGGCTGATCGTTCAGGCCGGCAGCGTTGTACAGGTCGTAGTCGGCGGCGCGGATGTCTTCCATATCGATGTGGAAGGACAGGCCGTTGAATTCGCCGGTAGTAAAGCCCAGCCGGGTGCGCACCGTGTAGGCCTGGCTGGTCTCCAGCCCGTCCTGGTCGGCGATCTCGGCCCGGCCGCGGATGTTCAGCGAGACCTTGCCATCTTCGACCAGTGTTTTAAGGATGTCATCGACCGAGCGGGGGGGCAGTGCATTAAGCTCCTCGGCACTGACTGTGGTGACGGGCGACGCGGTTTCGACCGCGACATCCGCATCGACGCCGGTGGTCGTGACAAAGACCGCCGACGCGGCCAGCATCCACAGGCTCCCGGACCGGCGGCGCTTGGCCGGCTTGCCCTTACGTGTGACGGACTCCAAGTGATTCATGTGCTGCTCCCTTTTTAGATTGGAGAGTTCGGACTGTCCCGGTCTGGGCCGGGCTCGGTGAACGGGTCCCGATTCGCCTAAGTGCCTGATCGTGCGGACCCTGTGGTCGGGGAAAAAGAATACAATGTCGTCCTTATCGGCCCCCGGCTCGTCGGGCCTTGAGTTGTGTAGTTGGCGTGATTATTGGACGTGGGGACTTCCGCACACGCTTTTGCACCCCCGGACCGTCGGGCTACATTACCCCCATGCCCGAGCCCGACGCCGATCCCAATGAAATCCTCATCCAGCGCGTCGCCCTGCACGCGATCCTGGCGGGCGTCGTCATCACCGCGCTGAAGTTCACCGTCTTCTGGTGGACCAACTCCGTCGCCATCCTCTCCGATGCACTAGAGTCGATCATCAACATCGTCGCCGCCGGTGTCATGGGCTATTCGCTCTGGCTGAGCAACCGGCCCGCCGACAAGAAGCACCCCTACGGGCACGGCAAGGCCGAGTTCCTCGCCGTCGGCATGGAGGGCTGGTTGATCCTCTTCGCGGGGTTGTTGATCGCCATCGAGGCCGTCCGCCGGCTCTTCACCGGCGCGGAAGTCACCAACCTCGGCTCGGGATTGTGGATGCTCCTGGGCATCGGCCTGATCAGCACGGCGCTGGCGTCCTATGTCTGGCTCTCCGGGCGCAAATACGATTGCGAACCGCTCATCGCGGACGGCAAGCACCTGATGACCGACGTCGTATCCACCGTCGGCGTGTTAGGCGGCCTGCTCCTGGTGCGTTGGACGCAGTGGTGGTGGCTGGACTCAATCGTCGCCATCCTCGTCGCCGGGTTGTGCATGTTTGTCAGCTGGCGGCTTCTATGGAAGTCCATCCAGGGCCTGATGGATGCCAGCGACCCCGACGACGACAACACCATCCACGCCATCCTCGACGACGAAAAAAACCACGGCCAGATCCTCGGCTACCACAAGGTCCGCCACCGCCACAACGGCGCGTTTCACTGGGTCGACATGCACCTGCAGGTGGACGGCACGATGAACGTCGCCGACAGCCACGCCCTGGCGTCGCGGATCGAACGGCGGATCGAGGTCAAGCTCGGCCGGGCCAACGCCACCGCCCACGTCGAACCTTACGACCCCGCCCGGGACGCTCCCCAAACCTCTATCCCCGACTCATCCGCTCCCCCCGGGAGCGCCCCCGCGAGCACGCCCGAAGACACCCCCATTGTCCGCAACGACCCTTTGTGATACGCTCCTGCCCTTGGCTGGCCCATTCCACGCCGGCCGGGCACCACGGGGTGTAGCTCAGTTTGGTAGAGCGCTTCGTTCGGGACGAAGAGGCCGCAGGTTCAAATCCTGTCACCCCGATTCGCAAGTAATTTAATAAAAGTCACTTGCGCAATTCTTGTTGTACCCTGAAAATGTACCCTATTTTTCTGTACCCCATTCTGCAGGGTGCCAGCGACCCTGATTCTGTTTTGTACCCTGCGCTGGGTTAGAAGTCCAGCGGTATTTCCGGCACGTCCGGAGGCTATGCAGCAGCCCAGCGGTTTTTAGCGGTGTGACCGCGAGGTCCCAATCATTTAGGCCCTGATGTCTTCCAGTGCGACCACTCCACCCGCCCGGTGGGCAGGTGAATGCCCATGCCACGTCCCCATGCGCCACCCAGCCCGGTAGATTCAAACCGCGACAGCGGTCACGCCGTGCCGGGGCCAAGACCCGCCCACTGAACGCCCACTATCGCCTGGGCCGTACCTTTCAGCGAGTAGTCGAAGTACTGCCTACGGCCAGAAGAACGACTTGCTTCTCGGAGGTGCTCGCGTCATTCGCCTACACCAACCCGATTGCACCGGTCCCACCTGCAGGAACACTTTCACGTTCAACCCGGTCTTCACCCGCTGCTGTGACGCAGACCCACTACTACGAAAAATGGCTTGAAGATAGCAGGTCTGCAAGCAGGGCCGTCTGCGAGATTCTTTCAATTTCTGGTCCGCCGTACAGATGCACCCACCGATACTAAGTCGCTATCGCTATGGAGCTTAAGCAGGCATTACGCTTGCCAAGCATGGCACACCCGGGCAGTTGGTTTCCACAACAATGGTGTCGCGAACATCCACGACATTTCGAGGGCGTTGGAATAAGTCTGAGCTTCGTGCGGCCTGTAATAGAGCTCGGCGGGGCGCTTGATGAAGCGAGGGACGCGTGGGCCCTACTGCTTGCCTGCGTAATGACGCGGTAACGTTTCGCTCCAGGGCGTTCCTTAATGCCATAACCGAGGCCCAAACCCAGTTGAACAATGTCTGCGGTTTGCCATCGTCAGAACTGACATCTGGTATTGCCGCATGGACTGGAGTGGGAGGGTAGAACGTCTTCCCGCCGAGTCAGCCGATTTGTGACGAACCCGACGGTAGTGACCCGTATGGAAGTCGATCCCGACGTCTACTACAGCGTGCGGCAGCTCAGCCAGCTGGTCGCGGCGAAGTACGAATGCAGCGGGTTCGGGACACTGCCAGGCATCATATGTACCTCACCGGACACAGTTCAACCTTAGTGGTGTGGACATTTGTGCCTCCGAGTGCTCATACGGCTACAGATCCGTGTGTTACCCGCATTTGGGTTTTTATCTGCAGAGGACAGGTCATTCCCAGCCGCCGTGGCGTGATGGATAATGTTCACAACCTGTTCTGTCCGACCCCCGATCTATGTACCGGTACAGGCGAATTACGGTGGCCCAGACTCATGAAACAACTGAGCTGGCCGAAACCCCTGTTGACGCTCTGGCTGAACCTGCTGCACTGGCTGCTGCCGCAGCCGAGGCCGCCGATCGTAGTGTGGACGGTGCTGGCGAAACACGCCGATGATGATTCGGCACACATAGAAGGCACACTTGATGCTGTTGGCGTTAGGCGGTCCCTGACGGACCACTCGCTCGTTAACACTTCGACGTTCACCGTCGAGCGGCCGGCTGCAGAGCGGAACTGGCCCGCCAGTGCCCTTGCTGCAAGCGCTTCGGCGCGCAGGCCGGATCGTTACCTCGCCTACCAAGTACTCATGGCTGACGTGGGGATCGCCGTTCCCACGCGGCCGAACCGCGTGGCCGTCGTACAGCGCGCAGCAGATCAGCGGCAGCAGGTATGCGGGAACTAGCTGAAGGCATCAGAGGGCGGGGTGGGTGCTATGGGCTGTTCATCCATCGAGACGGCCGGTGAGAATGGACATGAATGACACAGAAATGCACCCTGGTTTGACAGCCCAATGGATACTTTAAGCGGCGTCACGGGATGACTGCGCCTAACCGGTCGAGCGCCGACATTGGGACGGACTCCGACAGAACGTCCCATGCGGGGTCCGCCATGCGTACATACTACGTCAAACACTATCCGCTCGACGCCGAGTCGAGACCGGCGGCCCAGTACATCCGCATGTCGACCGAGCATCAACATACTCCACAGAATCAAGCGGACGTAATCCGAGAGTACGCTCAGCGGCGTGGTTATTGCATCGTCAAGACCTACGCCGATTGCGGGCAAGAGCGGCTTTTGTATATTCAGGCCGCGGCGGTTGGCGGCAGTTGATCAGATGTCGAGAGCGGTATGCAGGATTATGAGGCGATCCTGTCGATATCAGCCGCTGGGGGAGGTTCCAGGACTCCGACGAAAGCGCATATTACGAATACATCCGTGCGGGCCGGGATCCAGGTCCTTTACTGCGCCGAGCAGTTCGAGAACGACGCCTGCAGCCCCACGTCCACGATCATCAAGAGTGTTGCTGGCGATGGCCGGCGGAGGCCGGGAGCTTTCCTCGAAGGTCTTCAAAGGCCAGTGCAAGTTGATTGAGTTGGGATACCGCCAGGTGGACCGGCGGGGTTGCGGCGGATGCTGGTCGATCGGGAGGGCAAGGCCAAGGGTCAGAAGCCGGGCGAGGTGAGCAGAAGACTCTGCAGACCGGATCGCCGTCCTGGTGCCCGGACCTGACGAAGAGGTCGCCATAGTCCGCCATATCTACCAGCTGCTAGCTAAGCACGGCAAGACCGAAGGGAGATCGCCGAGGAGCTAAACCGCCGGGATATCCGAACCGACCTCCGGGCGATTGTGGACTCGCACTACATGGTGCGGCAGGTGCTGGACCACCCAGGCGCTACATCGGCAACAACGTCTACAACCGCGTGTCATCTAAGCTCAAAAGAAGCGGATCGTCAACCCGCCCGACATCTGGGTCCGCGTAAAACGAAGTGCTTATGAGGCAGACGACCATCGACCCCGCCTCGTTCTTCACAAGCTGCAGGGTATTATCCAGGAACGCAACCGGCGGTACACCGACCATGAGTTGATCGCGATACTCACCCGGCTGTTTGAGAAACACCAGACCCTCTCGGCCCATTCGATCGACCAGACCGAGGGCATCCTCCGCGCTACCGTATCGAGCCCGGTTCGGCTCGTTGGTTCAGCCTACCGCCTGGCGGGATATGACCCTGGCCGCGACTTCAGCTACGTGGAAGTCAACCGCTGTCTGCGAGAAATCCACCCGACCCTTATGGACGACGCGGTGCAGCGTCTGAGTCAGTGGGGCCTTATCGAGTACCGCGGCATGATAACCGTTGCTTGTTGGTCAACGGTGAATACACCGCGTCGCTGGTGCTGTCCCGGTGCTGGCAGACTCCGCGGCACCGGCAAGCAGTCATCCGCTTTGGCAACAACCGCCTGCCCGACATCGATCACCATTATGGAGCGCGTATGAATCCCGCGAACGATAAGAGCCGTGCGATTTTACCTGCTGCCACTATTGGACATGCGGAAACCGTCAACCGCCTTGGAGAGTTCAATGTTGCGTATGTCGACGCTTGATTCCCTGGACGGTTTGGCAGTTAGCACTACGCACCGAATCGAGGGCCGACTGCGAACATGCCTACGAGGAATCCGTACAGATGATCCTATTGACCAGATCAACGTCGTCAATACCGCTCTCGCGGTGGCAAAGAGAAGTTCAGGGAGATTACCGCAAGTCATGCTGGGGCTGAAGCAGAAGCCGATCACCGTGACACCAGCCGGCGGAAAGATACCCGGGTAAATACGACCTTGTGTGGTGAGGGTAGGCTGCTTGCCGTCCAGGGCCTCGGAAACTACGATCCCGGCACGTATCCAGACTCTCAGCGGCGAGGATGTGCTGCTAATGAGCCTTGTCGAGAACCTGGCACGCCGCCAGCCCGCTCGGGCTGAAATTTGCTCGTGCGAAGAGGTAGCGGCCTTAAAGAATCGTGGTACTTCTGGAAAGGCAGATCGCCAAGAAACCAACCTGACCACCAAATACATCTCGGTGTACTACGGCTGCTGACCCACGGCAGAGTATGCTGCTGCAGGCGGTTGAGAAGCGGCCGCGTGCCGCCGAGCGTGGCCATCGAGATAGCCACGGCTGACGACGAGGCCGTACAGCGGGCCCCAAGGGGCCTACGAACAGAACCTGCGGGGTCACGTGCTTTGCCAGTGGTGCGAATCGAGAAAGCCGCCGTGCCGACACCGCCAACGGCCGGTCGGCCACGAAAGGGCGAAAAGTCGCTGACATCCCGCAAGATGGTCCAAGCCTGTCAGACGAGTCGATGCGGCAGCGGGCGGTGGTCAAACAGGCATCAGGTTGCTCAACGACAGCTCTTTGTACGCTGTCTCCTAGCGCCTGCCGGCCCTCCCTGGCCGACGAAAACGTCCCGTCAACCTCTGAGGGCTCGAATCCCCGGACTCGATGCCGCACACCGCCGAGAGGGTTCTGTAAGAAGGATTGCCGATGGCGTCTCAGGTACTAATGGCGTTTCAACGCGAAGGCGTAACGGTGCCGCTGGACAGGATCCTGCCGCTGAAGACCCTAACCGATAGCCTCCGTCGCACCGAGGCGCTACTCGCGGATCAAGGCTTCCATGCAAGAGGTCGGCATCATCGAACCGCCGGTATCTATCCCCATAACAGCGGTTCGGGCGAGTACATGCTGCTGGACGCAGTCATGCGGCTGACGTGCTCATAGCTGGGGCACGAGCCTGTTCTGCCTCGTGGCTACCCGACGACGAGGCGTTCACATACAACCACAAGGTCAACCAGCTCACGCCGATCCAGGAGCACTTCAAGTGGTGCGCCGGGCGATCAAAAATGGGGTGTCGGAAGAAATGGATCGCCCGACACTCAACGTACATCTTTGAAGACAATCCAGCAAAAGCGCGTGACTTGCCTACAAGACATATGCCTGGAGGCTGTTGAACTGCTCAAAGACCGAAAGGCATCCGCCAGCGCGATCCGAAATGAAGCGAGTCAGCCCATACGCCAGATCGATGGCCGAACTCATGGATCACTTCCAACAACTTCACGGCGGCCTACGCCAGCGGTCGCGGCGAGTTCGACTGGGCAGCTGGACGACCAGCAGGGCAAGGACGCATCTTCGCAAACCCCGAACAGCAGGACCTCAGCCGCCTGCGTAGCGAGATGCAGAGTCTGGAGCGGGAGTTTAGGTTAGTCCAAGAGGAGTACGGGCAGAATATGCTGAACTTGGTGGTCGTCGGTGACCTGCGGACGCTTTGAATACGGCCGCCGTCGTGCGGTACATCTCACAGCACGAGCCGACGATGCTCACGGAGTTCCAGCGGATTTATTGACACGGCCGTGGACCTGGTGGGCGACGGGTTGATATTAAAGGACCTGTAAAGTCATGGCCAGCATGCCAGAGACTGCTACAACAAGCCGGCTAATGGCCACGGTGAGCGAGTGCAGGCACCTTTCGGGACTGGATCTTCCCGCAAGCGATAACCGCGTTCATCCTGGATTTGCCACGGCATATCTTTCAGCAGCATCGCTGGTGCTGGGGCTGGCAGAGGTGGTTTACTTGACCTTTAACAGTAACCTGTTCACCGAAGAGCAGTTCCGGCCCTATCAGTCAAGACCCAAAGGGGGCCCCGTGCCAAAAACCATATTTGAGCTGTGTGAGCCGCGTGAAGATGTTAGTAGAGGCCGGGTCCGCGACGAGTTCGCCGCTGACCTGTTCAAGGTCGCCACTACACCGCTGCACCTGAATACGGCGATCCCAAGCTCTTCTTCAGGCAATACCGGTCCCACGCGGGGTCTCGCTGGCTGAACACCGTCTGCATAGCGGGCACCGGCGGCGAACTGACGCGGTCCCCCGGCTGGACACACAGTTCGGCGGTAAGACACGGCCTGATTGCCCTGGTCCACGCGGTGCGCGGGATGAAGGGGTGTAGAGCACGTCGATGAATTCATAGATCCGTATTCCTCCCAAGGCCCCCGTGAGAATCGGGTATGCGCTGGACGGGGAAATGACCCCGCCAACGGATTAAAGCTGGAGGACGGCCTCGCATAGCACAGTCTCTGGGGCGAGATGGTCACCGTCTCGCCGGGCGTCCGTTTGAGCAGTGCAAGAGCGATGAAAAACCATGTGGCACCCGGAACCGATACCATCGTCGAGTTGTTCGGCGGCGAGCCCACGCTGATCCTGATCGATGAGGTTCGCGGTCTGGCCCGCGCAAGGTCGCCAAGGCTTTCCCTGATCGGACCGACCAGTTCGCAGCCTTCGTGCAGGCCCTGCTCAAGGCCGTGTCGGCGACGCCGCAGGTCAGCCTGGTCTTCACGTTGGCGGTGAGGTCCGACGACAAGAAAGCCACGGACGCGTACCGCGAAGAACAGCAGATCGCCATGGCCGCGTTCGAGGAGGCCGAGAGTGTCGCCGGCCGAAAGTCCACGCAGCTGAATCCCACCGAAGAGGACGAAACAGCCAGTGTGCTGCGCCGACGCCTGTTCCAGCGCATCGACGACAACGCCGCGACGGACATCGTCGAGGCCTACCGCGGCGTTTGGAAACGCAACGCCGAAACCCTTAGCTCCGAAGCCGGCCAGAAGGAGACCTGGCAGCAGTTTCAGGCGGGCTACCCCCTGCACCCCGAGACGTTGGCGGTTCTGACCGAAAAGACCAGCAGCCTGGCCAACTTCCAGCGGACACGCGGCATGCTTCGCCTGCTCGCCCGCACGGTCCACGACCTCTGGCAGAAGCAGCCCAGCGACGCCCTGGCGATCCACCCGCACCACATCGACCCCGGTGTCGAAGCGATCCGGGACGAGATCACCACACGGCTTAATCAGGGGGCCTACACGCCGGCGCTGAAGGCGGACGTAGCCGCAGTACCGGGCGCATCCCCGGCGACGGCCCAAGAGATCGACGCCAAGGAGTACCCCGGGCAACCCCCCGTGGCCAGCTACGTGGCACGTACGGTCTTCATGCACACACTCGCTTTCGGAGAAGCCGCCAAAGGTATCGCCGACGACCGTCTCCGCTACTCCGTGTGCTCCCCCGTGATCGAGCCCGCCTTCGTTGAGTCCGCCCGCCGGCTGTTCGTCGAGCAATCCTTGCACCTGGATGACCGGCCCGGCGCGGTATTGCGTTTCATGGTCGAACCCAACCTCACACAGCTGATCCGCAAGGCGGCAGACGAGGTGGACCGCGCGGACATCCGTGCCGTACTCCAGGAGCGTATCCGCGATTTGTTCGCCGGTCAGGGGCAGCCGTTCGAGCCAGCATGGTTTCCGGCCGGCCCGTATGAGATCCCTGATGAGATTGGGGACGGCCGACCCTATCTGGTGCTATTGCACTACGACGCTGCAAGCGTGTCGGCGGAGCCCACCGGGTTGCCGTCAGACATCGTGACCATGGCGACACGCAAGGGCTCTGACAACCAACTCCGTAAGCTCCAGAACAACTTCGTCTTCGTCGTAGCCGACCAGGACCGAGTCAAGAGGATCAAACAGAACGTCCGACGTCGTCTGGGCCTGCAGCGGTTGCAGGAAGCCGACCGAATCCGGGACCTGGCCGACTACCAGCAGGAGCAGGTCAAAGAGGAGTACCGCAAGTCGGACACGATCGTGTCAGTCGCCATCGCCCAGTGCTACCGCCACCTCTTCTACCCGTCTAACATCGCTGGGAGGCGGCCCAGGAGGCGAAGTTGGCTCACACCGTGATCGATCTGCCGGGCGCTGCCGGCACCCGGCAAGTGCCAGCGCACATCCAGCAGCGCTCTGCGTGATCATAAGAAAGTCCTTGATGTCGGCGATGCCCCGGACGCTCCCGCCTTCATCCGTGACCAGACACCGCTGAAGATCAAGGGCGAAATCACGACCCTCGATCTGCGTAACGAGTACCGGAAATCACCCAACTTAAGCATCCTGCTCAGCGATGAGCCGCTGCTGCGTTGTATACGCGAGGGTATCGAGCAGGAGGTCTTCATCTACCGCGTCGGCGATCAGGTCTGGGGCAAGGGCGACCCGACGCCGACGATCCAGTTGACCGACAACGCCTTTGTCCACACCGTCGCCAACGCCAAGCAGCACGGCCTCTGGCCACGCAAACCCAAACCGCAGCAAGGCGGGGGAGAGCCCGACTCCGGCAGTACCCCCGGTGGGACCGGGGCGAAGGGCAGCACAGATATTGGCGGTGGCTCATCCGGTGGTGCCGGCACCGTCATCGACCCGCCCAGCGCGTCTTCTATCTCCGCCAACGGACCACTAAAGCTCGCCCTGACCGAACTGTTCGAAAAAGCCCGCAGCGCCAAGGTCAAGCGGTTCAGCTCCGTCCGCATCCGGCTGTACGAATCCAAAGCCACGTGGGACGTGCACCAGGCCGTCGCCACCTACAATCAGGCCAAGGCCCGGTGCGGCCTGCAGGTCCAGATCGAAGCGGAAGGCGTCGAGGAGTTCAGCCTGACCTTCAAGGGCAGCATGCAAAAAGCTAACAGCATCAAGTCCTTCCTGACACCCCAGATCCAAACCGCAACCGATACGGAATTCAGCGGAAGCTATCATCTGGCTTTCAACAGCCCCCTGCCCACCGGCAACGGCGAGGCGGACAACTTTATCAAGGCGATGACGAAATACGGCAGCGGCGAAGCCTACGTTGAGGCCGAAGCCGCCCCGGAGGAAGACGCCGATGCGTAACCAGGCATCTATCAAACGCAAACCCGCGGCAACCGGCGACAGTTCCGGACGCCCGCGATACGAAGTCCACCTGGCCAGCGACAAAAAGGGGGCCCTTGAGGTTTCCATCTGGCAACTGCCCAGCACCGCGGCACCGCGCCTGTCCCACCCCGAATGCACCGCGACCCTCAAGGGCCGGCCGCTTCGGCTGGTCGAGAACGCCATCTTCAAGCGTCTTAAGTCCGCCGGCGTCAGCCCCGGGCGGATCAGGCCCGGGGACACGGTCAGCAAGCCCATGGACGAGGAGGAAGCCGTCAACCTGGCCCTGAAATTCCGGGCCCTGGCCCCCATGCGGAGCATCGACCGCATCCAGACCGTCTCCGACGCGATCGATCATCTGACCCGCGAAGAAGCTAATTACTGGATGGGAATGGCTTTACACCGAAAACGGCCCCGGCGGGTTCTGGCGGCTTTACGGATGTTACTGACCGCTCCCTAAATCAAACGGGCGGTATTAGATTTTAAAGTCAGCCTTTCGCTTGACAGAAACACTGTCATATGATAGTATTATGGCAGGAGTAGCCCTTACGATCCCATACCAGATTAGCGGGGAGTTCTGCGCAAGTTCCAGAGCCTGCTGACTTATTTCACCAATACGTAAAGTTCATCGACCGGGATGGCTGGCTTAAAGACCTGGAAGATTTGAACTTAACGGAGAATCAGGCCAAAGACATATTGAAGTATGAACTCAAAGCTGAACAGCTTCATAAAGGACGAACAGGACACCAACTGTCTCCCCGGTATGGGCAAGATATGTATATTTCGCGTACCAATTAAAGACCGGACGCGTATGTAAAAGTGGGCTTCGGCGACCACCAAGCCGTCGAAGCAAATGACTGGTGTAATTTGGTCCTTTAGAGATAACTTCTCAAGGAGGACAATTAAATAGCTGAGCAAAAGCCCCACTATCCCAGGGCGTATTGCCCGACGTGCAGCGACACCGTGACTTCCGTCGTGAACAACAGACGGAGACGCAAGATCCCGTTCGCAGGACATCACCACTGTCGTCTGGGTGTTGGTCTGCCCCGAATGCAGGGCGTCCAGCCCGACCCCGACTGCGACGCGATGGACGCCGTTCCACCGCACCTATCGGGAAAAACCATCTGCTCAGCCGGAGGAGATCAAGCTATCCGGGAGCTATACGACCTAAGCCATCAGACTTTTGCCATGTTGGGGATCGGCGTCGCGACGATTGTTCCGTTACGAGCGGTTCGCTGCAGAACAGGTGCACAACGACGCGATCGCCGCCTGTCGGGACACTCAGCATGCTCGATCTGGCGGCAAGTCACCAGGTGTACTGACGGGCAGGCTCTTTGGGCGGTTCCGCGACGCGATCCGTCCGCGTCTTGACCAAGATGTGACGCGATGTTTCACCTCGCGATGGTCGCATGCACTTCTTGAGAAGCTGCTGACTGCTGATGATACCGATCATCGTCTGCTGCTTGAATTTTCACGAACGCTTGGGTCAGCGGCTTCGGTGTTGGCCGTCAGGTGACCGATTACCTAGTGGTCTTCCTGCTGACGGATGTGATGACCGGGAGTACTGGGGCCGTGGTCTCTTCGGAACCGACCGTGGTCTTTGGATAGATCAGCTGAATCATCATCCGTGAGTGCTCGGTCGTTAAGTTTTTGGGATGATTGGGCCTTCGAGCAGACGGAGGTTCCAGTGAGTCCAGCCTTAAACCAGTTGATGAGATCGAGGACCAGCAGGTGGAACTGGTTGAAGAAGCGTTTGGGTAGGTGCCTAAAGGATATGACACCGGATGAGGCCAACGACTGTGCGGCCCGTTGGTTTCGACGCGGGTTCATGACCGGCAACATGATGTATGGATCGAGTATTACATATGTTCGAAATCTATTGCAGGGAAAGCTTGCGGGAGAGTAGCGACCGCGAACTCCTTAAAGCCCTGTCGCAGGACTAGTGACAGGACTGAAACCTCCGGAAATCGGAAATCCTGTAGCTGGGTGCGGGCGTATTGCTGTCAATATCCCGTCAGCTCTTGCGTCACCGGCCCCGGTGGGGACAATGGGGGTTTCACACCAGGGAGCCGGCATGAAGAGGCATCCACCATGGAAACGCAGACACCCAAAGCAGCACCGCCGCCAGCTCACGCCGGCTGATCGAAGTGGATGCCGATCGCGGCAGCTCAGCGAAGGAGGTGTAATGCGGGAGCGTCGGTCGATGACAGCGCTACCGCTGTACTACCTGCACGTCTGGTGGGCCCGCCAGCCGCTGGTCGCGTCGCGAGCCGCCATCCTTGCGTCGCTGCTGCCGTCGACGCAGATCGCGACAAGTTCATGCACATGCTCGGCATTCATGGCGATCCGTGGAGAGCCAAACAGCGCATGGCTGAGGCCGCGCGCATCTCGATCCGGTGACGGGTAAACGTCAGGACTTAGGTTCGAACCCATACGGTTACGAGCGTGCGTTTAAGTACACGCCAACGCCCAACGAGATGCGCTGTGGTTTGACAGTCTGTCAGCTGGTAACGGCGAAGCAGCCGATCGTTGTAGTTCCCGGCTGGGGGTGGCAGCATCCCCTTCGAAGCCCTCAGGTTAGGTGCCCATCCGATTGCGAACGACCTGAATCCTGTCGCGTGGTTCTTGTTGAAAGCCACTGTCGAGTTTCCTGCCAAGTACGGTACAGAGCTTGCAAAACGATACGCTAAACCGCTCAAGCGGTTTCAAGAACTCGCTGAAGGCCGGTTTGAAGGCCTGTTTCCACCCGAGCCCGGTTGAATCGCTAGTCAACGCCTACCTTTGGAGCGCACTTTGATCATTTGTCCGTACACCGGCGGTGTGATCCCTTGTCGCCGAACTGGAAATTGAACAAAGCGGCACGGGCGTGAGGCTGGTGCCAGTGACGGCTGACGATGAGTACGACGCTGCGGAAGCTAAATGGCTAGGTGCGGTCGACGGCGGACCGTACATGCACTTCGAGATCGTCAAGAAGGACGAACTTCAGTCCGGGGTACGGTCAAGGGCGGACAGGCCCGGTGTCCTTTCCCCGGCCGACACCACAACCGCGTGATCGACAGCGACTACATCAGGCCAGGGCCAAGGCCGGACGTATGGGCGAGCAGCTCTTTGCCGTGAAAATCTACACCGAGCATATGAAGGTCAGCGAAACCAAGACCGGCCAGCCCAAATACAAGAAGACCCGCGGCTTCCGTGCCCCGGCGTGAGGATGATGTCAGCGAACGGGTCAATGCAACCACTTGCCGGGAAGATGCCCAGCTGGGAAACCCAAGGGATTGTGCCGGATGAAGAACTACATCGGCCCCGCTGACCGTTCAGCTCTGTATGGCGTCACAACTGTTCAAGATCTTTCAGTCGGCAGTTACTGGGGCACTGCGCAACGTCGAGGTCTACCATGAGTTGGTCGAGGAATGCGGCGGTGCTGAAATCTCAACAACTTGACGCCCGCGGCGTTGACTTATGTCGCAATAATGATGACAAATTCGCTGATTACAACAGCTATCTAAGCAGGTTCGAGGTTAGCAAGCAGCGGATGGCGGAGCACTCGCCCGGCATGACTAACCTTTACGTGGGAGCCATGCTGAGATGGCGCCCGCCATTACTGGCTTGGGCTACGACTGGGTGACGAGGTGTTGGTAAAGCTCTCAAAGAATTGATCGAGTTGGCTAGGCATGACGGCAAACCGCTGTGGAGCGGTAGCGCCGCCGCCTGTAACCATCACCTGCGACTCCGGCGACCAGCTTACCACCTTGGCGACCACAGCGTGGACGCGGTTGTGATGGATCCGCCGTATTACGACAACGTGATGTACGCCGAGTTGGCGGACTTCTTCTACGTCTGGCTGAAGCGCACGGCGGGGCTGCTGTTCCCCGAGCCGTTCTCGGCTCACTTGACGGACAAGGACCGCGAGGCGGTGGCCAATGCTGCGAAGTTCAAGGAATTTAAGCAGCTCAAAGGCTCGGGCGGGGTAAAAAAACGCGCGGCCCGGGACTACCAGGAGCGGATGGCATCGATCTTCGCCGAAGCCAAGCGCGTGCTTAAGCCGGACGGGATCATGACGCTGATGTTCACGCACAAGGCGTCGGGGGCGTGGGACGCGCTGGCGAAGGGGTTGGTGGATGCGGGTTTCGTCATCAGCGCCAGTTGGCCGATCCAGACCGAGGCCGAGGGCTCGATGCACATCAAGGACAAGAACGCGGCCAAGAGCACGATCTTCCTGGTGTGCCGGCCGCTTGCCGAGCGCGACACGGACGCGGAGACGACCTGGTGGGAGGACATCGAGCCGAAGGTCGAGAAGGTGGTGCGCGAGCGGGTCGAGACGTTCCAGCAGGTGGGTATCGGGGGCGTGGACCTGTACCTGGCGTGCTTCGGTCCGGCGCTTGAGGTATTCAGCGAGCACTGGCCGATGAAACGCGGCCGACCGATCCAGAAGCCCGAGCCGGCGAAGGGGGCGCAGCTCAAGCTCGCCGAGGACGAGGAGTTCGACCCCTACGCGGTGCGGCCCGAGGACGCGCTAATGGCAGCGCGGCGTGCGGTGAAGGACTGGCGGTTCGACCACCTGACCAAGCTGGAGCGCAAAGCGCACCTGGACCCGGTGACCGAGTGGTACATCATGGCCTGGGACGCGTTCAAGGCGGCGCAGTTCCCGGCGGACGAGGCGTTAAAGCTGGCCCGCGTGGTGGGCGTGAGTTTCGACGAGAAACTCCGCGGCAAGGTGCTTGAGGTGAAGAACGCGGACGTCATTCTCTGGGATTCAACCACACGCGCGAAGAAGGGCGCCATGGGCGGCGCCCGGGCGGAGTTGGTGCTGGACGCCCTGCACCAGGTGGCTTTCGCGGTGCGTGAGAAGAACCTGGAGGCGGCCAAGCGGATCATCGAGGGTGCGGAGCTGACGAACCGGTCCGAGTGGCTGACGGGTCTGGCCTGCGCCCTGGAGGTGCTGCCGGTGCCCGGCATGATCAGCAAGATGGCGGGGCCGGTCGGCGGCGCGGCGAAGGACGCCGAGGCGCTGGAGCAGGTACGGAAGCTGATGCACGGACAGATCGTGCCCAAGGCACCGGCATGGCAGTTGTTCGACACGCGTCCGCTGCCCGAGGCGTAACACACGGGGACTTATGGAAAAACCATCTACGGCCCGATTGCTGCGCGACACCGACTGGCAGGTGACGTACAGCCACGAGGACGGCGACCTGAGTCGGCATGTTCTACGTGCCGGCGTTGCAGTCTGCATCGCTGTACCAGCGGGGCGACAGGATATTTTTCGCTGGACGTGCTGGCGTTGGCGCGCGCGGGCTTGACGCGTTGATCGAAGCTGGCGGGAAGATGCAGCTGCTGGTGGGCTGCACGCTCGGGCAGGAAGAGGTTGACGCGATCGAGAAGGGCTACGAGGTCCGCGAGGCGGTGCAGCGGTGCATGATTAATCAGATGGGCGCTGCACAACGAGCACGCCGACGCCCGCAAAAACCTGGGCTATCTCACCTGGATGATCGCGCACGGGCATTTGGACGTGAAGGTGGCGATCCCCTTAGACGACAAGGGCCGGATGCGCCCGGGCTCGGGCTGTACCACGCGAAGATGGGCCTGATCACGGACGCGGCGGGCGACCAGCTCGTGTACCGCGGGTCGATTAACGAGACCACGGCCGGGTGGGAACTGAACGTCGAGTCGTTCGACGTGAACTGCTCGTGGGAGTCGGACCGGGACGCATTACGCGTGAAGCGGTCGGAGGGCGAGTTCGCCGGTGCTATGGTCGGGCAAGGCGAGCGCCCGGGTCTTGGACGTCCCCGATGCGGTAAAAGAAGAACTCCTGAAATTCCTGCCGCAACAGGACATCTACATGAAGCCGCCGATCCCCGATGTGCCGGAGGGTGATGTGGGCGATGGAGGCGAGGTGGATGTCCCGGCTCCGGGAAGAGTCGGCCGAGGCGTTGGAGGCCCGCCGCCGCGCGGTCTGGGCTTTTCTGCGTGACGCGCCGTCCCGGCCAGACGGGGGCGATGGTCACGGTCGCCACCGGCGTGGTGGACCCTTGGCCGCACCAACTGCGTGTATACAAACGGATGCTGGACAACTGGCCGTTCCGCTTGCTGATCGCCGACGAGGTCGGCCTGGGTAAAACGATCGAGGCGGGCCTGATCATCCGGCACGCGTGGATCAGCGGGCTGGCCAAGCGGGTGCTGATCCTGACGCCGGCGGGTGTGATGCGGCAGTGGCAGGCGGAGTTGTACGAGAAGTTTAACCTGCTGATCCCGATCTACGACAACGGCAAGCTGATCTGGCCCGAACACCACGGGCGGGTCACAGACCTGGAGCAAAAGGTAGACAGGACCGAGTGGCTACAGCAGCCGCTGGTGATCGCCAGCAGCCACCTGATGCGCTGCAAGGACCGGCAGAAAGACCTGGAAACTGCGGAGGGCTGGGATCTGTTGGTGCTGGACGAAGCTCACCACGCGCGCGGCGGCGCGGCAGCACGGCGCAGGAGCGGGACCGAACCACCTGCTGAAGCTGATGCTGAAGATTCAGGCGAAGGCGACGTCGTTGTTGATGTTGACGGCGACGCCGATGCAGGTACACCCCATCGAGTTGTGGGACCTGCTGAACGTGCTCGGCCTACCGGAGGACTGGAACGGGGACCGATTCCTGGATTACTTCGGGGCAGCTCAACGAGAACCCGGACGCGCGCAAGCTGTTTAACCTGGCCCGGATGTTCCGTGTGACCGAGGCTGCGTACGGCCCGACGTCCGCGGACATGATCAAGCATATCGGTGAAGCCGTAGGTGTGACCACCCGCCTGCAGCAAAACAAGGTGCTCAACGCGTTGCGTGATACCGATTCGGAGATCAGCCTCAAACGGCTGAACACCCAGCAGCGCAAGATGGCCCTGCAGCTACTCAAGGCGGCCAGCCCTGTAACACACCGTATGTCCCGATCGACTCGGTCGCTGCTGCGCCGTTACCACGAGAAGGGGCTGTTGACTTCACCGATCGCCAAGCGTGAACCGCTGGATATCCCGGTTGAGCTGTCGGAAAAGGAGCGGGCCGTCTACGTACAGGTCGAGAACTACATCAGCGACACCTACCAGAAGGCCGGCCCGGACGCGCGGGGGGCCGTGGGTTTCGTCATGACTATCTACCGCCGCCGACTGGCCAGCAGCTTCCACGCCCTGCGGCGGACGCTGACGGATCGCCTGGCGGCCCTGCATGACAACAAGAACGCGAAGGCCGTGTTCGGCACCACGGCCGAGGAGGACTTGCCGGTGGACGAAACCGCCGACGAGCAGGTTTCAGCGGACGAGGCGGCGGACCTGGAGAAACAGGCCCTGGTCGCCGAGGAAGAGGGTGAAATCCAGAAGCTGCTTGGAGCGATCGCCAAACTCGGGACCGATTCGAAGGCTCTGAGGCTGGAGCAGGAGTTGCGCAGCGCGTTTAAGGATGGCTACGACTCGGCCATCATTTTCACCCAGTACACGGCGACTCTGGACTTCCTCAAGGAATTCCTCGCGGAACGTATGGACCTGTCGATCGGTACCTATAGTGGCCGTGGGGGTGAGACACGAGACCTTGGTGGGGCATGGACGCCGCGCAGCAAGGAGCATATCAAGCGGGCGTTGCTGCATGGGCAGATCAAGCTGCTGGTCTGCACCGACGCGGCCGGCGAAGGCCTGAACCTGCAGTCCTGCGGCGTGCTGGTCAACTACGACCTGCCTTGGAACCCGATGAAGGTAGAGCAGCGGATAGGACGTATTGACCGCATCGGACAGAAGCACCCGACCGTGCGCGTGATCAACCTGGCCTACGCGGGCACCGTCGAGGCGGACGTGTACTTCGCGCTTAGCGACCGGATCGATCTGTTCCAGGGCCTCGTCGGCAAGCTGCAACCGATCCTGGCTCGGCTTCCTAAGACCTTCGAACAGACGGCCCTGGGCAAGCGGGAAGACCGTGAGCGGGCGCAGGCGCAGGTGGTCCATGACCTCGGTACGCAGATCACCACGGCGGACGCGGAGGGTTTGTAGATATCGATGAAGTCAGCGACACCGACCTGACGCTACCCGGACATGCCGGGTTCTCCGGTAACGATGGATCAGATCGATGCCCTGGTGCGGCGTGTCGAGCTGCTGCCCGTAGGCGTCGAGTGTGAACCGCTGGACCCGCGGGACGTGTCCGCCTGCCGGGCTCGACGGCATGGACGCGCGGGTTACGACGTCGCGTGATATCTTCGATGAACAGTTCGAGAACCACCAGTTGCTGAGCTACCAGGCACCGGTGTTTCGGGCGTTGGTTGACGCCGGAGCCGGGGACGAGACCTACGAGCCAGATGATTACGCTTCCCTGACGGCGATGTTGGTGTCCCGGCGGTGATCAACAAACAGGTTGATTCAGTTGCGGTTGTGTCAGAGGGCTAAACATGGTCCAAAAGACCTGAGGCTGCAAGCCACCCCTTGACCCGTCCAATTGCTTGGCATAGGCGTTAGGTAATCGGGCCCCTGCGATACCTGTTCCCCGACTACGAATTCCTACTTCGCCTCCGTCGAGCAGCAGGACCAGCCCCGGCTGCGCGGTCGGCCGGTCGGGGTCGTGCCCAGATGGTCACTACAACCCGCTGCATCGCCGCCAGTTACGAAAGCCAAGGCTTTCGGCATTAAGACCGGGACGGGGGTACTTGATGCCAAACGTTTATGCCCGGGCATCAAGTTCACGCTGGCCCGGCCGGAGCGGTACGGCCGAGGTGCACCACCAGATCATCGAGGCGGCTGAGTCGTGCCTGCATATTGATTACGTCTGCCCATCGATGAAATGTATGGAAAACTACTCGGCGTGGAGCGTGAACCCGAAGGGGCGGCCCGTGTCGCCCACGCGGTCAAGGCGGCGATCCGCGACAAGGTCGGCGAGTACGTCCGCTGCTCCATCGGCATCCTGCCCAACCCCTGGCTTGCCAAGGTCGCCACCGACCTGCAAAAGCCCGACGGCATGGTGATGATCCTGCCCGAGCAGATGCCGGAGAAGATCTGCACGCTGAAGCTGACCGACCTGCCGGGGATCGCCGACGGGATGTCCGTACGGCTTCAGCGCCACGGCGTGCACACCGTCGCCCAGCTCTGCCGGCTGTCGCAGGAGCAGCTTATCAGACATCTGGGAAAGCTAAGGTGCTTGGCAGCATCTGGTGGCACCAGCTCAACGCCTACGACCTGCCGTACCGCCCCACTCAACGGCGCACGGTCGGTCACTCGCACGTGTTGCCCCCGGAGTGCCGCACCGACGCCGGGGCACGCGGTGATGGCCCGCATGATCCACAAGGCCGCCGCACGATGCGCCGCATTGAGTACGTCGCCAGCCATATGACCACCAGATCGGCTACATGGATGCCGCCCGGCTGGAAACGCCGGGCACCGCTTGGCATGGCGACACGCTGACGATGATCCGCACCCTACGTAATGTCTGGGTGGGCGGACAGCCTTACCGGCACGCCGATACAGGTCGCCGCAACTGGAAGGGTTGGTCCCCCTGACCTCCTCCGCGACGCTGTCGCTGTCTGATGAACCGCGATACCTGGCGTCGCTGGCCGCCGCGATGGACCGGATCGACCTTGAAGTACGGCCGGCACACCATCTACTTCGGGGCCATACCCGGGGCACAGGACACCGCGCCGACACGCATCAGCTACACGCAGATACACCTGCGCCGCCGAAGAGCTCTCGCACGCTGTAGTCACGCCGGCGATTCGAGGCACAACGGGCCTTCGTGGCGGGCGTTGTTGACGTACCGGCTGACCGGCCGGTGCATCATCATCCTCGCTCGGGTACGGCCGCAAGGCACAGCTCGCGGGCAGCGTCGGTATCTTCGGTGGAGTGGTCCAGCCACACGGGGAAGTTCTCCCGGTCGATGATGACGGGCATGCGGTCGTGCAGTTCACCGATCAACTCGTCTGCCGACGTGGTCAGGATCGTGAAGGTTTCCAGTTCGTTGCCCTGGTCATCCTGCCAGTGTTCTCACAGGCCCGCCAAAGCAAATAGTGCTTCGTCGGCCATCGAGATCGCGTAGGGCTGCTTGGTGCCCTGCAGCCCCCACTGTAAAACTCGTTGACTGGGATCAGGCACTGCCGACGGGCGCAGGGCGTTTTTGAAGGACGGCTTCTCGTGCGCGGTCTCGCTGCGGGCGTTGATCATCTTGTTGCCGATGGCGATATCCTTGGCCCAGTGCGGGACCAGCCCTGGTGCCGCATCGGCAGGACCTCACGTATGGCCTGCAGATCAATCCGCACGACCAGCGCCGGCTGCGTCGGGGCCACGTTGTACCGCGGCGCGATGAACGGGCCGAGGTACTCGACATCGAACAGCGTGGCGACATCTATTTTCTTGGCCCGTTGGGTGAAGCGTCCGCACATGGCCAACAATATAACATTCCGTCGGTCTGGTCCGGCCGTGTCCAGCTGGATTCAAACCCGGCGTAAATCCTTACCACCTACATTTTGAGCGCATAAGTGTCACTATTACCTGGAGGACTCTCTTAGCCCTCACCCACCAAGCTGCTTCTCCCGCCCCGGATCAGCGTCGATCCCCGGCGGAGCTTTTTTATTTAGGAGCCTCGCCATACATCAGTACCGCGCACGCCCACCGCCCAACAGCATAAATCATGCACTTACCATCCTTCACTCCCAACAGGAGACCCCCCATGCGAATCCTCTACATCAACAACACCGGCGCCGGCTTCGCGGACCACGTCGAGGTCGAGGCCAACACCACCGTCGAGAAGTTCTTCACGTGCCGCATGCCTGGCTGCGGCCCGTGCGACTACCTGATCCGCGTCAACCGCCAGCCGGTCGGGCGTGACCAGGTGCTGGAGGAGGGCGACCGCGTGTCCATCACCCCGACCAAGATCGAAGGGGCGGGCGCGCGGCGCAGGGCCGAACTATTGACCGACCACTCCCACAGCCCCGGCGCTCGAACACATCGTTCGGGCGCCGGGCTTGCTCATTGAAGGAGACCCCACCGTGAACACCCAACACGCCCGCGACTCGTGCAAGGCGGCCCTGCTCGGCGGCGATCACCTGCTGCACGCGGCGAACGACCGTGTGTGCCGGCAGGCGGATCACTTCGGCGACCTGAACTACCTGCTGATCAATCTGGCTCACGCCGGACTTCTGTTGCGACGGGCCTGCCGCCACAATTACCACGGCGTCGCGTTGAGGCTGCTGCGCTGGATCGACCGGCTCTCGGATGACCTGCAAGCCGCGAGCTTGACGCACTGCCGCCCCGGCATCACGTCTACCGGCCGGTGCCGACACCGCCCCAGCTCGTCGGTGAACTCGGCCAGATCGAAGAAGAGCTCGGTACCGGGTGCTGGCAGTTTGATGAGCAGGTGCTGACTGTCCGCACCGAACCCGTCCGCCTGAGGACATCCACACCCGGCCTGTTCTCGATCGAGCTGACCTACCGGGGTTGGGCCGCTTCGCATGCACCGGGCGCTGGCCAGCATCCGTTCCGGTCGCTGCCTTGACCCCCACTCCCGGGCGGCGGGCAACCGGCACGTCGCCCACCCGCACGTCAGCGACGAGCGGCTATGCACCGGTGAGGCGAGCTATAAGACTGTCCCGCCCTGATGGACACGGCTGGCAGATCTTCTTCCCCATCGTCCGGGGCTGCTTCAGACCTACAACCCGGACTCGCCCTACGTCCCGCTGGGAGCCTGGGAGGGCGTGACGTGCCACGAGACTGCGGCGAATGTGTCCACGAGGACGACCGCTACACCTTGCGAATTATGCGACCGCGAATACCGCAGCGGTTGCGTCGGGTCGTGCCATCACTGCGACGACGGGCGCCTGCTTCGGCTGCCTGTGTAAATGCGAACACTGCGAAGAATACCACCGCAAGGGGTGCATGAAGGCCTGCGAGACATGCGGCGAGCCTGCTGCGTCGATCGCCCTGGCGACGGCCTGTGCCCGCCCCTGCATCAACGACAAGGAGAACGAGCTTGAAGACGATCCACAACCCAGATACTCACGAGGAAGCCGGCCCTGAAGTGCGCCGCCCTGAAGCGGCGGCCTGAGAACCCGGCCTTGCGGTTCAGCCCCTATGCCTGGCGAAGCTTTTGTACTTCTGCCACGCGGGGACACGGAGATCGGCGTTCGGTGTGGCGAGCGATCCTGGGGAGCTGCTGATCATCGACGACTTCGTGACGGTGAAGCAGATTACCTCGCCGGTCAGCGCGTGGTCTTTGATGACCGATCTGTGTGATTACTTGAGTAAAGCGCAGGTGGACCCGGCCGCAGGCCGGAGCAGTTCGCCAGGTCTGGCTGCACACCCATCCGGGGGATTGCGGCCATCTCAGCGGCACCGACGAGCAGACGTTTGAGCGGTGTTCCGGGGCTGCGACTGGGCGGTGATGTTCATCCTGGCCCGGGGCGGGCAGACGTACTGCCGGCTGCGTTTCAACACCGGGCCGGGCGGGCAGGTCGAGTTGCCGGTGGAGGTCGACTACAGCGAACGGTTCGCCGGATCGGACCATGAAGGCTGGGCGCGATGAATACGAGCTGAACGTACAGCCCGAGATGGACCCCGTGGAGCCTGGTATGTTCGGTGCTGACCTCTCGGCGGAGGGCCTGGTGCATCCTCGGGTACCCCGGTGAAGCGTTCGACACCGACTGCCGATGCGCTGCTGGACGTCATGGACGAACACGGGCGGATCGAACTGTTGATGGACGAGTTCGGCGTGGATGATGGCGAAGACCCGTCGGCCCTGCTGGGTGACCACGTCGCCGGCGAGGATTCCGGGGTGAGACGAAGCTTCCGGGGAGAGGAGGTTGCATGATCGCGTCGAACAACAACCCCTTTGAAGGCATCCCCATCATCTACAGCTACAAAGCCGCGCGCAGGCCATCGAGGATGGCGTGCTGGTCGACCTCAAAGGCGTGGGCCGTGAAACAGGCTTCACGATCCCGGTGGCGTGCACCGCGGCGGTGTGGAACCAGCACATCGTGCCGCCGGGCGACACGCAGAAGATCGGCCAGTCGGAACGTGGTCGGGCGCATGATCTATTGTGGATGCTCTACGTCGCCATCCGCAAGCAGTCCGCCGGCGGACCGGCTGCTCTATGACGTGATCTTCATCGACGCCGCGGCAAGCAGCAGGCTGTCATGCTCAAGGCCATCTGCGGCCCCGGCGACCAAGGCGAGGCGGTGATGACAATCATGTTGGTTGAGGAGGATTAACTGGATTATCCAGACGCCTCGTGTTCAATCGATGGGCTCCGCGCACGCATTAGCAATGCTTTAACCTTTCATATAGTTATCTCTCAGTGGCTGAATTCTTGTATATAGGTATTCGTCGATCCAACGTTTATTCACCAGGCCTTGCAGTGTTGTGCGTATAGCATTGGACGCGGTGTCCAATTGCAAAAGGTCCTGTTCTATCCAATCCAGAGGAATGATTCTGATCCGCGAGTCGCAACGCCTGAGCCATGCTTGATAACGCGTCATTTTCTTTGTGTACCCTGATGTCCGACCACGCTTTGCTACGCCACGGCCAGTGACTTCACGCGCCGGAACAACGTTGCCACGTTTCAAACTCGCCGGCTTGTTGCAGGGCCTGTTCCGTATCGGTGTGTCGATCGTTGCCATTAAAGATGTGGCCGACGCGGAGCAGGGCGTCGAGCGCGCCGTCGATCGGCTCGACCTTACGCTGTGGGTGGCGTACTGGACCAGCCGGTGGCGATCAGGCCGTGGAATTGGAAACCGCCGGTCCAAGTCCATCCAGCGCGGGCGTTGAGTCGCGCTTGTATCATGGGCAAGATCGGAGCTCATACCGTCGGCCCTTGAATGAGCCGGCCGCCCACAGGGGCAGGCCCAGCTCGCAAAAACGCTGGAAGTAGCGTGTGCGTGTGGTCAACGTGGTCCGGATGCCCTTCGTAGCCCCATGACCAAAGCTGCGCCTTTTGGCCGAGGGAACGCAGCTCATCGTCGGTCCAGTCGATCATCATGTCGCCAGAGCAGCGGTTGGATGTCATTGCCGATTAAGTGGTCCAGCAGCGGCTCGACGTGTTGCAGGCGGCTCGCCGTGCTTTTGTGCGCGTGGCTTTCGTGTCGGGGTGTGTTGCGAAGGCCCACGCCTCGTCGCCGCCTAAGTGCAGGTGGCGGACGCCGGGCATGAGGGCGATCACATCATCGACCATGGTGCGGATCAGTTCGCGTGCGCCGTCGGCGAGGGGGTTCAGGCAGTCACACATGTCGGGCGTTTTCGCGCAGCTGCGCGTAGTCGGGGATGCTAAGCGGGGTTTCCATGTGGCCCAGGCATTGCACCAGCGGGATCAGTTCAAGTTTAAGTTCCGCGGCGCGGTCGACGAAGCGGCGCACGGTGTCGGGTGTGTAGGCGGTGGGGCTTTGGAAGCGTTTGTCGACCGTCCAGGGGAACGCGTCTTCCCACTGACGAGCACGGCGTTGTAGCCGGCGTGCCGGAAGAAGTTGAGTAATTCGAGGAGGCGGTCGTCCGAGGGGGGCAGGCCCTTGAGGTCTAAGTGGACGGCGATCGGCCGCGGCGCAGACGGTGGGGCGGGTGTCATCGGTGTGGTCCGGCTTCTGATTGCGTTGATTAGCGGTTTACCGGCGGGGCCGAAGGCCCATTCGTCCGGTGCGGGTTTGGGGAGCGTCAGCTCGATCGCGTGGATGACGCCAGGGCGAACGCTTCGGGGCTGGTGATGGGCTTGGTTTGCATGTTGGCGGTGTGTGACCGGTCGATAGCGCGGAAGAGCAAAAGCTGTCTGCGACCCTGCGGCGGGCAGAGTTTTTGCCATGTCCACGACGGGGTCTTTGAATCCCCAGCCCATCGTTCGGCTGTCAAGTAGTACGCGCGGGCGGTTTAGTTGCAGTGTGCCGGGGTCGTGACATCCCAGCAGCACAGTGTTGCGCGGCTTGCTTCGCTGTTGGCTTGGATGTCCGTGGCGTGAAGCGGGTTGTTGAACAGCGCAACGCCGTCACCGCAATCTGGAACGAGATGCGCGGCACGGAGGGGGCGTTACTGTAAACCGGATCGCTCCCAGGGGCTGAACAGGTTGTCGGTCTTGATCCAGTGGTCGCTGCTGCGGCCTTTCGTATTCGAAGCAGCGGAGGCTGATGATGTAATGGCTGTCGATCTGTTAACGCTTGCTTCCCCGACAATCCGACGGGCAGCCGGGTGCGTGGCCCCGTGTCGGCCCAGACGTACAGCCTGGACGCGGTGTCGAAGCCAGCCGCACCGGTGCAACTTCGCCGTGGTCGATGTAGCCAAGGGCGTAGGAAGTAAACGTATCGCAGTGCCACTCCAGTCCATGCAGTCGGGCCGCTCGGGGACGGGGCGCCTTCATGGCGTGGTTCATGTGCAGGTCCGGGCCGATAAGGGTAGGCGTCGCCTGATTCGTAGCTCCCGCTGCCGCAGCTCGCGGGGTTTGGTCAACGGCTCGATGTCGTCGCTTTGCGGGTTGAACCGGAACTGCATCCACTCGATGCGCAGGGTGCGTTGCTTGGTGGCGAGGCCGTCGGGCCAGATGTCGCGGTTGTGTGACGGGTGGAGGATTCGGTCGCCTTGCCGCAGGTGGGCCCAGCGGTACCACTTTGACGACAAACACGCTGGCGTTGGGCATGGGCCGGCCGTGGTGCCGCGCTCATGGGCACGCCGAACGCGATCGGCATCCCGCAGTTTGACGTAGCGGTCGCCGCGATCAAACGGGTCCCAGTCATCGATGCCCCGGTCGATCACGCTTTCGCGGAGGATCGGGCCGTCCGGCGCGTCGGCGCGGAGCTGGTAAAGGATGCTGCGGTTGCAGTCGGACCCGGTGGATTGAGCGTCGCGAAGAAGATGACCCAGCGGTCTTCTTGAGCGACGCGGAGCCGTGCCCCCGCCGGGTGCGGATAACGCCGTCGCTCTTGCGTTCGCCGGGCACGGACGTGTTGGCGATCAGCGGGCCGAGGTAGCGTGCCCGCAATCCGGGTGCGGCAACGTGTACTGGGCCGATGCCGGTTGATGTTGTGACGGTGGACTTCATGACGGGTCCCGGAACGCTGCGGTGCTCTGCCCGTCGATCCATTGCGGCGAGGTCAGGATGCGGCGGGGGTGTTCGGCCGTTGTCGATGTCGTTTGCGTTAATTGGAAGGCGGCCTTACCCACTTCGCCGTAGGTCAATCGGGCGCTGGTGAACTGCATCTTGCTGAAGTCGTCAAAGACCATGCCGGTCACCGTCACCACGGAAAGGTCCTTGCGGGATCTTCAGCCCGCGTTGCTGGCACGCGCGGTAGAGGGCGATCGCGCGTGTGCCGCTGACGACGATCACGGCCGAGGGACGCGCCGCCATATCCAGCAGTTGGCTGATCATCGCCTCGTCCTGTTGCGGCGGATCGTCCAGGCTCGCCGCGAACAGCAGCGACGGGTCGAATTCGATGCCGCGCGGCGGAGCGTGGCCCGGTAAGAGTCTTCGCGTACCTGTGATTCGAGCAGTTCCCTGGCGCCGTCGATCAGTCCGATGCGTTTGTGGCCGAGGCCCAGCAGGTGTTCGACCGACATGCGGATCGCGGCTTCGGCGTCGCAGGTGATGACGTGGCTGCGGCCCGTGCCGATGTCGCGTTCGACGATGGTGCAGGGCACGGGCAGTTTCTCGATCTCTTTTAAGACCTGTGGTTGGTCCTTACCTGTAAGCGGGACGATCACCAGCCCGTCCACCTGCCAGCCCAGCATCGCCTGGATGGTTTCGCGGAAGCGGTTCAGATCGTTGCTGTGGTGAGAAAGCAGGACCTGGCAGCCGCTACGCGGGCCGCGGCTTCCAGTGTTTCGGTCACGCCGGGTTGTGGCTGGCGCCCATGTCGGGCAGGATCAGGCCGATTGCGCTGGACCGCCGGCGGACCAGGCTCTTGCCAGCCGGGACGGCTGATACCCTAACTCCTGGGCGGCGTGGAGGATACGTTTTTCCAGTTGCGGGCTTGCCGCCGCGCTTGCTGGGCGAGTCCGTTGGGCTGCGTAGGAGACTGACGCCCGGGAAACCCCGAGTTGATTGGCGACATCGCTCATCGTGACGTTCGGCATAGCTAGAGTATACTTACATGAGTAAGTTTTGTCAAGTCTTTTTGGCCGGTTTCTAAGCCGGGTGTGGCACCCTAAACGTCAGCCTGGGCAGTGGATTAGGCGTAATTGGCCTATTTACGGGCAAAATTAATTCCGCGTAAGCCGAGCAGGGCTGACACTTACTTACTCGTGTAATATATTGATTTCTACTAGGGGACACGTGTTATGGTCCGGTCTGACAATCGAACCATTCGGAAAGGGAGAAAGACGTGAGCCAACAAATGAAGTATTGGGTCCTGTTAGCCATAATCGGGATCCGTTCCGTCCGCCGCCCTCGGCGGGGACGCTGCCCGGTTTGGTACATATGATCATGTGTACGATCCGGTCAACGGCGAGTTGCCGACCGTGGTCGCGACGCCTTGACGGGCTCAGCGGCGGCCAGCCGATTTCTTCGGTGTCCGGCGAGATCGCAACGTTCAGTATCGCCAGCGACGGTTACGGCCGGCCTGCGGGCGACGTGCTCGACGGTAACGGGTACACGCTGGACTTCCGCATCGACCCGATCGCGTGACCCCTTCGACCTCGTTCTTTTTCGAGGTCCTGATCGATGACCCCAACGATACCGGCAGCCTGATCGAAGGTGCGGCTGCGTGAGAGCGGAGGGAGCCACTATATGGAGATCCGTGAGGAGGGTAAGGGGATCCGGGCCAGCGGCAACGTCGCCGGAGACGGCCTGCACACCTACCGGTTCACCCGGGGCTGAATAACCTCTTCTCGGTTTACGCGGATGCCAACCCTGTTGCGGTGCTGACCGGGTCTTTCACCACCAATACCGCCGGTATGCCGAGCGGATCCTCTTCGGCGACCTGGGCGGCGCGATCGTCGGGTCCGGCGAGGTGGATTGGATTGCTTTTGACCAGGACACCGCCAACTTCTCGGCGCCGGTCCCCGAGCCGGCGTCGCTGGGCCTGTTGACGCTGGGTGGCTTGATGATGCTGCGTCGCCGTGCGTGAAGACGCGGCGTGAGAACGAAACACCGCGGCCCGGGTTAACGCCCGGCCCGCGGATTGGATCAAGAACGATTATTCAGCCTGCCCGTGTGTGTACTGCGGGCGTACGGCAATTCTTACGGAGTAACAGGATGCTCAAGCACGCCGCCGTCACCCTGACCTGTCTCGCCACCGTCGCGCCCGCGTGGGCGCAGACGAATTACGACCCTTTCGATACGGAAACACCGACCGCCATCAGCGCGGATTGGATGCTCGGGCTCGGCGACGAGTTCATCGAGCACGTGTCGGGCGGGTACACGACGATCCAGATGGGCGGCGGGGACGGGCTTTGGATCCACGACAACGCCGGCCTGAACAGCGCGACCGGCTGGACGATGGACGCGCGGTTCCGCACGGGGCTTGCCAACACCGCCGGCCAGCGATCGATCGGTATCCTGCTGCGTGAGCCCGGCGGCGGGCAGCTGGAGCTGCGGGTGCAGTCGGGTGAGTTCGCGCTCGCGGGGGAGGGCGCGGGGGTCATCGGTGGCGCTCAGCCATTCACGTTTAACGACGGGAACTTCCACACGATCCGTGTCGCCCGGCTGGGCTCGAACGTGCAGGTATTTGTCGACGATATCGCGACGCCCTTCGTCAGCGCGACGTTCACGCAGACGCAGGACTTCGGGGGCAACCGCGTCTACTTCGGGCGGGTCGGCAGCGACAACGCGGGGCTCGCCATCATCGATTCGATCAAGTGGGATACCACGCAGGCCGACTTCACCGCGCCGGGTAACGACCCGGGGAACAACGTGCCGCGCGTGCTCGCGCCCCAGCCGGAGTTCCAGCTCGGGTGGTACGTCAGTGCCTACTTCACGGACCCGACCTACACCACGGACATGCTCGACGAGATGCAGGCCCACGGGTTCAACACCGTGCGTCACGCGGACATGGGCGACGGTCTGCTCGGCAGGCTCATTTCGCAGGACCCCGGCTCGACACAGGCCGCCGCGATTAATTTCATGGACCAGGCCGCGCTGCGCGGCATCGGGGTCGAGGTGAACCTGCGGAAGAACCTGACCACGGACACGGTGAATGAACACGAAAACCTGCGCCAGATGGTCGCCTTGGTCAACGGGCACGCCGCGTTGGCGAGCTGGCACATCGGCGAAGAGCCTTCCGATCCGGGCGGCCCGTCCGAGGTCCCGATCGCGAACTTCCGCGCGATGAGCGGCACGATGAAGGCGCTGGACACTGACGCGCCGGTCAGCGCGGTCTTCGGCGGTGAGAACACGGCTTTCTACGGCGACTATGTCACGCAGGTGGATGTCGCCTCCGCCGACTACTACCCGGTGCGGACCGCTGTGGGCTGGGACACGCCCGGGAAGATGCGTCAGGCGGTGGGGCGGGCGTGCAGGACCTGGTCAGCGCGTTGGGCCCCGGCGGGCGCCGGTGTGGGTCAACCAGGCGTTCGACACCCCGGTTTCGCCCTGCCGACCGCCGACCAACAGCGGTACCTCACCTGGGCGCCGATCACGGTCGGGGTCAAGGGCGCGATGTTCTTCGCCTACCAGCACATGACGCCTGCGGAGCGCGACGCGCTGATCTATTCGGTGACGGACGAACTGGTCACGCTCATCCCGGCGATCACCTCGGACGCACCTCGCGCCGAGCGTCACCAGCGACGCGGACTCCAGCACGCCGGGTGACGGTATCAATGATGTGACCTACATCACCTGAAAGCCGACGACGCTGTCTACATCATGGCGGCCGGGAACCAGCTCGTGGGCAGGCGGTCGAGTTCACGATCGCCGGCACGTTCGCCGCCGGCACGCTGGTCGAAGTGGTCGGCGAGCCGGACGATCACGCCAGGCCTGATCGGCCCGGGCTCGCTGGTGTTCAGCGACGTCTTCGACCCGCTTAGCATCCATATTTACAAAATCCTCCAGGCCTTGGCTGGCGACCTGAACGGTGACGGTTTCGTAGGGATCGCGGACCTGAACATCGTGCTGGCGCGTGGAACAGAACGTGCCCCTGGCGATCCACTGGCCGACCCGTCGGGTGACGGCTTCGTGGGGATCGCGGACCTGGAACATCGTATTGGGCAACTGGAACGCCGGCACGCCGCCGACGCAAGGCGGCGCGGTGCCTGAGCCGGGCAGCCTGGCGCTTGCTCACGCTGGCGGGGTCGGCGTTACGCGTGGCCGGTCCGGCCGCCGTGCGTGACCCACGCGGTGTACCGGTTGCGTCTGACATGAATACCTGGCTACTCTGAGATACGGGCGACACTTTGAAACGATCATCACCTACGAACGGATCACGCGTGATGCGATCTATGCGAAAGACGGATCCGACGGCTTCACGCTGATCGAGCTGCTCGTTGTGATCTCGATCATCGCGTTGCTCGTCGGCATCCTGCTCCCCGCCGCCGCGGGCGCGGCCCGGAAGTCGGCCCAGACCACGGTCTGCCGGAGCAACATGCGGCAGATCGGGATCGCCGGGGTGTCTTACCTCAACGACAGCAACATGATCTTTTTACGAGTTCCAGGGCGCACCCACGGAGCTGCGTGAGTGGAGCCACGGCGGGGAACCCCGGCAGGGCGTGCCCAACGATACCCGGCCGTTGAACGCCTACGTAAACGACAACCGCGGGTGTTCCACTGCCCGCTGGACAACGGGCGGCTCCGTGTCTCCTTACTCAGCGATCCAGCCGAGTATGTGGACGGTGTTAGGCAGCAGCTATATGTACAACGTGGTCGGGATCCCCAAGCGTTGGTCGGGTGCCTTCAACGGCAACCCGAATATCGATAATAACGCGGACAATATCCAGGCTACCACCCGGTTCGTGATCTTCGGGGAGTACGCGATGATCGACGTGAACTGGAAGCCGATGTCCGGCGGCGGCCCGGCCGTCACAGGCTGGGGCAACGGCCTGCAGGGCAGCGGCAACTACCACGAAGACTACTACGAAGACCCCAGCTCCGTGATGGCTTTCGCCGACGGGCACGCCACGCGGGTCAAGGAACTCCGCGGCAAAGGGCGGTATTCGGAAGAATCACGCTCATCCCCGGCAACTGATCCGCTCACGATACAATCTACCCCGAACCATTCTGGAGAACACATATGACACGCCGTGTCTTGTGTCCGATCGTCTTTTGCCTGCTTGTTTGCCGTCACACTCGGTGTGGACGCGGGGGATAACCCGCCCAACCGCGCATCAATCCGTGGTGATGGTACGCTGCTGGTAGACGGAAAGCCGGTCTTCCCGATCGCCATCTACACCGCGACACTGAACGGCGAACACTGCGCGCGATGGCGGACCTGGGTTTTAACATGGTCACCACCGGCGGGGATGCGAACGATACATTCTTTAAAGCTGCCAAAGATGCGGGCCTGTATGTCCTGGCACCGCACTACATCTGGGCGACCTTTCACGCCAACAACGCCGATGTCGACCTGAACAAGCACGAGGACGCGGGCTTCCGCCACGCCTACCGCTACAAGAACCAGAGCGGCCGGACGATCATCGAGAGCCTGGAACGCTGGGACGACCTGCCCAACGTGATCGGCTGGTACCTGTCCGAAGAGCCCAAGGCCAGCTACATCGAACCGCTGGAGTTCATGCACGAACTGGTCAAGTCACGCAGCCCGGCGCACATCACTTCGATGATCTCGGCAGAGAAGGTCTGGTACCACGTCTTCCGCAACGCGACCGACGTGCTGATGGTGGATGTCTACCCGTACAGGCCGGGTGACCGTGTGCAGCCGGAGATTTACACCTATGAGATGGTCTCACATGCTGTGAAAGTAATGGACGGCAAGCCGGTCTGGCTGATGGCGCAGGGCGGGTGCATGTGGAAGAAGTGGGACGACGTCCCGCCGATGACGGAGGCGAATTACCGCAACCAGGCGTACCTGGGCCTGATCGCCGGCGCCAAGGGTTACATCCTGTTCAGCCACCCGACGGTGAGCCACTTCGGCAAGCTTGACCCGGCGACCGAGGCCGGACAGTGGGAGAAGATCGGCAGGGTGGTCGCTGAACTGAACAAGCTCTCGCCGATCCTCTGCGACGGTCGTGTGAGTGATGAGGTCCGCCTGTCGACCAAGACGCCCGGCGGCAAGGGGCTGCCCCCGCTGTCGCGCGTGCTGGCGTACGACGGCAGGTACTACCTGCTGGTCGCCAACATCGGCACGGAACCGATCCGGATGCAGATTCTCGGGACGAACTACGGCTACCCGCACGCGTTTAACGTAAGCAAATTCACGGGGTCGGACGGCCTGCGTGTCGAAGGCGTGGAATCCGGGGACGCGATGCAGACCGTCAACGACACGAAGAAGCAGGAGCTGCCCACGATCGTGATCGAGCCGGATTCGTCGGGTGTTTTTGAACTGACCCGCCGG
The DNA here is from genome assembly GCA_041402025.1 of Phycisphaerales bacterium. Classification (GTDB taxonomy): domain Bacteria; phylum Planctomycetota; class Phycisphaerae; order Phycisphaerales; family Phycisphaeraceae; genus JAJRRS01. The sequence continues at coordinate 32,887 of JAWKTA010000004.1, read as the reverse complement.
CCCGCGCCGGACCTGGATTACCAATGAACCGCGACCTGCCGCTATCGATCCACTGGGATTACTACGACCAGGTCTGGCGACACGGCGGCGTCTATGGCCGGACGCAGATGCGCCGGCTGTGTGACGATGCTAAGGCCGCGGGCGTAACCAGCCTCAGTTTCCGTGTTGAGGGCGCTGGGATGTCTTGGGTCCCGACGCGCACAAGGCCGGTGTTTAAAAAGTATGAGCCGGGCCGGTGCGTGGAATTTGCGGACTTCTCCCGTGTGCCCGTGTCATCGGTCGCGGAACAGGAGCGCGTGCGCGTTGCCGAAATTTTCAGGCAGACGTATCAGGAAGTGGGCGACCCGCTGGCGGTGGCGTGCGAGGCCGCGAAAGAGGCCGGGCTTAAGCTGAATATCTATATCTGCCCGCTCGATCAGTACTGGCCCGGTGTGCCGGATTCCATTATCGAAAAGCACCCCGAGCGGTGCATCGTTTCACGCGACGGCCGACAGCGCCTGGCCGTGCCCTCGCTTGCCTACGAAGAGAACCGGCAGTGGTTGCTGGATTATTACCGAGAGATATTCGAGCGTGATTTCGCCGACGTGATCGTCTACTCGGGCAGCCACGCGTGGTACAGCTACCCGCTCGATGTCCCGGACGATTTCTTCGGGTTTGAAGAGCCGGCGGTGATCGAGTACTACAACAAGACCGGTATCGACGTCCATAAAGACGATTTTAATATCGATGATTATTACCGGCATTACGGCACGTATTGGACCGCGCTGCTGCGTGAGCTTGCCGTGATGCAGGGCGAGCGGGGGCGGCGCTTGATCGTGGGCATGGACATGGGGCCGTGGCAGGTTTACCTGCCCGCGAAGTGCGGCGGGCCGCGTTGCTCTTGGCGTGTGCAGAACGATTGGCGGACGTGGACGGGCTGGGGAAACGTCGACCTGTGTGTCGGGCACCAGGTGAACATGTGGGAGTACGCGGGCTGGCCCGGCAATCAGTTGCCTTACATGCCCGGGGAACCGGGACGACCGCCCTGTGAGTATCTCGACGAGGTGTTCGGCACGCCGGAGTCGCGTGCGTTTTCTGTCTGGTCTTTCCTGACGCTGCACAAGGACCGGGCCGACCGCGAGATCCCGACGGCGTTCGACGGGAGTAGGCGACTGGGCTATGACGGGTTGATGATCCGAGAGGCGATGGACTTTGAGTTTGACCTGGGCTGGGACGTCATCCGCGATCAGGTCGGCTCCTTAACGGAAGCTGTGAAGCGTGATGAGTGAAACGCTACGAGATAAACTCAACGCCCGGGCCGTGTCCTGTGGGCTCGGACACATGTACCCGGCCGCCGGGATCATCGAGGGCATGGGCGGCGGCTGGGACTTTAGCTGGATCGACATGCAGCACGGCCAGCACGATTACGCGTCGACCCTTAACGCGATCCGTGCGGCCGAGCTGACGGGCCTGCACGATGGTGCGCGTGCCGGGAAGGCACAAGCGGACGCGATGTCCAGGTCGCGGACATGGACCCGGACGCGGTGATGGTCCCGATGATCGATACGGCCCGGACGATGCGCGGCGGCGGTCGATGCGCTGCGGTTCCACCGACCGGGCGGCGCGCTTTGCATTGGCCGGCGTGTGATCGACCGTCACGGTCGGGGCTACTACAAAGACCGTGACCTGCTGGTGGTAGCCCAGATCGAAACACCGGAATCGCTTAAGCGGGTCGACGAGATCGCGGCGGTTGAAGGCATCGATGTTTTTGTTCTTCGGCCCGGACGATATGAAACTGCGGATGGGGCTGGACCTGTCGACCTCGGTGCTGGAAAACGCCGTGGTTATGCGACGCGATGCGTGACGTCGCCGCAGCCGCGAAGCCGTGCAGGCAAGCACAGCGGCGTGGTAGCGGTGCGCTGAGATGCTGACCGTCAACGTCGGGATGGGGTACCGGCTGATCGTGGGCGGGGGTGACATCATGTTCCTGCGTAACGGGTCGGCGGCCAACACAGCGGTTGCGGCTCGGCGGTGGATGGTGCAACCGCATCCCTGACCCGTCGTCGATGTACGGCCGGTAAACATCCCATGGCAACCGCGTGTGGTGACAACGCAAGCGATCCGACAGGACCCTTGTGATCACCGCTGATACCGAAGTCTTCCCGTCGACCACCCGGGATACCGCAGGCCCTTACCCCGCGTCAGAGTCCGTCGCCATGGTAAAACTCAATGCCTTGTCAGCGTTTACCGGGAACATCTGTTCGGCTCGGTCCTGCCGTTCTGGACCTCCCACGCGATCGACCACGACGGCGGGATCCCAGCACTTGTATCAACGATGACGGCCGTGTGACCAGCGGGACAAATGGTTCTGGAGCCAGTGGCGCGTGTGTGGGTGTTCAGGCCATGTTTATAATCATTTCGGCCGCGACCACCGCTGGCTGGACTGTGCCAAGCACATCTACGATTTTTCAGTTAAGCGTGGCTACCGGACACGGAGGAACAAGCCTGGCGGTTGTGTGTAAGCCATGACGGCGAAGTGGTCGCGGCGTGTGAAAGTATTTACGTCGACGCCTTTGCGATCTACGGCCTGGTTGAGTACGCAAGGGCGACCGGCCATCACGAGCCTATGGTCCTCGCGGGGCGCACCGCCGACTCGCTGCTTGAGCGGCTCAAACAGCCGCACGACCGTATCCCGCATTTCCCGTATCCCGTCCCCAAAGGCGCACGTGTGCACGGCATCCCGATGATGATGTCGCTGGCATTCTGGGAGTTGTCACGGCAACTGAAACACGAACGTTACGAGGCGGCAGCCAGGGATTTCAGCTCGCAGGTGATGACGATGTTCTACCGGCCGGGCCGTGACGCGGTCGCCGAGCGGATCGGCGCGGATGCGATGAGATCGCTTCCCCGCTGGGCACCGCCGTCGTCCCCGGCCACGTCATCGAGTCGATGTGGTTCCAACTGCACATCGCGCGGGGCCTGGGGGATGACGTCCTGATCGAGCAGGCATGCCGCCTGATCCGAAGGCACCTGGAACTGGGCTGGGACGAAGCATGGCGGGCTGCTGCTGGCGGTCGACATTGAGGGTAGCCCGGAGGTCAGGTGGGACTTCGCCGACACAAAGCTCTGGTGGCCGCAGACCGAGGCGCTGTACGCGACGCTGCTGGCGTACGAACTGACCGGCGAGCCGTGGTGCCTTGACTGGCACGAACGCATACACGACTACTGCTTCAGCCATTACCCGTCCCGGGGAGTCGGTGAGTGGACGCAAAAGCTTGACCGCCGCGGCGAACCGATCACGGACACCGTCGCGTTGCAGTCAGGACCCGTTCCACCTGCCGCGTGCGTTGATGTACAGCATCAGTGTGACCGTGTAGCGGGAGGTGACCGGAGCACATGCCGTTTGTCAGGATGGATCACGTCGTACGGTTGGCACAGGTATTCGATGCGGCGGTGCTGTGTTTGTTTGTACAGCTTTTGGCTGCGCAGGCCTCCGCGACCGAAGGCCGGGGGCGGGCCATCCTCAGGCTGATCGACCTGCGGGCCTGGCGGTCGCCGGCTTACTACGGCACGGGCCCGGTCGCCGGGCGGAGCGGCAGATCGATGATGCGTTCCGTGAGCGGTACCCCTTAATCCAGCCCTGTCAGCACGGAGGGCCTGACGATCCCAGCCGGTCGCGGACCCGCGACATGGTGCCCTTCATGCAGATCGCCGGCAGGATCGCTGATGTGTTGTACGTCAATTTTCCGCCAGTCGCAGGCGTATATCGGGATGGGCCTGCTCTACCCCTTGGACAACTATGTCGAAGCGATGGCCGGCGTCGAGATCGATGACGAGGCGGCCGCGCTGGATGAGCAACGACCCCGTTCGTGGATTTACTCAAGCAAGGCCCGGGCTGGCCCGACATCGCTGACCGTGTGCCGCGGCAGTGCTGGCGGGTGATCCGGCGGGTCGGCCGGGAGGGCGGGCGTCACATCTATGCTTTCCCGGCGGGCCCGCTGGTGATGGGCATGTATTTCAACCGCCCGCTGTTCGCCGAACACCGAAGCGACGGCGTCAGATGCGGCCGCCCGCCGACTGGGACGAGATGCTGGCGTGGGCAAGCTTCGACGGACCCGCGTGAGAACCGTTACGGGTTCTATATAGATGCCAACAACGCGGCTGGCGTTTTCCAACCTGCTGTATTCCGCGGGCGGGAACGTGGTGCATCAGGTCGGGCCGGGGGAGGTTAAACGTTACCGGGAAAAGTTTGCCGGTGTGGCCAAGGCGGTGGGTCTGTGTGTGTTTGATTCGGATGAAGCGGTCGAGGCTGCGTATCTGTGGGCACGGATGCGGCACGAGAAAGTGGAGCGCGATAGCAAGCTGCTTTGCTACGGCGTGGTGCGTGCGTCCAGCTCACAGAACGGCGAGGCGGTCGATTACGCGATGGGCTTCGCTTCGCTTGATTACCGTTTCCTCGACGGCACTGGGACCAGACGATCGGCTTCGGCCCGGTGCCCAAGGCCCGTCGGGTTTAAGCCGAAGCGAGTTCAACTCCCGGCTACTTGGGATCTTCTCCGGGCTGAAGGACGACACCGCACGCCGGGACGCCGCCTGGGATTACATCATGTTCGCGACCCGGCGCGGAAGCCCGGCGGGTCCGTGTGGAGAAGCTGGTCGGCGGGGCTTGGCCCGTTCATGCCCCGGCGGTTAACGGGCGATACAACGAGGACGGCCGGTACGACAGCGTGATCCGCCGCATCTCGCCCGAGCTTGAAAGGACCTACGAGATCGCCTCGGCCGAGGGCGTGCCGAAGCCCTACAGGAAAAACTGCCAGTACGTCTACGACGAGATGGCCAAACCATTAGATGAGATATGGAACGACCGCGGCGGCAGATCCGCGCGGCGATCAGCATAAACGCCGGCGACAAGCCCGAAGCGGTACGCATCATCAGCGGTATCCTCGAAAGCGCGACCGAGAAGATCAACATCCGCATGCTCGGCAACCTGCCCCCGGAGGTGGCCCGGCAGCGCAACGCCGTGTCGTGGGGCGTCATCATCGGTGTGCTGGTGCTGTTCCTGTGGGTGTTGCGCATCGTGCTCAAGGCGTTCACGCCCAAACACACGGATCGGACCTTGGGCAGACGCCGCAATGAAAGCTGGAAGGCCTACCTCTTGGCGTCGCCCGCGCTGCTGCTGATCGCGATGTGGATGTACTGGCCGATGGCGCGCGGCACCGCGATCGCTTTCCAGGATTACAGCGTGATCGGGCAGAGCGAGTGGATCGGCGCGGGCAATTTCTCGGCGGTGCTCTTCAGTGGTGAGTTCTGGTACTCGGTCTGGGTGACGGTGTTGTACGCGCTGATGTTCATGGTCTTTGGCTTCTGTGCGCCGATTGTTCTGGCGTTCCTGCTCAGCGAGGTCCCCCGGGGGAAGCTGCTGTTCCGCACGGTGTTTTACCTGCCGGCCGTCCTGACCGGGCTGGTGGTGATTATTATGTGGAAGGGTTTTTACGCGCCGGACGGGATGATCAATGATCTCTTAAACGGCGTGGTCCGGCTGGTGAACCTGTTGCCGGGCGTGGAGATGGGCTTGTTTCGCGAGGACTGGTTGCAGAACCCCAACTGGGCGCTGTTCTTCTGCCTGCTGCCCACAGTCTGGGCGGGCATGGGCCCCGGCTGCCTGATCTACCTGGCGGCGCTTAAGACTATCCCCGAAGAGATCTACGAGGCGGCAGACATCGACGGCGCGGGCATCCGGCACAAGGTCACGCACGTGGCGATCCCGACGATCAAGGTCCTGGTGATGATCAACTTCATCGGCGCCATGATCGGCGCGATCCGCGGGTCGGGCGGGTTCATCCTGGCGATGACCGGGGGCGGGCCTTACAGCGGGCTGGGCGGCGCGACCGAGGTCGTCGGGCTGAAACTGTTCTTCACGACCTTCGGCTACCTGAAGTTTGGCGTGGGGGCGGCGATGGCGTGGGTCATCGGGGCTATGCTCATCGGGTTCACCGTGCTCCAGCTTAAGCGCCTGAGCAACGTCGAGTTCCGTACCGCGGGGGGTGCGTGACATGCCTGTCATCAGCACCATAGGCAGACGCAGCACGGGCGTGCGCGCCGTTATCTTCGTGATCTACACGCTGCTGATCCTCGGCGGGCTGAGCATGGTGTACCCCATGCTGCTCATGCTCTCCGGGTCGGTCAAGAGCGATACGGACTACGCCAACAACAACGTCGTGCCGCGTTACCTGTATGACGATACGGCGCTTTGGCAGAAATACATCGAGTCGAAGTACGGCACAATCCCCGAGGCGGAGAAGGCGTTGCATCAGCCGGTCGATAACTGGCGCAAGCTGCATATGCCGGAGTTCGAACCGGATGATGCAAGGCGGGCCGAGCACTTCCGGGACTACCTGGCGACCGCCGATTGGCCGGACCACTGGTACCGGATGGGCCACATGGGGCTGGGGTATAACGAACGTGATTACCTCAAGCTCGCACAAAGACGTTATGACGATGACGTCACCGCCTTCTCCGACGCGGCGGGGCTGCGTTACAAGAGCTGGTCGCAGGTCACCGCGCCACAGACCCCGCTGGATGTGCGCCACTACACCTACCCGGACACCGCGGGCTACCGGATGCTGCGTGAGTTGAAGCGTGAGGTCCCGGCGGGGGACCGTGTCGTCGTGAACCTCGACGGTGCGTTCTGGCACAGTTATCTGCGGGCGCGCTGGGCGAGTATCGAGGCGTACAACCATGGCACTTTGGCACCGCCTACGGTGATTACCATGAAGTACTTTTGAAGCGAACACCCCCGGCCGAGCCGCTTGAGCGGGCGGACTGGGAGGTGTTTGTCCGGCACGAATTGAACGTGCGTTTCATACGCATCGACCCGGGATATATAGCGTTATTCCAGCGATTTCTATACCAGCGTTTTGACGGCGATATCGCGGAATTGAACCGGCGTTGGGGTACTCATTACGCCGGCTTCGACGGGGTGCCGCTGCTTAAGATCGTGCGGGGGGAGCCGGGCGTGTACTACGCCTACGCCGAGTTCATCTCCGGCACGTCGGAAGACGGGGAGACCTACCTCTGTCCGCTCGAAGCATTATCGGTTTACGGGCCGAGGCAGGGTTATGAGGACTATCTGGCAGAAAGCGGTGGCAGCGATACCGCCGCGGTCGGGCACAGGGCGTTGCCTAGCGGCTGTGGACTATGTTGATTTCAGTCGCGCAAGAGCCGCACTCCGCTGGGAATTCGTCAAACGCAACTACATCAAGGTGCTCGACTACATCCTGATGCACGGCAACGGGAGTGCGCAACACCGTCATCTACTGCGGGCTGATGATCCTGGTCACGCTGACGATCAACCCGCTGGCGGCGTTATGCGCTTGAGCCGATACAAACCGCCGGGCGCGTACAAGATCCTGCTGTTTTGCATGTGTACGATGGCGTTCCCGCCCGAGGTGACGATGATCCCGTCGTTCCTGCTGCTCAAGCAGTTCCCCGCGATCGGGTTGGGTATGGCAGCTGGTTGTCGGGCTTTTAGCGCGTGGGTTATCCATAGGTTGGCTCCGGGCGGGGCGGCGTTCAAGGGGATCACGGCCGGGGTGATCGGGCTGGGTGTGGGTTTTTACTTACTCCCCAAACTCTTCGGCGACGATGCCGTGGATGTCAGCCTGCTTAACACGTTCTGGGCGTTGATCCTGCCGGGGCGCGGCGAATGGGTTTGGCATTTTCCTACTCAAGGGGTTTTTTGATTCTTTGCCGAAGGAGCTTTACGAGGCGGCCGAGATCGACGGCGGGGGAGTGGACCAAGTTCTGGGTCATCACCATGAGCCTGTCCAAGCCGATCCTCGCCGTGCTCGCGTTGCAGGCGTTTACGGCGGCATACAGCGAGTTCCTGATGGCGTTGGTAATTATCCCCGACCAGAAGATGTGGACGCTGATGGTCTGGCTGTTCCAGTTGCAGAGCCAGGCGGACCTCTACGTGGTCAACGCGAGCATCGTGATCGCGGCGGTCCCGACGTTTTGATCTTCCTTTTCTGTCAGAACCTGATCATGGCGGCATCGTCGTGCCGGTGGAGAAATAACTTATCAATCGAAGTGATATTTATAAGCGGGATGTCTGATCGCAGAAAATTCGGATGTGCTGCTTGAGCAAACGGGAACCTATTAACATAAGTACTCCCGCATCGTCGCAGCTACCTCACGAAGAGGCAATGGTCCGTTGCCCGAGGATTGTGTTGTTCGGCATGTCAATAGTTACGGCGGTGTAGACTCCAATCCAAGTGATCTAACCCGCCACCGCACTCTACGAGGCGTTTCAGGGGTTATGCACAGGGTAGGAACAGGTTTCTTGTGACTATCATCCGTGAAGAGATTGGAGTCAGGTGTCATCGCCTGCGTCGCCGCTGATATGAATTGCGTGTAACAGGTTCTTACGCCCGGGATGAATGTAGACACGCCGCAGTCACGGAATCGTGGCGAGTGGCTGTGGTGGCACATTAACCCTGACTAGCAAAGTAACCAGAAGTCCGGTACATTCCGAGCAATCCCCGGCATCCTCTTCATCGTCCAGCCAAGTCAATGGGTTTAGTGGTGCGGCACACTCTACTAAGAAGACAACGCCCCGCCAAGAACAAGACAGGGGGGACGCTTCCGGGGGTTTTGTTGGACCAACATGCTATCCGGCGGCGGACGGGAATCAAGGCCCGCAGTAGTGCATTCTGTCCATGGTGTGCCGCATGCCCCCGCGGCCATGTCGTCTCCTGAGATAACAGAAGAACCACCTCACGCCGGGCACATACGCCGCGGCGTGCTATTCCATGTCCAATTACAAGGAACCTTTATGCCCACACTCACAACACCCTGGCCACCCGACCGCGACCTGCGCCAGCGTGAGTTGGTGCCCCCGGAGGCCTTAGCCAAGACCGACTGCACCGTCATCGGCGTCGGCGCCATCGGCCGGCAGGTGGGCGCTGCAATTGGTCGCGATGGGCGTGCCGTCACCTCAGTTGGTCGACTTCGACACCGTCGAGGCGGTGAACCTCGCGCCGCAGGGCTACCTGCTCGGTGACCTGGGCCGGTCCAAAGTGCCGCGACTACGGACCTGTGCCGGCTGATCCACCCGGACGTCGCCATCACCCAAGTCGAGGACCGCTTCCGGCGTTCGCAACAGGACATCGGCAACGTCGTCTTCTGCTGCGTGGATTCGATCGACACCCGCCGGCTGATATGGGAAGCGGTGCGCGACCGCGTGGCGTTCTTCTGCGACGGACGCATGGCCGGCGAAACGATCCGCATCCTGACCGTCGCCGGTGAACCCGGCAGGCACCACTACCCCACCACGCTCTTTCATGCCGCGTCCGCCTTCCGGGGTTCGTGCACCTCGCGTGGCACCATCTACACCGCCAACATCGCCGCCGGGCTGATGGTCCAGCAGTTCACCCGCTGGCTCAGGCACCACCCCACCGACCAGGACCTGCAGCTGAACCTGCTCAGCAGCGAGCTGTCGGTCACGGCCTGAACCCACATACGTAATCCATTTCCGATTCCGCGCTCGGCTGTCGCTGCGCGCATTCTCCCCTCACCCTGAAGGAGTCCCGCATGACCATCGTTCCCGTATCCCAACTCGACCGGCATGACTTGACCATCCTCGGCGACAACGTCCGGCGGGCCATCCGTGAAGACCACGAAGACGCCGCCATCGAGCCGCCTCGCTGGCCTGCCTAGAACCCGATCAGGACGAGGCGTGGCTGATTCATCCAACACCAGCATCCTTGCCTGGAGGTCCTGATGCGTTTACGAAGACGACGAAGCGAACCCCGGGAAACCCCGGATCTTACGGGCCTTCCGGGGGTTCCTGGGGGCCGCACTACTTCGGCGTTCGCACCCTGCTGGCACGCGCCCGCCGGCAAGGACGGGCGCTACAAGCTGTCGGCGGTCCGAGCCTTGCCTACCCGCAAGCCGAACACGGTCGTGCTGCAGGCGGCCGACGGCCATCAGGTGGTGTGTTTGGTCACGGTCGGCACAATGAGTTCACCCTGGCTGGTGCCCGCCGAAGTCCTGCCCAGCCGCAGGAATACCGAGCCCACGGTGGTGGATGCTCAACGGCCGGTGGCAATCATCGGACGGTAAGACGGCGCCGGATGTGTTCACCCCGAAAGACGGCTATCCGAAGATCACCGAGGTGTTGCCCAAGTTCAGTCCTCGTGTCAGCAAGCCTCCCATCCAGCTTGGTGTAGACGTAACCCTGCTGAACAAGCTCGCCGACGCGCTGGGCACGTCCAAGCTAACCTTGTTCATCACTGATCTTGACAAAACCCATCCCGACAAAACCACCGCCGGCGGCACCTTGAACGGGGGTTTTGTCAAAAAGCCCGTCGCGGTGTGTCCCGCCCACGACGAGGGCAAGGTCCGCGGCGTCGGTGTGTTCATGCCGCTGCAACCGGTCAACGGCCTGAGGTTCTACGAGACCGTGCGCCGGCTGGTTGCCGAGGCCGAAGCGATGAGCAAACAGCCAAGCGCATAAACGGGAAGCCGTCCCCGCTCCGCCGCAGCAAAACCGGCGTGATCTCGTCTTTTACCACCCTATCTATATAAGGAGTCGATCCATGATCCAGTTCGCGTACCCCCTGATCAACCTCGTCATTGGCCTGGCCCTGGCGGTCTACGGCCTGATCCACGCGGCCACCCACGTGCCCGCCTCCACTCAGCTCCAGATGTTCTACGCCGCGGTGCCCAGCCTGCTGGCGGTGCTGGTCTTCCTGCTGGGTGTCGTCGCGGTCTGCGCCGGCCTGTCGCTATTAGCCAGCGGCGTGCAGGGCCTGAAGAAGCGCAAGCGCGTCATCGGCCGGATCTACGGCCCCGCGCGCGAGCCCTACGTCGATGAAGACGACGACGACCGCAGCCACTACTACCGCTAATCCCCCCCCGGAATAGCCTCCGGGAAGAATACACAGCCAGCCAATATCTAAAAAGAAAGGAGCACCCCATGCTCAACCTCGTTTTGCATTGCGGGGCCGCGGCGGTCGACCGAGATGCGGTCGCCGCCAGCCCACCCCCGATGCCACCCGCACCTGGCAGCCAATCCCCACGGGCGGCTGCTGGGCCTCGTGGAAGACACGCTCGAACGCAGCGGCCTGCACGTGGTCAACCACGCACACGCGTTGACCCGCGACGGCCAACGCTATTTCGGGCTGCTCGAACTGCGTAACGGCCACCCCGTCAACGGCCACGCGCTGGTCGTCGGCGAGTGCGCAACAGCCACGATCAGTCGTTCCCGGCCGGGCTGGTCATGGGCAGCGGGACCATGGTCTGCGACAACCTGTGCTTCTCCGGCGAGGTTGTCCTGGCCCGCCGGCACACCGTCTACATCCAGCGCGACCTGCCCGAACTGGTCAACCGCGCGGTCGGCCAGCTGGGCGACCTGCGGCGTCAGCAGGAAGAGCGCCTGATTGCGTACAAGAGCACGCAGCCGAACGCCGCGATGCGCACTCACCTGCTGATTGAGGCGATGCGGATGAATGTGCTGCCGGCCTACCCGGCTGCCGGTGGCGGTCAAGGAGTACGACGAGCCCAGCCACGACGCGTTCCGCGAACACGGCCCCAGCGCCTTTCGCCTGCTGATGGCCGTGACCGAAGCGATCAAAGGCCGGAACCTCGATGCATTGCCTCGGCGCACCCAGGCGCTGCACGGCCTGCTGGACGGCGCCTGCGGCCTCGCGGCTTGAGGGGCGTCTGTAGGGCCGGTTCTATCTCAACGAGCTTCTGGGGCGCCTAGCGCGCCCTAGGGGCCATCTTTATCACACACCAACAGGAATCATTCCATGCAGAGACACAAAGCCTTCGCGCCCGTCGCGGCGCTGATCTTGCTCATCGTACTGGCCATGCTGATCGCCCAGTGCGACGTGCGTTACGCCACGGCGGACCCGGCACAACCCATCGGAGCGAAACCATGACGAAATTGTTATTGTCCGTACTCGCCCTGATCGTGCTCGCGGGCGGCCTCCTGGGCTTGAATCCGGGGGGCCGCCGCGATCATCTAGTGTCACCTATATCGCGCCCCGAGCAGGTGCTGTTGAGCCGGATCACCGAGCTGGCGGAGCTGGTCACCCTGCGCGTGCCCGTGTCAACCGTGATCACCACCGAGCTGTCCGGCTACACAGGATCGATTTCATGCGTGGTTGTGGTGCATGGCGAAGTTGAGTTGGGGGTAGACCTGGAGCAGGCCAGGTTTGAAGACGTCGACCCCGAGGCCCGCACCGCGCCGCTAGTCCTGCCACCGCCCACCGTCCACGCCGCCCGGCTCAACCACGAACGTACCCGTGTCTACAGCCTCGACCGCCACGGCCTGTGGTGGCTTTACATATCTGACGAGCCCGGCCGGCGGGTGGTGAACCGGGGGATGCAGCAGGCCCAGGCGGTCGTCGAGGCCGCGGGGCAGGACGCAATACTACTGAACCAAGCACGCGAGCAGGCCGAGCGGATACTGCGCGAAGCGTTCAAGACGATCGGCTGGGACCCGCAACTGGAATGGGCGCCCTGACGATTACAAATTACACCATGTGCGGCCACTTGTTTTAATGTGAAATCTGGTAAGCAAACCGAGTTCGCCGGATCTGGATTGATGCGCCAAGTCCTAGCAGAATAAATGTACTCGGCTCTGGTAGCGTGATGATGAAACCTTCGGTGTAGCCGCCGGGATTACGCCCGTAACCGACGATTGTTTTGCCGTCGGCTGATATACCGGTTGCACTCAACAAGGTCCAACCGGTCAGATCGACGGTCGGATCGAGGAGCAGGAGATCGCTCAGGTAGCGTAAGCCGGACGTGGTCCCAATAGAACGCATGCGGCCCCATGCTTGACTTACCTTCGCCTACGATGACCGAACCGTCCGCGGAGACCGCAAGTGCAAGTGCTGTGGAGCCGGAAAGCTGGGCAGGTTGCCTAGGCTCGTGGCACCTGACTGAGCGTCCCAGCGAAACCCCTTCGCCGACGATGACCGAGCCATCCGCCGATGCAGCTCGGGCGTCAATGGCGAAGACTTTGCCGGGCGTATCATTCAGGCTGACCATACCGGTCTCTTGGGTCCAGCGGAACGCCCTCGGTCCCGTTTGCGGAACTGCTTTGCCCGACGATCACAGACCCGTCCGCCGATACACCCGATGCTTTGCTGTAGGGGAAGACGGCGTAATAATCTTCCTCCAAAAAAACCCAGACCCCCGCATTCGACCGCCTGCTACCCAACGAAAAGCCTGATGAATATTGTCAATGTAGACACTTGACACAGATTGGCCGACAACAACCGAGCCATCCGCGCTGATACCGTAGGCAATACTTTCGACAATATCGCCCCCAGCGTTCCTAGGCTGCTTGGCGGATTATCCTTTTCCCAACGAGAGGCAAGAAAGAAGAACCCTGAGTTGCCATTCCCCACCACGACCGATCCGTCGCCGGAAGTCGCAAGCACTGCCCGCAGTCGGGACTGCGGCGAGGTGTACAAGGCGGGCAGCCCCACCATACCGGTGCCCTCGTCCAACGATACGCCTGATTGGCGGGCCCATACTCGGTGTCGCTGATCACGCTCCTGCCAACGGTGACCACCGTGCCGTCGGCCGAAACAATTACAAGCCGGGCTATGAAGTTGCCGCCGCGCAAAGTCGCTCAGCCCTCAAGCCCGTATGTGCAACTATTGCTTGTTCATGAAAAATACCAATATCACGAAGTATGACGGCATCGTAAAGATACTTTTGCATATTTCGCTTTTCCCTTTCTGTTTAGACAAGACGTTACCTGCATCACACGAAGACACCGATGGCCCTGTATCCCAAATGACGACGCTAATTTGACTCTGCGGCTGGTAGTTTAGGCGGATGATTCCGGATGATACAACACGTATTTGTTATTATGTGTGGATGCGGGAGAAATTGGTCGTCAGTGAAACCGAATTATGCTTCATGGGCCGCACAGAAGCGAACGGGGTTCAAGCGTGGTTTGAATTGCCCAATCCTTTTGTACAGTTGGCCGCGTAGGCTACCAGCCCGGGATCTCCAACGGGCTCACCGTGGACGGCATAGAACCTGCCCGTGGCGGGTAGCCGGTAAGTTAGGTTTCGTGCGGAACGAGGGCCATAGTGCCGTCGGGCTTTCACCTGCGGCCACTGCCATCTCTAGCGGGACTGGGGTACTCCAGGAACAGGGCTGGCGAACGCCACTTCAATTTTTGTCCGATCGACAAAATTTTATGACTGGCTGCGGCGGCTCCCGGGATGGCACTTCGGGAGAGATGAGGGGGGTACGGCCTTGGGACACTATCCTGATCACCCCCGACAGGATTAGCCCCCGCGGCTACAGGCCTAACGTGCACCGACACGCTCGGGCGTGTACATACGCCAGAGCACTGGGCGGACAGGGGTCTACGAGGCGGCCCCACACGTCACGTGGCGTCTCACGGCACGGCCTGTGGTTAAGCTTGCCGGTCCTGGTATAGCACGCCGGGTCCGCTTGACGGCTGAGCCAGTCCAGCACCTGGTCAATCAGCATCAGGTAGATCTCGTGCTGCCTGGACTGCGCCGCCGGCTGCTGTGGGACTCGAATTCGAACAGCAAGGAGTTGGCGTCCAGTTCGTTCCAGTCAGCCCCCGTGGTGACGGTACAACGGGCACCTGGCCGCGTGGTCCAGGCCGCTCCAATAGCCTGACTGGACGTACTGGACAACGCTTCGACACGTTTCTTCTGCTGCGGGTGGAGCTTCCGGGAAGGTTGTGGTAGGTATGCGGGCGCACCTGGTCCGCCGAGAAGAAAGCCCGGTCCCGCAGGCGGTTCAAAACATGGTGCGTGTGGCAGGTGCAGGCGAGTGATCAAGTTGGCGGTGGCGGGTGGGATACATGGGTGTTCCTCCGCGCACACGCGGCTCACTTTCACGCGGCATGGCATCACAGTGAAAGCGATTATGCGGTGCAATTGAGTTGGGTTCGTTTCAAGTTCGCGCAGGGTGTCACAGCCCGTAACCGACGAATGGCCAGCTGCGCCAGCAGGGGTTGGCCCGTGACCGGTACGCGGCAGGGTGTGCCTGTTGCTGCTTTGCGGTAACCGTGACCGAGACTACGAATGTCATCGCAGTTGTATACGTTGCACCAGAGCTGTGCTGCCACCCTTAAAATTTGTCTGATCGGACAAAATCTCACCCGCGCCACTCGCAGCGTTCGTCAGCCGGTAGCAGCAGCACCCGCCAGCCGCCAGCCGGTAGCACCTGCGAGCCGCCAGCACCCGCGAGCCTCTGGTAGCAGCTGTCATTGAGACTTGTGTCTTCCTCTCCCCAAAAAACACACCTCCCCTAGCCGTGCCGCGCTGGCGCCTGGGTTGGTGTTGGTTTGTTCATTGGTTTGTTCCCGGCTCCCTCGGGGGAACCACCACCTGAACCTTCCGGGGAACCAGCACCCGGCTCCCGACGGGCTCTGGGGAACCAGCCTCACCGTCGCCGCACCGTTTTTGGCTTTATATACACCTGGGGGTAGATGCCCCGCTGCAGCAACCATCCACACCGATTACCGCCCTGCGCGCCGCACATCTAGCCGCGAGCCTGGCGGGCCTTGTGCACGGGGAGCACATACACTCCAGTGGAGCAGCTGTCCATGCCCAGCTTCAAGAGTCTCACCAAAGGCTTCGCCATCATCCCCGCCGAATTCGACCGATCCGGAAATATTAGAGAAGCCCCCAGCTGCTGGTGACAGAGTGCTCTGTGTCTACGGGCCCAGCCGCCTGGCCCAGCCGCGACACCCTGGCCGAGGCCACGGGCCTTGGCGTCAGCGCGCACTGTCCGCAGGACCCTGGACGGGCTGGTGTTCCTGGGCGCTGACCAAGCTTGCCGGCCCGGGACCAGCGACGTATACGCGCTGGGCGACGGCAGCGGAGAACGGCGGTTTCAGCGACAATAGCCGGGTCGACCATATCTTGGCGCGCCGCCACGTCCAGCTCAGGGAGACGCTCAACCGGCTGACCCGACCCGGACAAGGGGCGTGCCCCGGACCCGCGCTGGTCGAGCAGTTCCGGTGGGACGGTGCCAGCGCCACGGAGTGCGCTCCCAGGAACGCGCCGAGCCGGCACCGCCTACAGAGAGCCGACCTGAGCCCGCGCCCGTCCAAGAGGCACCGGCCGCGCCTGAGCGCAAACAGCCCGATGAACTGGCCGGCTGGCTGAAGTCGGTACAGCCGCCCATAAACAACGTGACGCCATCCGCCGGGCCGCCAAGAAGCACGGCTTCAGCCTCGACAGCCTTTCAGGCCTGCCACGCCCGCCTCGCCGCCGACCCCGAGACCGTCGATGTACCCGCGGCGGTTCTACAACGCGGTGGTGAAGAACGGCGACCTGAGCTTGGGCTGCCAAGCCCGAGATGAGCGAAGCCGAGAAGGAGCTCCGCAACATGATGGGCCGGTACCTCTTCAACATGATCCCGCAGTTCAAGGAACCCGGCGCAGCCAGGTCGTCAACAAGTACATGCCGAAGATGATGGCGTGGTGGGTCTGGCACCAGGACCCGGAGACCAAGGCCCCTCGTCAGGGAATACACCCGGAGCTCACCAACCACGGGATGTCAGCCGCACGTTCGCCCCGACGCGGTTCTTTCTGTTCAAGTACCTCCAGGAAAACCCGCGGCGACGCGATCGATGGCGTGGTACGCGACCCCGGACGACGAAAATGACGAGAACGACGAGGACATCGTCCGGGCCCGCGTGCCCGGGCGGCTCAGGTCAAGGTCCAGCTCGAGCGGCTGCTGGAGAAGCCCTGCCGCGAGAAGTACCAGGCCATGCTGCTGGAGAGCGTGGAGCAGACCAAGCAGAGGATCGCCGAGCACGAGGAGTACAGGCGGTCGCCGAGATCGACGCCCGGGTCGCGAAAGAGCGGGAGAGAAGGAGAAGGAGAAGGAGAAGGCGGAGCGTGAGCGGACGGGCAGGCATCGAGGAGGCCGATAACGGGCACGTATCGATCTGGCCGAGCGACGGGCACGCATCGAGGAGGCCATACGCACGGGCCGATTCACACTGGAGCCCGGGTGAGACGCTCGACACCCCGGGAGTATTGCCGCGCTTAGTAGCGGAGGAGGCCAAGGCCGCGTGCTTGGCCCAGCTCGGGCAAACGGTCGCTGTCGCCTGACCCGCGGAAATCCTCACCCCATGACACCTGCAACCACACCGGGATATCAACAAGGCCAAGGCCGCGCTGCAGTCGGATACCCGCGACCGGGACGACCGCGTCGCCCGGTTGCTCGCGTTTCTGAAGCCCGCTGCGCCACACCTGCCGTATGGCCGGCCCGTCCCCGGCACGAACACGACGACCTGATGCGCTGGCGTCCCTGGCGGTGCTCGACGCGGTCACCACCTACCGGGTCGTCCGGTGATTTCGTGCCGCTGGTGCGCGCGAGGTGGTGCCGCGGCAGCTCACCGCCGCGTACCACGCGCATGCATACGCCACACCCTGAACAGGGCGGTGTCGCTGGACGCGCCCATGGGTGCCGGCGAGGCGCAGACTACGCTCGGGGTGCCCAGCTATTTCCGGGACGGTGGAATAAAGCGAGTTGTGCGCAAGCGCACGACAGAATCCTACGAGTCTTCTGGATGTCGCCGAGGCGGCTCGGGCGAGCGCCCGCAAGCAGGGCGGGAACTGGCCGTAGCAACGAAACGGTTTCGGCAGGCCGCAGCAAAGGCCCGGTCCCAGCTGAATTGACAATATGAATGGGATGAAAACCACCGCCCCGAGCTTCGGCGGATCGGACAAAGCCCAGATGACGGCCCCCATCACCAGCACGGCGGTGGGCTCCGGGACCAAGCAGGCGTGCAGCGAATCGGTCCCTGAAACCAGCAGCGTCTGACCCACCACAGCCAGACTGCTCCGACGGGCACCGACGCCACCGCGTCATGCAGCAACGTATCAATGATATAGGTGGTGCTGTCCGTTCCGACGATCAGATAGTGATCCACACTCACGACATAACTTGTCAGCAACGAACCGGGCACCCACTTCCACAAGAGTTCCCCGGTCTGACGGTCGATCGCGTGAAGAAAGCCAGACAGATTGGCGTACACGGCTTCGCCGTGTACCGCAGCGCCGAGATTGCCATCGTTGCCCACGGTGTGGTTTGAGTAGGTCCAGGCGATCTGCCCGTCGAGCGCGTTGATGCGTGTAAGCCTGAAGTGGCGAGGTAGGTACACCTCATTCTGGCCGGCCACGACAGGTGTGCTTGAGGAGTACGATGGACCACTTAATGTGCCAATAGTTTGGACGGTTCCGCCAGCACGGTCGAGCACGGTCAGCGTATCGTTGAAACTGACATACACGTAGTCCTGATCAGCCGCGGGGATCCAACCGTACTCTTGGGGCATGCCGGCAAACCACTCGATCTGGCCGGTCGAGGCGTTATAGGCGTCCAGCCCGCCGAAATAGCCGCCGGCCACAAACACACGGTCGCCTTCAGGAGTCGGTCGTCCGCCAGAGAACCATTGGCCCGCGTGGGTCTGGTCGAACAATTGCACGCCGTTCACCGCATCAATACCGAAGAGTCGGGGTTTGTCGTGGCAGTCCACCCCGCATGACGAGGAGTGACCCCAGCGATGGACAAAGACGCGACCGTCGGCATAGGCCGGGGCGCTCATGGTCTCGCCATCCTTTCCTGTAAAGCGCCACTCCCAACCGAGCACACCCGTTTTGAGGTCCACGCTGCTGACGGCGTTGAACGTAGCGTTCGCCCGCCATGTCAAGAATAGTTGGGTGTCGTCTGACGCCAAGCCAGGCGTGAAGCTGGCGTTTTCCGCGATGTCAGTGGCGTTGAGAGACCACCTGTGTGAAATGAGCGCAGGGTCGATGAAGCCGGGCACGTCGCCGGTGTGGGCCGCGTTGCCTTGGAACTGTGTCCAAGATGCGAGACAACTGGCGGCGGTGACAAGGACGCCAGAGGTGATAATCATAATCTGCCGGAATGGGAACATGGTATGTCTCCTAAGCTCGACACGATTCCACCACCCACTTACGAGGCCTTCCGTTCCCTATACAACAGCGCGGCACCTGTCGAAACAATCGCGAATGTAGCCGGTTCGGGGACAACTTCCAGGATTCCGGAATCGTACAAATGGTCGGTGCTCCACGACAGACCGGTGTCGAGTAGAGGCAGGTGTATGTTGGCAAACTGCCCCACGGTCGGTGTTGTGGCATCGAACAGTTGAAAGTATTGTCCGAGCGTAGGCTGGACATTCCCCAGCAGGACGCGGAGCTCGCTGCCAGCCAGGATGTCCACACGGCCTGTTACCTGCAGGACGCCGGAAGGAGTCATCCAATCCATCATCGCATCGATCGTCGCATTTCCGCTGACCGTGACCGGGCGTTGCAGCAGTGTGTCGTCCGACGTGAATCCGTCTACGTCTCTGATAAGCAGGTCATGGTAAGTGTCACGGGCCTTCAGGGCGGTGCTGTGGTCGTAGCCCCCGCCTACCTGCAGGAAGAACCCTTCGGAGGGTGCGTCGGTTTGCCCGCTGTTGTTGTAACCCCACGCGCTGATGCTGCCGTCTTGTTTGATGGCGAGACTATGATGGAAACCTACCCCGATTTTTGTGAATTCGTTGCCGACAGGTACGGGGTTCTGTCCGGAGCTCGAGTCACCCCAGCCGACTAGGCTACCGTCGGATCGCAGCGCCAGGCTGTGCAAGTAGCCGGCGGCTATCCGTACAAGATCATTCTCCGCGGGAACATCTGTTTGACCGTTGAAATTCCGACCCCAACCGGAGGCACTGCCTGTGTTCAAAGCGAGGCTGTGGAACTGCCCGGCGTCCACGAAGGTGAAACCATCGCCGGGCGGGGCGTCGGTCTGGCCGTTGCCGTTGAGGCCCCAAGCCAGGATCGTGCCATTGGCGGTCAGGCCCAGGCTGTGACCACCACCCGCGGAGATCATGGCGAATGTCTGGCCCGCCGGTGCGTCCCGTTGGTTGTAGGTATTGGCCCCCCAACCAGTGATTGTGCCGTTAGCTCGTAGCGCCAGGGCATAGGAGTTGCCAGCCTCGACCTGCACGTAGCCGCTGCCCGTCGGGATCTGACTCAGTTGCCCGTAGTCATTCGCTCCCCAGCCGACGATGCTTCCGTCGGAGCGCAAGGCAAAGTTGTGGTTGTAATCTACGGTGATCTGCGTGTAGGTATTCCCCGCGGGTGCGTTGGACTGACCCCTTTGATTCAGTCCCCATGACATCAAGCTCCCTGGTGTAGATAACCCGTGTCCGCGAAGCATCCGACCGCATCCATGCCGATACAGACGGGCGCAGGCCAAGGCTACTTGTGTCTTTCTCACCCTGATTGTCTCCCCGACTGTGTTTCGGGCCGGCATCGTCAGCAAGACGAAGCTTACAGCCCTTTCACAATCATCTGTAATTCCAGGCCGGTATTAAATGCCTAGCATCGTTACCCGTTACCCCCGAATAGTCATCGCCTGGCTACGCCGTCGGACATATTGGAACCAGTGTAATGCATATTCCCAAGATTGCCAGACCATTTAGTCACATTTTCACCGTATAGACTGCAGGAGGTAGACGTGGTCCCAGATCTCGGACAGCCGGTTAAGGTGGATCGCCGTCACGAACGGCAACGACCGCAGCCGCGGCACTTCAGCGGCACCTCGCCTGCCTGGACGCACACCCCACGAGGTCTATTAATGGGCTGAACATACAGCGCGCCGGCCTGCGGCGGCGTAACCATGAACCACGCCACCTACCTTAAACAGGCCGACCGGCTGTCCAAGATTTGGGGACCACCTCTGTCCTGTCGGCCTTGCGAGGCCCGGCCAGACGCGCGGTCAACGCGATCAAGCAGCGGCTCAAGCACTTAGGGGCCAGCCCTCGGTACAGCCACGCGACGAACGGCGGCTGGGCCTGCGGTCTGCCGGCAGGCCCAGCACATAGATCAACTGATCATAGCGAGCGAGGTACGGCGTCGTGTTCTGCAGCTGCGTCATCGCGGCGGCGGGTGACGCTCATCGGGCGGTCTCGACGACGGTATGCACTGCGTTGTCAAACTTGCGGGATTCCAGCAATTCAGCGTTTTCGGGTCCGCGCTACATTGGTGGTAGAGCTCGGCAGCTCCATCACAAATGATCAACGCCATCGCCCCGTCGCGGCTTCAATGCCGAGCTCGCCGCACGCAGGCGGTGGTGCGGATACGAGGCGCAGTATGAGGCGGACGGTTGATCTCGGGGGACGGGAGAGCGGACGTAAGGTAGTCGTGCGGCGAGCCCACAAAGATAAGGATGGCTGTAAGAGGGTGGGTCGAAATAAGGGCGGGCGTAAGGAAACGGCAGTAAAAAGACCATCCGCAAAAGGTGAGGTGTCGCGGACCAGGGAATACCGCACATGGGTTTCCATGCGTATAAGGTGTTCAAGGCCAAAAAGCCACAACTACAGCAACTACGGCGGGGCGCGGCATTAAGGTCTGCAAGCGATGGGACCACGGCCGCGGGGGTTTCGAGAACTTCCTGGCCGACATGGGCCCCAGACCCGCCGGCAAGACGCTTGACCGCATCGACAACAATAAGGGCTACTGCAAGTCGAATTGTCGCTGGGCGACCCCTCGCGAGCAGGCCTCCAACAGGCGGACCACGGTTAATCTGACCTTTAAAGGGGTGACGAAATGCATTTCGCGCTGGGCGACAGACGTGGGTATCTCGCGCGGCACGCTGTCTCGGCGATATCAAAAGGGCTGGCCCGTTGCGCAGATCCTAAGGTCAACCTGCGGATAAAAGAACCGCTCATAGCAATCTAAGGGCCTACACGTGGTCGGGCACCGGGGAAAGCTAAGAACTCAAACTTCACCAGCACGAGCTGGTTAAGGGATTTGAGAGCGTAGAACGTGTCGGGGGCATCGACACACATGTCCGCAATCACCATCAGCAGGGCGTACTCGTAAGTCGCGACAAACTGTGCGGCCGTAAGCAGGGCGCCGAACGTTGGAGAGGAAAACGAGCCGTTCGTTGGCGGTCGTAGGCACCGGCGGCAACGCGCTGCAGCCTGTCAAGGCGACCCTGGACTGCCCAGGCACGGGCTCGCCGTACGCTGGCCCGTGACCGGTGCGTGTTCTGGAATGTGCTGTGGGGCGTTAGCCCGGCCTTGGTGGCGTCGGCGCTCAACTACCACACGCTGGCGGCAACCGACGACCCCGAGAACGACCGGCCGCTCGCCGGCCGGGTCACCGCCGACCAGGTCAGCTCGCCGCGGCGCGGGTGCGCGCAAGCGCAGCAGCTGGCCGCCGTGATGTGCACGGGGCATGTGGACCGTTTATTCGCTGCGGGATAGCACGCCATGCAAAGGCTGGTGGGCATAATAAAACCCGGAGAGGGGTTTTATTATGCTTTCTACTTGGTAAAATACCTGCGGCTCTTTGACATCCTGGCTGCATTTCACCTGTCTTTGCTGGAGTTTATTTCTATGCCCAACTATTATGGGCTTACCCCCAGGACCGAACAGCTTTTGTCCGAACGGTTTTTTCTCTCACGGAAAGAAAACGTTGAGGAAGTTATTGATGACTTGTTTGACTTAGCGGTAGGTCTTGAGCATGCATCGCTCTGGTTTACGCGCCATGACCTGCAAAAAGCAAGTCGAATGGTGCGTGACGTCGCCACTTCGTTGATGGTACGGGTTATCAACTCAGCTCCGGGGCTGTTCACTATCACTAATGTGGAGCGTACAGGCTACGTAGAGATCCGGCACCACAACAAAGAGACGTCTGTCCTACTTCCAGGGATATGGATTGAACTTACGCAAGATGATGCCGATGAGGCCGACGAGGTGGCGCCGCCGCACCCCGCCGATTACGACCAAGGCAGTGAAGACGATTTGGGTGATGCCTGCCACGACGCTTGGGGCTGGTAGACTCGGTAGTCCCCAACCTAAGCAAGTAGTAAGGAACTGAAGTTCACGACGTAAACGCAGCCAGATGTTAAAAGCTACAGCCCCCGCCAGGGGGCTGTTTTTTTGGCGCCCCGGTGTCACAACACCTGCTTCCGCAGCCACGCAATCGCCTTGTCGAACCGGGCCTGCGCCGGCGGTGCGTAGTTCTTGGCGAGGATACCCGAGGGCGCGTCACCCAGGTAATGGTTGGCCACGATTTCGTTGAACTGGTTGCTCAGCAGCGTAGCGCCGGTCTTGCGTATCTGCTTGAGCTTGAACGTGGGCGCGGCGGCACCCAGCTGGTCCGTGAACGCCAGCCAGGCGCTGCGCACGCGGTCTATACGGCCCCCGCCCCTGGTGGGCTTCACAAGCGGCCGGTTGTCCGGGTCGAGCAGCAGGCGCTGCTTAGGCCCGGCGCCGGCCTGCATGTGCTTGTTGAGCAGCAGAACCGTCTCGGGCCAGAGCTGGTAGGTGATGGTGGGCGCGTTCGCGGTGTGCGCGAGCTTGCCGCGCACCCGCGTAAGGGTGCCCCGGGTCGCGTCGTACATACCCGCCACCATGTTCGCAATGTCGGCCTGCTGCATTCCCGTGTTGATCATCAGCAGAAGGTACAGCTTCATGGGCTCGTCCAGGTCCTTGTGGCTGAGCACGGCCTTAAGGTCCGAAGCCGCCGCCGGCGTGGGCTGCGACGTCGGCACCCGGAAACTGAACGATTTGGAATCGAGGTTCAGAGCGCCTGGCAATGCCGCTGCTCCGCGAGCCATGCCGCACGAACTGCTTGAATGTGGCCCAGCGGTCCCGCTTCGTGGTCGGCGCCGGTGTCGGTGAGCGCGTGAGTGTAGTAGCCCTGCACGGCTGCCTCGTCGACGTCGGCGGCGGTCTTGTATTCGCCCGCCCACCCGATGAAGTACCGCAGGTGCGTGGCCACCGTGCCGGCGCGATAACTCGTACGCTGCTTGTTTGCGGCCAGTGAACTCATGAACGCGTTGAAGTCCTCGACCAGGGTCTTTAGCGGGGTCCCTTGGATTCTTGGAGCGCCGCCGGCGTGGGTACATCGTTGACCACTACCGAGTCCTCGGCGATCACCGGCTGCATGAAATCGCGTACGGAGATCTGCAGGCCATGGGCCTCGGCGAATACCTTGGCGTGTGTAAGCAGCTCGCGCAGGGTGTCCTCGGGGGTGTGGTCAGCACCAAGCAGGTAGTACTCAGCGCCGCGGTAGTTGGGGTAGTCGCCTGGAACCCAAGAGCGGCAAAGCTCGCTCGTTCTCAATCAAATTACGGGGTGGGCTATCCTTAATTGCCCATGATTGGGTCGGCAAAGCTTGCCAAGCTTAGTGCGAATGCTGACCCTAGCGGCGTCTACGCTTCATTTGGACTCTTGGCAGCAGGTCCTCGGGCTGGGCTTCTAAGGCCCGGCATAGTTCCTCAAGAGTGTTTAATCGTATTACGCGCCCGGCACGCTCGATCAAAGAGATGTGGGTACGGTGCAACCCTGCTTCAGATGCCAGGCTTTCCTGGGACATGCCCTTGGCCTCTCTGGCCCGGCGGACATTCTCACCGAACTGACGGACGAACAGGGTGCTCATTGGTTCAAGAGCATCCGTCCTTGTAGACGATACTGCTACAGACAATGCGCAACGTCGGTCAGGGAATTTTTTGTTGAAACCAGCAGGGTCAAATCAGCTCGCCATCTATCGTCGGCACCCAGTAGATCCTGCGGTGTTCGTCGACTTCTGGGCTGCACGGTATCGCGACCATCGTGAGCACCTGTATATTGAGAATATTGGCGACCCGCTCACCCCTCAGAAATTAAGAAAGCTATTCCTTTGGAAGGCAGGTGGTGCCTATCGTGGTGGATGGCGGCAAGAGCGATCTGTTGAGACCAACTTTATCGAACGTATCGACGAACTGAAACGGTTAGATAAAACCATCTCTGCCAAAGAGTTCCTCACTCGATTCAAGATCGGCGGTCCCATATGGAGGATATTCTTTTTGCATTGCTGGCAACCAGATCGGTTTCCGATATTCGACATGCACGTGTGGAGGGCCAGATGCTATTTTGAACGCGGAGAGAGTGATGAGCTTGGTACGTACTCAGATAATAAAAAAGTGAGTCTGTACCTTTCCGACTACCTGTCTTGGGTGAATATTTTTGATGGTATTGATGGTCGTATGATGGACCGTGCTATGTGGAGTTGTGGTAAGTTTCTTAAAGCATGGGCATTGTGACACAAAGGTGGTCATGCTTCACATAGTTTATGCATGCGCATCTTAGCCAATGGCGGGTGGGGGAAAACAAAACATTCTGGGGGTATCACAGGGCGGCATGAAATTTAGAATACTTCTTACATTTAGCCGGCTCATTGCTGTCTTTCTCCGAAACCATTTAATACTACGTAAGTGATCCACTACTAGCTGTGAATACACGCGCTGTTCCTCATCAAACGGATTCCTGGCAGCCACGCATGCGCGGCAGATCTGATGCCCTGCTACCAGCTCGGCATCTCTTGTATAAGAACCCACACGCTTGATCAAGGGCCTCTTTGCACGACCACGGCGAAGTGCTTGTCGTCCAAGTTGTCGGATATTTACCTCTTCCAGACACAGGTTCTTGTACCACCATTCTTGAAGGTCGGTTCGGAATACATCGTCTACACTTTCAAATTTACCACGACGACACACTTCTGTGCCTCTAAATCTTAGTTCAAAATGACAGCACGGTGTGCAAGTGACTTTGCTTGGATAATCGGAATAGATAGTTGCGCGTTTTACTTGCCAATTGCGTCTGGTATTGTAGTAAGTGTCTTCGACGAAATGTAGTGGACATGTTCTTCGGTATGGTTGCACATGTCGTTCGGATAACCAATATTTGATACTATGGGCCTCTTCTTGCGTATTCATCAATATGTCTAATGAGACATGTACTTCTTGCAGTTTTGATATTAGGTTATTGGGCAGCAAGTCTACCACCTCGAGTGCCGGCTGATTCACATTTATCCTGTACCTATACACAGGATGTTTACTGAAAGTCATGAATGTTGAACCTGAATGATTGGCAATCGCCTTTATTTGTCGACGAGTAGGCCGTATTCGTGTAAGTATCACAATTGTGTCGAAGTAAGTGACTGCGTTTAGCGGTAATATCGGGGTATAGTTTATGGTAGACATTGCTCGTATCTCGTGCCTTATTCAGGCCCCAGACCTAATTAAATATTCTTCGTCCGTGGTTGTAAGCTTGTCTGATCGACGATGTGCCCGCGAGATAGCGTGATCGGCAACCTTATGCTGTTCAAAGTGTGCGGCATCGGCATTGCTTACAGCTTCAAAGAAGATAATAAGCCACTGTTCACTGGTGAATAGCTTGCCGCCGGCGCGGATGGTTTTCAGGTATATCTTCTTACCATTCCGCGCTTTGAGTCCTTGGCGGCACCAACGATAAATCGTGGCGGCAGAAGGCCGACCGGGTGCCCTCTTGGCGGCAGCTCCGAGGGTGATTAAATTGTCGAGTCGCATAGTTAGGTGTCATCAATGAGGTCAGCAGTAAGAGAGCCTCCGGCTCGTCCAGCCGTTAGGTATGGCGGCTGGTCACTGCCTCCTTCCCGCGCAACTGACCCCGTCAATTGCGTGCCTCACCGAGGTACACCCGAGAATAGAGGTGAGATACGGAAAAGACCCTTTATCTTTTCCGGTAAATTATTCAACATAAATATAAATCCAAAGCGGTTAAAAAGCAAACCGCAAAATACAGCGCCCCCTGAAAGCTATCAGAACCTATCAATCAGGCGAATACTGCTGAGATAATGTATCAAGTAATGAGAATTCTCTTGAACTCATACTGTGAAGGAATTATATTAAAATCCACAGGTTATGGTTGTTCGGAAGGTCGGCTTTTTTCAATTGGGTAATGCTTCGGGACGAAGAGGCCGCAGGTTCAAATCCTGTCACCCCGACTTACGCAAAAAAGCTGGCCGAGAGGTCAGCCTTTTATATTTCCACCCGAAGCCGGCCGTTACCCTATATTTCAACAATAGGAGATACGGCGGTGCCCATGTTTACCGGCAAACGTAAACCCACGGACATGCCGTCCTGGTTGTTCCCGGATGGTACGCGCTTTGACTACACCTCGGCTGTCAGGGCGGATACCACCAGGCAGGATTTCAGCGTCGAGCCCCGGCACTGGTACGTCGATGCCACGATCCGGTGTGACCGCTGTGAGCAGGATTTTTTGTTTTCCGCCGACGAGCAACGCTTCTGGTACGAAGAGTAGTGCTTTTATGTCGATTCGTTTCCCAGAAAATGTTCGGCCTGTCGTGGCGATCTACGGCGGCTAAAGTTGCTGCGGCAGCAGTACGATCAGCAGATCGGCGAGGCCATCCAATCAATAGACACTGTCGTAAAAAAGCAATGTCTGTCCATTATCGACGCGATGACGCAGGCCGGCCTTCACATACCCGAAAGAGTCCTGAAGAACCATCAAACCCTCCTGTCGCAGATCCGGAATCTTGGTGATTCAAGTCGTTTGGATCAATAAAAAAAGCCCAGTCGTTCCCGGTCGGGCGTTTTCCATGAGAACAACAGGGTGTGACCCCGTTTCTGCCACGCGGAAGTCAATGTGCGGCCAAGTCGGATGCCTGCACTTGTTCGCGGCCGGCATTTGGGCCGATTCGGGTTGGGTCGCATGAAGTTCTACTCCCAAAGTCGACTTCTCAAGTTAGCCGACGCATATCCGACGATCATTACTGGTTTGGTACCTCTGTCAGATCTGCGTTTCTCCACCATCGACGAATAACTCCACTCCCGCAATATAGCTGCTGTCGTCCGTAGCGAGGAAGAGCACCGCGCTGGCGATCTCGTCGGGCGTACCGGTGCGGCCAACCGCGTTCGATGCGGCGGTCGCATCGACAAGGCCTTTGATCTCTTCGTCCGAAAGCCCGAGTTCCGCTTTATATCCCGCTGTTACGACCGTTCCGGGGTGGATGATGTTGACGCGGATGTTACGGGGTTTGAGTTCGGCCGACCAGGTGCGGACGAACGACCGTAGCGCCGCTTTGGTCGCCGCGTATACCCCAAAGGCCGGGATACCTCTAACGGATGTGTTCGATCCGTTGACAACGATCGCGGAACCGCTGGGCATGAGCGGGAGCATCTTCTGCACGGTGAAGACCGCCCCTTTGACGTTGATCCCGAAGTACTTGTCGAAGTGCTCCTCGGTCACGTCCTGGATCGGCGCGAATGCACCCCCACCCGCGTTGGCAAAGAGGATGTCTAGGCGCCCGGCCTCCTGCTTGATGATGGAGGCCAGCCGATCGATGTCGTCGAGTTTGGATATGTCTCCGCGGACCCCGGTAGCCTCCGGGATGGCCCCGACGGCTTTATCGAGTTCGGCCTGGCGACGGCCGGTGATGAAAACCCGGGCCCCTTCCTCGGCGAACCGTTTCGCGGTAGCGAGCCCGATCCCGCTGGTGCCCCCGGTGACGAGTGCGACCTTGTTCTGCAGTCTGGTGGTCATCCTTTGCTCCTTATGTTGCTGCGGGCGGTGTGACTCCGGCGTCAATTATTGTACTAAATGGTACAAAATTAGGCAAGGCGCCCCCCGGAGTCAATACGTTGTGTATCATTCGGTATGAAAAAAACGCGTGCAGCACACCAGCCGCCGACCCGGCGGGGGCGCCCCCGGCAATTCGATGAGGGTCGCGCACTCGACCGCGCCATGCGGGTTTTTTGGCGTAACGGGTACGAAGGAGCCTCACTTGCCGAACTGACCAGTGCAATGGGGATCAACCGACCAAGCCTGTATGCCGCGTTCGGCGATAAGGAAACGCTTTTCCGCAAAGTGGTGGACCACTACAACGAACGGCACGCCTGTTACGTCAAGGAGGCGGTCCTTGAGCCTACGACCCGGCGGGTGGTTGAGCGGCTCTGGCATGGTGGCGCAAACCTCATGACCGGTCGAGGCAACCCGCACGGGTGCTTGCTCGTTCAAGGCGCACTGGCAAGCGGCGAGGCCGCACGGACGGTCCAACGTGATCTGACCGCGCATCGTTCCCAGGGCGAAGCGATGTTGGTCGCGCGATTCCACCGGGCTGTCACCGAGGGCGATCTTCCCTCGGACGCGGATACAGCAGCTTTGGCCCGTTATGCCGCTAGCGTCCTCTACGGCATGGCCATCCTCGCGGCCGGGGGCGCGTCCAGGGAAGAGTTGGACGGCGTTGTTGACTTAGCCCTCCGATCCTGGCCATCGTAAGACGTCGGGTAACCGGGGATTCGGATTGGATATCCACGAATTGGTGAGCGTTGCTTCGCAGCAACCCGATTTTGGCCCGTTCGACTCGCCACGCCCGATTGGGGTTCTTCGACCGGCCATCCGGTCCTCCCCCTACGAAACTCGCTTTGCCCACCCAGCCTATATCCTGAGTAAGCAAAGCGGGTCGAAGAACTCCCCGGGCTGGACTCAATCAGCAACCACGTGATTAACAGTCAACTACTCTACCGCTGAGCTACCGGGGATCGTGTTGGTCTCACCAACCATCATCCTTTTTATCCCGATCGGGCACCGGTGCGCCGCGTAGAAACAGCCAGACGAAAAGGCCGATGCACGCGACGATCGGCAGCAGCCCGAAGAGGCAGGCGGCCTTGTTCTGCTGATTGACCATCGCGGTCACGCCGCCGACCAGGCTCGTCAGGCCCACAAGAGCTGACCCGCGCAACATCCACTTGATCGCGCGCAACTGTTTTGGCGTGCTGTTGGGGCTCCCCGCGAGCAGGAACACCAGCGTGGTCAGCGTGGTGAGAGCGCCGATGAACTGAAGCAGGATCGCGAGTATCAGCATCGTGATTCCTACAGAACGCTATGGGGCACTTACTCCGCGACCGCCGTGTTATCCCGGCTAAGCGGCGCGGTGGGCCCGGTTGCGGTCAGAAGCTGGAAGCTGGCGACGCACTGCTGCATCAGCGGCAGGTAGCTGGGCGCGAGTTCGTCGGGGCACATGGCGTGGATCGTGACGAGCCGTCCGCCGTCCTCAAGCATCGCCAGTCGCATCTGCAGCAGGGTGTCTTCCTGGGTCTGGTGGCCCTCGGCGAGCACGGCAGGGTGGCGGGTTTTCTCTCCGCCGACCTCGCCGACAGTGATCGAGGTCAGCGTGATCCCGTAGTGCGCCGACAGGTAGTGGAGCCAGTCGGATACCGAGCCGTCACCGTACGCCGGCCGGGCGGCAATGGTGACCAGCGCGAGTGCGACCTGTGAAGAGAGTACGGCCAGGGGGGCCGAGAGAGTCGGGTCGTCGAAGTCCGGTACCTCGGCCGGGCACTCGAGCGGCTCGAAGCCCTGGGGCGCATCGATCTCAAATGCCAGGTTGGCCAACCGGGCCGGGAACGAACGGCGGATCATCGACATGCTGTCCTCCTAATGTCTGCACGGCCAAGTCAGACCAACAGGTAACGGAACTAAGATATCCCGCGTGACGCATTCACGAAGGCGGCGGGAGTATCTCGCGCGGACTCATTCCTGGCAAACAACAGACGACAGGGAGTAACGCCAAAGAGCCGGCCTAAACGACGCCCCCATACCCCGGCACCCGTGGGTACAAAGACCCCTTTGGAATCCGGCCGACCGGCGATATACTCTCGCGGCTTCCTTTCGCTGCCCCTTTTATTCTTAAGGAAACCCGCCATGGCTCAACTGATCGAAGCCCCTGCCTCGGACAGTTCGCGCGAGTATACCCCCCTGGCTTACCTCGAAGGCTACGACGCGGTGCTCAACGACGACTACGCGTATGCCGCTTATAAAGAGACCTCCAAAGACAGCGGCGAGTGGTGCGTGCGGATATCGTCGCGTCACACCGCCGGCGGGGTCTTTGAGCCTGAAGCGATGCGCCTGCAGGCCCGATCGGCCGGGGCGCAGGGCAAGCCCTATTTCATCTGGGGCTACAACTTCGAGCCCTCCGACTCCGACCCGCGCTGCATAGAGTTCCGCGTGCATCAGAAAGACGGTAAGCCCGACCACATTGAGATATTCCTCCAGCTGCGCAAAGCCGACGGCAGCGCCGCCGAGCCACAAAGTGCGTCGTTCCCCTGGCCCGCGCCGTAAGCTTTTTTGCACGGATCGCCCGATGCCTAAAGACGACTACGAGCGATACCTTGCCGCGCTGACTAAGAAACGCCGGCCCGCTATCGAACAGGCGCAGCGCCTGCTGGAAGACGATCGATTCGAAGAGGCGGAACGGGCGATCATGTCGGTTGATGATTCGATCTACGGTCACGTGGCGGTCGCCAGGCTTTACCGTGACACCCTGATGCAGTTGGCCGAACGCGAACCATGCAATCGTGCCCGGCTTGAGGCCTACTTCGAGCGAGCCGAACACTGGTTCCACTCGGCGTATCCCGACCCACACACGCTGATCGAGGCCGAAGACTTCGAGCAGGGCAGGAAGGATGAAACCGCCGAACTCGTCCGGATCCTCGGCTACCACCCGAAGGGCGGGGCATGACACACGCGATCTTCGAGCTCGACCAGATCGCGGGCCTGCCGCTGTGGGCGCAGGTGCTCATCGCCTCGCGTATCGCCCGCAGGGCCGCGCTCTGGCT
This sequence comes from Phycisphaerales bacterium, assembly GCA_041402025.1. Classification (GTDB taxonomy): domain Bacteria; phylum Planctomycetota; class Phycisphaerae; order Phycisphaerales; family Phycisphaeraceae; genus JAJRRS01. The sequence goes on along the minus strand of JAWKTA010000004.1, from coordinate 1,424 downwards.
CCCGCTTGATACGCCGACCAGTGTCCGCGAGGCGTTGCTCGCGGGCTGCGATGCGGCGGACCGCTGTGCAATCAGCGGACAGCGATCGACCGAAGATGTTCAGGCGATGCAGATCGCGGCGAACCAGACCACGTCGCACGTGGTGCAGCCGGCCATCGATGCGATGTATTACGCGGCCGACGCGGCACACGCCGCCGAGTCCTCGCTTGATTTCGAGGCCGCCGAGCGAGCATGCACCCAATCGGTGCTCAAGGCTCTCGCCTCGGCGGCAGAGATGGCAACACTCAACCCGCTGCAGGTCCGGATCTTCGCGGCCGCGGACCTCGACCAGCTGCGGTTCGCGTGCAATGAAATCGGCATCAACCGATACGACGGGCTGGGCACGGCGGTGATCGGCCGGCTCTTCCCTGTCACGGCACCGGCACCCGACGACATCCGGCCGCAGAAGCCCACCGATCCACAGGACGAGTACCGCTAAAACGAGAACCCGCGTATGTCATGGCTTATCTCGATTGTCGTGGCGTTGATCACCGCCGGGCTCTGCGGGGCCGGCGCGCTTTGGCTTTCGATCCAGGCGGTTCAGTGGTACCGCGTGACCTCGCGCGAGGGCGCCTCGGGCTACGCGGCGATCGGGCTGGCGCTGCTCGGGGCGATCGGCTCACTGCTCATCGGATTCATCGCCGCGCGCATCGGGGTCGCGCAAGGTTGGGGCGGCTTTGGAGGGCAATTGCTCTGGTCGCTGGGCGTCTGCGCGGGGTTGCTTGCACTAACCGGGCTTGGCGCCCGGCTGTTTGCGGATGTACCGCCACGGCTGGGCGGTGAAGAGCTTGATCTGGACATCGAGCTGCGGTTCCCCGCCGAGGCGACCTCTAAGCCGGCCGACGAGGCGGGCCAATCACGCATCGAACTGGGCGCAATGGCCCGGTTCAAGCGCGTGGTCCGTATGCGACGTAGCGGCGACCTGTTCTTCGACCAGGCCCGAATCGAAGACGGGCGATGGGTCTTGCCCGGCCGCGTGCCCGTCTTCACCACCCGCGGCAAGCGTGTGCTGCTGGTGACGATCAACGGCAAGTCCGAGGGCTTCCTCGTCCCGCTGCCCGGCCGACCGACCCAACGCGAAACCCAATGGAGTGATTGGCTGCCCAAGGCCCCGCAGAAGCCTGGCCTCTATCAGAACGTCTATAGCTACCGCTTCAGGGTCAAACCGGGCTGAAATCTATGCAAAAAACCGCCCCATTAATGAGGCGGTTTTTGCCAAGCTCCCTATGCGTAACCCGTCGAGAGGTCAAACGCACCGAGAACTCTCAGCATATTTTCGGTTCTATTCAGAGTGATGTCAAGCAACTTCGCGCGCTTGTAACTATTGACGCATTCAATGCTTGAACTTGTTAATCACTTTCAGGCGGGTTCACCGGCTACGTCCG
>JAWKTA010000003.1:0-176805 GCA_041402025.1 Phycisphaerales bacterium | reverse complement strand
CTCCTGCGGAGCCTGTCGGTCGCTGAGCGGTTGCGTCGGCCGGCTATTTCTATCAAGATAAGGGACTCTAATTACCTCCCGCATGCCCACTTGGAGTCTCGAAATGTCTGACAAAGCCCCCTGGATTACGTATCGGCCCGAACTGAAGGTGTTGGACTGCACGGTGCGGGACGGGGGGTTGATGAATAACCACCGGTTCACGGACGGGTTCGTCAGGGCGGTGTATGAGACTTGCCTGGCGGCGGGGATCGATTACATGGAGATCGGGTACAAGAACTCGCGGAAGCAGTTTTCGCCGGACGATTTCGGGGCGTGGAAGTTTTGCGATGAGGAAGATATGCGGCGGGTCGTCGGGGACCACGACGCCAAGGCGACGGGGCTGAAGCTCACGGCGATGGCGGACGCGGGCAAGAGCGACTGGAAGACGCAGATCATCCCGGCGGAACAGAGCGTGCTGAGCATGATCCGTGTGGCGTGTTACGTGCACCAGATCCCCGAGGCGATCGACATGCTGCATCACTGCCACGAGATGGGTTACGAGACGGCGTGCAACATCATGGCGATCTCGAGTGTGCAGGAGCCGGAGATCGATCAGGCGCTCGAGGAGATCGCGCCTTCGCCGGCGGACGTGGTGGTGATCGTGGACAGCTTCGGGTCGCTGTACCGTGAGCAGATCGATTACCTGTACAAGAAATACGAAAAGGCGCTCAAAGGGACGGGCAAGGAGATCGGGATCCACGCGCACAATAATTTGCAACTGGCGTTTGCGAACACGATCGAGGCGATCATTCTGGGTTGCAATCGTGCGGATTCGACGCTGGACGGGTTCGGCCGGGGCGCGGGGAACTGCCCGACGGAGTTGCTGCTGGGGTTCTTGAAGAACCCGAAGTTCAAGCTCAAGCCGGTGATTGATATGTTGCAGCGGCACGTGCTGCCGATGAAGAAGGATGTGAACTGGGGGCCGAACATCGCGTACAACCTGACAGGGAAATACAACAGCCACCCGCGTTCGGCGATGCAGTGGCTGGACGGGGACAGGCCGGACGATTTTGTGGGGTTTTATGACCAGTTTGTGAGTGAGATTTAGTCAGTCAATCTAGTTGGGATATGACCGCACTCCGGACAACGATCCGGCGTTGCGCGTAAATCGTATCCACAGACTGGGCAATGCCCCGCAAGGAATCGTGATTGTGATAAAAACCAAGTCATTGGTATGCCCATAGCAGAAAATAATACACCTAGTGCTGTACCAATAATGAACGTATTTATCATAACCCAAGGGCCAAAGTCATCATCAAATGGATCATAACTCGCTATACCCATGATGCCTCCAATGAACCATCCAAGGATAAAACAGAACATGATTACTGCAATGTACCGCATGCAATTTCACTCTCACCCTATCACGCCTTGAACCTGATTCCTATCGCCCCATATCGCCCATACACACACCGGTGAGTCTTGCGGTTTCGATCCAGGGGTGGTTGGTGGGGACGAGTTTGAGGTTGCCGGCGACTTCTTCGAGCGGGACGGGGACGGCGAGGTCGCCCTTGGCGGCGATCATGACGCCAAAGACGCCCTTGTCGAGGCATTCGGCGGCCGCGGAGCCGAGGCGTGTGGCGAGCAGGCGGTCGGCGGCGGAGGGCGTGCCGCCGCGCTGCAGGTGGCCGAGGATGGTGAGCCGGGCTTCCAGGCCGGTGAGTTGTTCGAGTTCGCGGGTGAGGTTGAGCGTGTGGTCACCGCGTTTGCCGTCGAGTTCGGTCAGTTCGGCTTTGACCTTGGCTTTTTCTGATTTGTTTTTGGCTTTGGCTTTCTTTTCTTTGAGCTTGGCGAAGGCGCGGGCCTCCTCGACGGACATCGCGCCCTCGGCGACGGCGACGATGGAAAAATGCTTGCCGCTCTTGGTGCGCCGGCGGATGGCGTCGGCGACGGTGTTGAGGTTGTAGGGCACCTCGGGGATGAGGATCACGTCCGCCCCGCCTGCGATCCCCGCGCCGAGCGCGAGCCAGCCGGCGCGGTGGCCCATGATCTCGACGACGATGATGCGGTTGTGGCTGGTTGCGGTTGAGTGGAGCTTGTCGATCGCGTCGGTGGCGATGCCGAGCGCGGTGTCGAAGCCGAAGGTGACGTCGGTCAGACCCACATCGTTGTCGATGGTTTTGGGGAGGGTGACGACGTTCAGGCCCATGTCGTGCAGGAGTTTTGCGTTTTTCTGCGTGCCGCCGCCGCCCAGGCAGACGAGCGCATCGAGGTGGTGGCGTTTGTAGGTTTCGGCCATGACGGTGGTCATGTCCAGGACCTGATCGCCGACAGGCATCTTGTTGGGCTTGTCGCGGCTGGTGCCGAGGATGGTGCCGCCGCGTGTGAGGATGCCGGAGAGCAGCTCGTCGTCGAGCCGGAGGATGCGGTCCTGCATGAGCCCACGGAAGCCGTCACGGAAACCGATGACGCTCATGCCGAACCTGCCGATGGCGGGCTTGCCGACGCCCCGGATGGCGGCGTTAAGACCGGGGCAATCGCCGCCGGAGGTGAGGATCCCGATGTTGCGTTTGGGCATGGTGTCTCCTTGGGAGACGTTTTACCGGCAGGCGGGTTGAGCGTCCATTGGTAAGGAGTCGCGCTGCGCTCGGCGCGGGTCTCCCGACCCCGCCGCTTGCTGGACCGAAGGTCTCCCGTTTGTCGCCTCACCTGCTACGGCTTTGCTCCTGCATCCGCATCCGTGTCATCGGTGGCTGATCAAGCCCGGCGGACCGGAGACCTTCGGTCGCCGTGTCGGCGGGGTCGGGAGACCCGCGCCGAGCACCCAGGTGAACGTGACAAATCGTATCGCTTGGTGGGGGCGTGTGTGATCGGAGCAGGTTTGTGGAGACGGCAGGCGCAAAGAATAAGCCCCCTGTTCGGGGGCTTTTTTAAGTGGGCCCGGCAGGACTTGAACCTGCGACCTCACCCTTATCAGGGGTGCGCTCTGCCAACTGAGCTACGAGCCCGGGTCTGCCCGGGTCTGCCCGGGTGACGCCGCTTGCAGAAAATCTTCCGGGGCGGCGAGTCGGGTAGGGTATGGTATCGAACCTTTGGGGTCAAGGACGGGGTTGGGTTCGGGGTCCGGGGGTCAGGGATCGGGGTAAGACCTTTGTTTAATCAGTAGTTAGCTGGGGTCTGTGTCGGTCTTTTCGGGGGCGGCGGCGGGGACGGAGACGACCTCGACGACGGTGCCGCGGGCAGGATTCTTTTCGCCGTCGACGACCTCACAGTAGGAGACCTTCTCGGAAGTCTCGGTGATGCGGATGGTGCCGATGGTCTTGCCCTTGGCTTTTTCCAGGACCTCGCCGGTCTCGGGGTCGATCAGGTCCTCACCCTTCTCGGTCATGGCCAGGACCATGCCGGGGCGGAAGTTGTATTGCTCGCCACGGTTGATGATGACCCGGCCATCCTTAACCAATACGACGGAGCCGTCGGCGGGGAGTTCTTCCATCTGAATAGCGAAGAACTTGGCGGCTTGGTTGATGCAGTCCTGCGCCGCTTCGCCGAGCGGGGTCTTGGCGAACCCGCCGATGTCGCCGCGGAAGCTGCCCTTGTTGATGCCCAGGTTCAGCGCGGCACGGCCGGCCTCGCCGGTGATGCGTTCCTTGGCGACGATCTCACCGGTGGTGGTGTCGATGAGCTTGGCGATGATGGTGATCTTGGCGTCGGCCTTGGAGCCGCCGACGGTGATGCCCTTGATGTTGAAGCCGCCGCCGCCGCCGGACTCGTTGTATTCGACCTCGGTCATCGCGCCGGTGGCGATGTATTTGGCGGGGCGGAGCTTGCCGGTCTGCGCGACGCTGTCGGCCTGAGCGGTTCGGCCGCTGGCGGCGAGGTCCTGTTCACCGATGACGTTGCCCAGGCCCTCACGTTCGACCAGGACGAAACGCCCGGTGTCGAACAGCGCGGACTCGAGCAGGATGGACATGTTGTAGCCCAGGTCCCACTGGCTGCGGTAGCCGGCGTCGTTATCGAAGTCGATCACGCCGACCGCGTGCTTGATGCCGTGGTATTCGGGCAGGCCCATGTCGGCATTGGCCTCTTCGACCTTGGTCTTGTCGGTGCCGGTGCCCTTGCGGAAGATATCTTCGAGCCCGCCGGCCTGGGACTGGCATGCGATCGTGCCGCACACGAGGAACATCACCGCCGATGCACAGAGCCGAGATTGAATAAGCATTGTTTTCTACCTCCCTGAGATTGGGTCAAAATCCGTATGGCGTGATCTTAACACAGGCCCACGGCGGATTACGAAAGCAACTTTCGGGTAAGGCCGGGGCATAGCTCCCGTGCAAGCACATTCAACTAACCCCAATTTTATCATTTTCATAAAGTTGACAAACTAAATAAAATGAATTTACCCCAGAAGGCCGAAAATGCCCATGACAACCCCCCCACCCAACCTGCCCGTACTGTGCCGGCCCGATGCGGGTCACGACGATGCGGTGTGACGGCTGCCGGTCGAGGTCGGGCGGCGTTCCCCATGTTCGGTGGGGAACCTGCCGGCCGAGCCAGCGGTTCATCGAGATGTTCGTGCTGGCCGGGGAACCTCAAGCCATGGCCGACCAGACGCGTGTCGTACCCACGGTGCGCACCGGCTGACAAGTGATCGCGCGCTGCGTGACGAGATCGCCAAGACGGGCGCGGTCAACCGATCCTGACGCCGTAGACCGCGGCGATGGATGCGGACGAGGCCGCGAAACGATCAAACGTATCTGAATGCCGCCGGGCGTACCGGTAGGGACCAGCGATGACCGAGACTGCTCGAACGCAAGCGAAGATGGACCGGGCGCGCGGAAGAAGCCGGCCCCTGCTCGCCGAATCGCTAAAGCGTGACGAGTTGGCCCGCCGGCGGAGCTCGGCTCATTGCAGGAGGTCTTTCTGTTGGTATTAGCGCATCGTTTGTCGCGACACTGGCTCGCCACCGGTGAACCGAACAGCCGAACCCGTCGCCGAGTAAAGCGTATCAGTCGGCGATCGACTCGGGCGCGTTACGGCAGAAGGGTGGCGGCTGTGGTCGGAAGGCTACTACAGCGAAGCGCGCGGTGTTTTTCGAGGCATCATGGCCGAGCCGATCGCCGACCTGTGGAACGGTGGTGGAGCCTGTTCCACACGGGCAAGCGATAAGTCCGCCAGCGTTCAGGAGCTTGAAACTGGATGAGACCTGGCCGGCGCTCAACGGCATGCGATCGTTTGCGAAAAAAGACTATAAGCAGGCCAAAGAATGGTTCCTCAAGGCCCCCGCCCCGGCGCCAGGTCTCCTGGTGAAACCACCCTGCGCTGGGTGAATACGACGAGGGGCCGCTGTTCGCCGAGTTGTTGGCGCAGCTTCCGAAGACCACGATGAGAACATCCAAACGCAGCCGCATTGGTGACACAACCACGAGCGGCGGCAGCAATGCCCGAGGTACAGCAGCAGCTCGAACCGACCCGCCGGCCGAGCCGTAGGAAGATGGGACGCGGCGGATAAACGGCCAGGATCACCCTGCAAAACGGCGGTGTCGAGGCAGCGGAAGCTGGTCATCGCCAACAACTCAGGCCGGATGACCGCCACACCCGACACGAGGCAAGGCCGAGGGCAAGCAGTCGCTGCGCATCGCCAAGACCGAAGGCATGCCCATCGACATCGTGCGGATCACTGCGACCCTGACGCCGGCAAGAAGGTCACGGTGTCGCGCGGATCAAGGCGAGACGGGCAAGCTGATGAAGTTTATGTTTGGGACGCCGAGGGCAACGTGCTGATTAAAGACATCGACGTGCCCGCATCCAGGCACGTACGACGGCGCACAGCGAAGAAGCGATTCACCGTCCCGAAGGCACGGCCAAGGGCGATCCGTTTGGATGATCCTCGACGGGAGGTGGGTCGATGAGTGCGGATCGAGCCGGTGGATAGCGGCCCGTTCAATCGAACAACTACCCGCGGGGCGCTACCAGACGCAAGGTCATCGCGCTGGCGATCTGCGCACCGCCGCGGTTTTGATTGTATCCAGCAATCACACGGCGATCTGCGATCGCCCGCTAAACAAGACGATACACGACACTGCGCAACAATCGGTTATCCGCCGGTCGCGGCGGTCTGCGCGACGGCGTCGGGCTTGGGTTTGGGGCCGCCTAGTTCGGCGATGAGGCGGACGGCTTTGACCTGGCCCTGGCGTGCGAAGTCGATGGCTTCGCCCAGGATGCGGGCGGCTTCCTGATCGGCGTGGAAACCCATCGAGTTCTCGGCCGAGATGTAGTCAAGGCGCCACTCGGCTTTGCGATGGTCGTCACGCAGCGGCGCGAGCTGCTCGTCGGTCGCGCCGGCTTCCTTGGCGGTCACGATCGAATCGATCAGGTCGAGCGTCGCGGTCTGGCCACGCAACATCAGGGCGCGCGTACGGTCCTGGATGGTCTCGACACGGGCGACGAGTTCGGCTTCGTCCACGTTGTGGCAGGTCTGGCAGGCGCGGGCGGTATTCAATAGCGGGCTGCGGACGTGGTGGTCGCTGATCTTGATCGCGCCCTCACGTTTGTAGGGCATGTGGCAGTCGGCACAGGCGACGCCGGCGCGGGCGTGGATGCCCTGGCTCCACATCTCGAACTCGGGGTGCTGGGCCTTGAGCATCGGTGAGCCGGCGGTCTTGTGGGTCCAGTCCTTGAAGCCCTGCTCGTCGTAGTATTTCTCCGCCTGCTCCATCTTCAGGCCGTTGTGCCAGGGGTAGGTCAGCAGCTTGCCGTCACCCTTGAAGTAGTACTCGACGTGGCACTGCCCGCAGGCCATGGAGCGCATCTCCTGGCGTGAGGCCATGGTGTTGGGTTCGTAGGGCTGCTTACGGTCGCCTGCGCGCCAGCGTTCGATGCTGGGAAGGTGCGGGGTCGGGTAGTCCGACTCGGCGAGGGCGCGGATGCCGTTAAGGAATCCGGGGCGTGTCACGCGCAGGTGCATGGTTTCGGGGTCGTGGCAGTCGATGCAGGACACGGGGTGCTCGACGAGCTTGGTCGCGTCTTCGTAGGTCATGGCACAGACAACCTCGAAGCCCTTCTGAAGCTGGGCGCGGGCGTCGTCGCTGTTGAACGGGTCGGTGATCTCGCCGGGCGCGCCGTTCTCGATGCCGGCCTTGCGGTAAGCGGGGATATCCGAGGCGTGGCAGTGCAGGCAGGCGCCGGGCTGCTTGACCTTGTGGACGCGCTCGGTGTTGCGCTGGTCGGTGAGCATGTAGGCGTGGCCCCGGTCTTCGCGGTAATCGAAGCTGAAGGCGTAGCCCGCAAACAGCGTCTGCCAGTCGGGGTCTTCTTCGACGTGCTGGAAGGCCTCGCTGCCGCCGTAGCGTGTGCGCTGGGTGTCGACGGTGCGCTTGTAGGTGTCGTATTGTTTGGGGAAGTTCTTGCCCCACTCCTCGGGATCGACGGTCTGCTCGTCGAGGTCGACGAGCTTGAAGACGACCTGCTCGGCCTCGGCCTTGTGCTTGGCGATGTTGGCGATGAGCATGAAGACCAGCACGGTCACCGTGGCGGCGAGCAGCAGCACGATGATGTAGGGCAGCTTGGATCCGCCGGTTTGGCGTGGGCCGGGTGCGGCGGGTCCGCTGCTGTCGATCGGGGGTGCTTTGGGCATGGGTTAAGCTCCAAGTGTTATTTCGTCGGGCCGTGGCCGACCGAGCGGTGGCAACGGACGCAGTCTGCCTCTTCGCCGTGCGCCGAAGAAAATGTCTTGATCTGCGACACCATCTCGCTGTGGCAGTTCACGCAGTTCATCTGCAATACATCTTTGCTGCGCTGGCGGATCTGGATCGGCTCATGGAAGTTTTCGAGCGTGAAGGCCTTGCTGTGCAGGTAGCCGTTCTCGGCTTTGGTGAGGTACTTGCCGACCAGGTCGTGCGGGACGTGGCAGTCGTTGCAGGTGGCGACCGTGTGGTGCGCGGCCTTCTGCCAGCTGTCGTACTGGTCATTCATGATGTGGCAGTTGGCGCAGTTGGCGGGGTTGTTCGAGAGGTAGGCGGCGCCGTCGGCGTAGTAAAAGGTATAGCCGCCCGCTCCAAACATGACCCCGAGCATGATGCTGGCCGCCAAACCCCAAGCGCTCACGGTGCGTAATCGAGGCATGGTGGTCACAATACCGAACCGGCTTAATACTGTAAAGCCTTAAATGGCGGCCCGCCCGGAAATTGTGGAAAACCAACCACGGAGGTCATGACTCCGGGGCGAGAGCGATGCGGAAGAAAATCCGGGGGGGGTTATTCCTCGCGGACCTCGGCGGTGTAGTTGGGGCTTTCCTTGGTGATGCTGATGTCGTGCGGGTGGGATTCTATCAGCGATGCCCCGCTGACGCGGACGAAACGCGCTTCGCTGCGCAGCTTGTCGATGGTCTGGGTTCCGCAGTAGCCCATGCCGGCCTTGAGACCCCCCACCATCTGGTACACGAAATCGGACAACGGCCCACGGTAAGGCACACGGCCTTCGACGCCCTCGGGCACCATCTTGTCGCGGGTCACACCCTTCTGGCTGTAGCGGTCGGCCGAGCCTTGCATCATCGCGCCTTGCGAACCCATGCCGCGGTACGTCTTGTAGCGCCTGCCCTGGTGGATCACCATCTCGCCCGGCGATTCGTCAAGCCCGGCAAACAACGAACCGAGCATCACACACGATGCACCGGCGGCGATGGCCTTGGTGATGTCGCCGGAGTGGCGGATGCCGCCGTCGGCGATCACGGGGGTGTTCGACTTGTCCGCGGCGCGGCAGGCGTTGGCGATCGCGGTCAGTTGCGGCACGCCCACGCCGGTGACGACGCGCGTCGTGCAGATCGAGCCGGGCCCGATCCCGACCTTCACCGCATCCGCGCCGGCCTCGATCAGGTCCAGCGCGCCGCGCTCGGTCGCCACGTTGCCCGCGACCACGTCGATGTTGTACCGGCTCTTGACCGCCTTGACCGTGTCGATGACGTTGCTGCTGTGTCCGTGCGCCGAGTCGACGACAAGCACATCGACCTCGGCCTTGATCAACTCGTCCACGCGGTCCAACTGATGCACGCCCACCGCCGCGCCGACCCTAAGCCGCCCGCGTTCGTCCCGGCAGGCCAGCGGGAACTGGCTGAGCTTCTCGATGTCGCGCATCGTGATCAGGCCGGTCAGCTTCATATTACCGTCAACCAGCAGGAGCTTCTCGACCTTGTTCTTGTTGAGGATCGCCAGGGCCTGCTCGAGCGTGGTGTCGGGCCTGCCGGTGACCAGCGGTTCGCCGGTCATGACTTCGTGGATGGGTTTGTCGTGCTCGGCGAGGAACATCATGTCGCGGCGGGTGATAATGCCGACGACCCGGCCGTTGGTCTTGCCGTTGTCGGTGATGGGTACGCCGGAGATGTTCTGCTCGGCCATGAGCTGGCGGGCCTTGCTGGAGGGCGCGTCCGGCGGGAGCGTGACGGGATCGGTGATCACGCCGTTGGCCGACCGCTTGACCTTGGTGACTTCGCGGACCTGCTGGTCGATCGAGAGGTTCTTGTGGATGAAGCCCAGCCCGCCCTCCTGCGCCAGCGCGATCGCCAGGGACGACTCGGTGACGGTGTCCATGGGCGCGGATAGCAGCGGGATGTTAAGCCGGACGTTGGCGGTCAGCTTGGTCGCGGTGTCCGCCAGGGCGGGCACGACGTCGCTGCGTGCGGGGGTGAGCAGGACGTCGTCGAAGGTGATGCCGTCGCAGAGGATTTTGTCTTCCATAGACCACTGATACCGCCGGGCGGGTCCGGCGTCAAGACGCTCTTCCTTCATCCCGCTTCACCGCGCCAGCATACTCCACCGCGCCCGCCAGCGAGCCGGCCTGTCCACAGGCCGGCCTCACCCGGATTCCCCCGGATTCCCCCGGCTTCCCCCCGGATGCCTCGCCTCACCCGGAATCGGACGCGGCAAAACATCGGGGCGTTGCCGTGACGGGGGGCGTCACGGCTCGCAATCATATAACTGACCACGCCGCAGCCCGACCTGTTGGGCAAGATGTGAAGTCCGTGGCGGATGGTGGAGACCTTCGGTCGGGTGGGACGGCGGGGTCGGGAGACCCGCGCCGAGCGCGCGTCGGTGCCCGCGCCGAGCTCCGGCCTGTGGACAGGCCGGCTCGCGGGTGCGCGGTTGCGGGGAAAAGAAAACCGGCCGCCCCGAGGGACGGCCGGTGTTTGGGTTGTGTGTTATGCGTCGGTCGTTATGCGGCCGGCGTATTACTGCTGAGGACGGCGTTCGCGGTGCCCGGTTGGGCGGTATCTTCGTAACCCACGCCATTATAGCCCAGCACACAGTTGTTCAGCTCGCCCGCGGCGCCCCAGTTGGCGGTGTTGCTGGTGACGTCGAACTCGGTACCGCCGGCATCGGCCTTGGTGAAGATGCGGTCGGCCTCGATGTTTTCGCCGGAGCCGTACTTGGTGTCCAGGGCGCTTTCGTTCTCGAACGAGGCGCTGCCGTCGCCGCGGCCGACGCTGCCGGCCCACTTCTCGTCATCCTCGGAGGTGTGGATGCTGTAGATCTTGTCGTGATCATTGGCAGCGCTGCCCGTGGTCAGGCGGCCGCGGTCGCCGATGAGGATGGCCTGGGTATTGATCGACTGCTTCCATTCACGGGCGCGGCCGGTCTGGTTGGGGCGGACCTGTTGACCGACAGCCGTCGGCACGGTGGCGGTGTCGGTGATGTTCAGCAGGGCGAACGAGTAGTTGTTGGTGCTGATGTCGGTGGGGTTGTCGGTGGTCCAGACGGTCTTGGTCTCGGACGGGCTGATGAGGTACTCGCCGGTGAACTGGTTGTTGTCGAGCATGAGCCAGTAACGGCCGGCGACCGTCGCGCCGTTGATAGTGGTGGCGAGGTCGCTCTTGTTCGGGCCGTCCAGGTCGTAGGCGATGAAGCCCTTGCTGTCGGTGCCGGGCATGCGTTCCTTGTTGCCGCCGGCGTAGACGACCAGGCCCTGGACGATGCCGCGGACCTGGGTGGTGTTCTTCATCTGGCGTGCGGCACGGCGTGCTGCGCCCAGCGCGGGCAGCAGGATGCCGATGAGCAGCGCGATGATCGAGATCACGACGAGCAGCTCGATCAGCGTAAAACCTTTCGATCGTTTCATTTCAATCGCTCCTAAAAAAGCTGTGTGTGAGTGACAGCGTCACTCACGTTTTTAGTGTGAACACACCGTGGGTGCGTTTGGGGTTTGGGTCCTGGGGGGCCGTTTCATTCCCGCGTGTCGGCGATCGCCGGTGCGGGGAGGATAGACGGATAATGGCGAGTCTGCCCTGCCCGAGACTTTATTTCCCATCACGCCGATGCGTTCGTGCGGGGTGAACCATTCACCCCGATCCTGACGAACCGGATTCATTCTAATCGATATGGGTCGTCGGGGGTATCCGTGGGCAACCGAGGAGGCGTCCCGAGGGTATCCTTGAGCGGACCCATAGCTAACAGATTGTAGCATAACCGGGCGCGTTCCGCCGCAAGCGGGGGTTGGGGGGCGGCGATATTCGGTCTAATATGTTGTTTTAATTGGCGTTATTGCTTAATTAAAATCGCCCATACCCGCCAAAAATGCCGAACGTCCGGCGGCGGGCGGCGGTCAGCGGACGCCGACGGGTTGTTATGATGGCCCGCATGCCCGACAACCCCCCACCCGTTACCCGACAAATCCCAGGCTTCCCCCACGCACGCCCGAGGCGCCTGCGACGCACGGCGGCGATGCGCGACGTGGTGCGCGACACGACGATCCCGGTCGACTGCCTGATCTATCCGTTGTTCGTCGGCGAGATGGACAAAGCGATCCCCGTCGCGTCGATGCCGGGCGTCAGCCAGCTGCCGGTGCGCGACGCGGTGGACACGATCAAACGTCTTTCAAGCGAAGGCCTGCGGCAGTTCATCCTGTTCGGCGTGACGCCGAAAGAAAAGAAAGACCCGTCCGGCAGCTACGCTGCGCACGAAGATGCGCCGGTGAACCGCACGCTGCAACAGGTGCGCGACGCGGGGCTTGACGTGGTGATGCACGCGGACCTTTGCTTCTGCGAATACACGACGCACGGGCACTGCGGCGTGTTGATCGACGGCGTGAGCGCGACAGGCGGCGACCCGTCGATCGTCGACAACGACCGGACGCTTATCAACCTCGGCAAGGCGGCCGTGGCGGCGGCGAAATCCGGCGCTGATACCGTCGCGCCGTCGGGGATGATGGACGGCATGGTCGGCGCGATCCGCGGCGCGCTCGATGGCGCCGGACACATCAACACGGCGGTCTTCAGCTACGCGGTGAAATACGCGTCGAACTTCTACGGCCCCTTCCGCGACGCGGGCGAGGGCGGGATGGCGTTCGGCGACCGGCGGGGATACCAGATGGATTTTCGGCGCAGCCGGGAGTGGCGCACCGAATTGCTTGCCGACCTGAACGAGGGCGCGGACATGGTGATGGTCAAGCCGGCGGCGGCGTACCTGGACATCATCAAGGGCGTGCGCGAGAGCTGCGACGTGCCGGTGTCGGCGTACCACGTCAGCGGGGAGTACGCGATGCTGCACGCCGCGGCGGAGAAGGGCTACCTGGACCTCAAAGCCGCGGCGCTGGAAACGATGTACGCGATCCGCCGGGCCGGCGCGGACTGGATCGTGACGTATTTCGCGCCGCAGCTATTGAAGTGGCTTTGAATTGAACCGCTAAGACGCCAAGGTCACCAAGAAGGCACAGAAGTTATCCGCCGATTACGCAGATTGCACAGATGATTACATAGACCCAAGCCATATGGGTTAAATCCGAATCTGTGTCATCTGTGGAATCTGTGGATTCTCTTCTTTGCGATCTTGGCGTCTTGGCGGTTCAACCCGTTACAACCCGTACTCGCCCCATCGTTTCTCGACAAGGTCCACGATCCTTTGGTCCATCTTGAGGATGTCGGGGTAGTCGCGGACGGGGTGGCCGTTGGCTTCTTCGCCGGGGATTTTGCGTGTGGCGTCGAGGCCGATCTTGTGGCCCGCGCCCAGGCGTGGCGCGGCGTGGTCGAGGATGTCCAGCGGGCCGTTAACGATCTCTATGTCGCGGCCGGGGTCGAAGTTTGCGCAGAGGTGGAACATCACTTTTTCGTAGTCATGTACATCCACGTCGTGGTCGACGATGATAATCATCTTGGTCCACGCCATCTGCCCCGCGCCCCAGACCGCGTGCATGACGCGCCTTGCCTGTAGCGGGTATTCCTTCTTGATCTTTAGAAAAGCGCAGTTGTGGAACGCGCCGAACATCGGCAGGTCGTAGTCGATGATGTCGGGGATAAGTGTTTTCAATAGCGGCAGGAAAAGGCGTTCGGTGGCTTTGCCGAGGTAGTAGTCTTCCTGCGGGGGCAGGCCGACGACGGTGGTCGGGTAGACGGCGTTTTGGCGGTGCGTGATCGCGGTAACGGTGAAGACGGGGTAGCGGTCGGGCAGGGAGTAGAACCCGGTGTGGTCGCCGAACGGGCCCTCGAAAACTTCGTGCTCATGCTTAAGCGGCACGGCGTCGGGCTTGCGGGGGTCGTAACCGATGAAACCGGCCTCGGTGCTGACGTAGCCCTCGATCACGATCTCGGCGTTGGCGGGCACGTGCATGTCGATCGTCTTGCATTTCACCAGCGGGATCGCGCCGTCGTTAAGGAAGCCGGCGAACAACAGCTCGCTGATCCCAGGCGGCAGCGGCGCCGTCGCCGCGTAGGGCAGCACGGCCTCACCACCGAGTACGATCGCGCAAGGCATGCCCTTCGCATCCGTATCGCCCTTTTGCTTTTCCTTCCACGCCCGCCAGTGCCGTGCGCCGTCGTGGTGCATGTGCCAGTGCATCGCGGTGTGGTTCTTGTCGATGAGCTGCGCCCGGTACATCCCGATATTGCGTGACGGCCGGGGCGTGCCCTCGGGTTTGCCCGCGTCGTCGGGGTGGATCGTGTACATCCCGGCGAACGTGATGAACCGCCCCTGCCCCGCCGCCGTGCCGGACTGTTCCGGTGAAATATCGTAACCACACTTCCGCGGGTCGCCGTCGTTGGGCCAGCACTTGATGATCGGCAGCTCGAACAGGTCGATCTGCTCGCCGGTCTTCACGACCTCCTGACATGCGCCGGTCTTGACGACCTTCGGCGCGAACGACGCGATCTTGGCAAGCTCCAGCCCCTTCTTGAGCTTTTCCATAATCCCCGTGGGCGGCTCGGGCTTGACTAGCGCTTCAACCTTCGCCGCGAGCGACTCGAACCCGCCGTCCTCGCAATCCAGCGCCATCTCCATCCGCCGGTAGCTGCCGAACCCGTTGATCAACAGCGGGAACTTCGAGCCTTCGATGGCCTCAAAGAACAGTGCTTTGCCGCCGAGCGCGTGGTGATGCGGATCGAACGCCTTGGCGTGCGCGCTTTGGCGTGCGGCGGGCGCCTTGCTGACCCGGTCCGCGACCTGCGTCACTTCGAGCAGCGGCGAAACCTTCGCCTTGACCCGGTGCAGTTCGCCGGCCTTCTCTAACGCTCTTGATATATTCTGGAAGTTGCTGTAAGGCAAGTTTCAATTCCTGTTCGTACAAATCCTGGAATCCACCGGCTCCAGCCGTAGGGGATATAGTGTCCAAAGCTGCCGTCATCATACAGGTCGAACACGCCGTAGCCCTCATCGCACTCGTGCCAGTTACCGCCCCACCACGCGCCGCTGACCGCGCCGTCGCAGATGTAGGTCACGCCCAGGTATTCGACGCGGTCGAGCAGGTGGATGTGGCCGGAGATGCAGAGCTTGACGTTCTTATGCTGGTAGAAAGGTCCTTGATCCGGTGCATGTCCGGTGTGCAGCAGCGAGCCGGGGATCTGGGTGATCCAGTCTTTGTAATAGTCGTCGAAGAAAGCGGGCGCGACGGAGACGATCGGGATGTGCGAGATCACGATGACGGGAGTCGCCGGGTCCGTCTTTTTCAGGTCGCCGGCGAGCCAGGCGAATTGTTCCTCGTCCAGCACCGCGACGTACCCGCCCTGCGGCCGTGGCTGGATGCTGTCGAGCACGATGAAGTGCCAGCCGGCCTTGTCGAAGCTGCGGTAGGTTTTCTCGATGCCGTAGGCCTCGAGCGCCCAGTTCTTGCCCCAGAGCGGCTCGTCGCCGGTGGTTTCGCTTTTCTTCTTGCTCCAGCCCCAGATGTCGTGGTTGCCCAGGCAGTGTTCGACGGGGAGCGAGCATTCGCTTTTGAGGATGCTGTGCCAGAGTTCCCACTGCTGTTTGGTGCGTGAATGCGTCGCGGCCAGCGTCCATGATGTTGTCGCCGCCGGTGAAGATCATCTCGGGCGGGTCTTCGAGCGACTGCGCGTGACGCAGCGCCGCCGCCATGCCCTTCGCCGCGCCCTTCTCGGGCTTGACGTGGATATCGGTGAGGTGCACGCAAGCGCAGCATGCGCTTGCGCGACGCGTTGCTCATTGACTGTCCGCGTGCATCAGTTACGCCCGCGCTAGCGGCCCAGACCACCGCCCCCGCCGCTGCGCCGGCCGTCGCCCGGATCGCTTCACGCCGTGTGATGCCGTTCGCCATTGCTTACCCCTTTCATCGCGGGATGGTTACCTGCCCAGTTCGCGGCCGCGCGCCTCGGCGGCTTTGACGGCGTCAGCGACGATGTCGATGAGGCGGTGCGATTCCATGTGCCCGATCGCCGCGGCGGTGGTTCCGCCGGGACTGGTGACTTTGCGGCGGAGTTCCGCGGCGGTGTCGGGCGAATCCGAAAGCATCCGTGCCGCGCCCAAAAGCGTCTGCGACACGAACAAGCGCGCGTGCTCGCCCAGCCCCAGTTCGCCGGCCGCCTTCTCCATCGCTTCCGCCAGGTAATACACATACGCCGGGCCCGACCCCGAGACCGCCGTCACAGCATCGATAGGTTTCTCTTCGACACGCACAACCTTGCCCGCCGCGCTGAAGGCTTAAGCGCTGACGCCTCGTCGCCCGGCTGCGCGTGTTCACCCACGGCCAACCCGGACATACCCAGACCCACCATCATCGGCGTGTTAGGCATCACGCGGACCGCGCGCACCGGCTTGCCGATCACTTCGCAGAGCTTCTTCGTGCCGATCCCCGCCATGATCGAGATCAGCACCTGATCGTCCCGCCCGTGCACTGCCAGTTCCCCCGCCAACTGCGGCAGCACCTGCGGCTTGATCGCCAGCATGACCTGCGTGCTTTTCGCGATCACGTCAGCGTTGCTGTCAACGACGTGGACACCGAACGACTTGAACAAATCTTTACGCGCAGCCGACGGGTCCGACGCGATCATCTCGCCGGGCTTCAAGACCCCCTTCTCGATCGCGCCGCGCGCGATCGCCTCGGCCATGTTCCCCGCGCCGACAAACCCTAATGCGTAACGCTGCGACATCGGCCGAACCTTTCCTTATCTGCCGCCGCGACGGCCGGCTTCCCAGTTGTCCCGGACTTCCTTCGCGCCTTTCAGCAATCGAAGCAGCGCCCCGTTATCCGATCGCGCAAGTGCCTTGTGGAACCGGCTGAGTTCTTCCTCCAGCCGTTTCACCGATTCGATCACCGCTTCACGGTTGGTCTGGAAGATGTCCAGCCACACATCCGGGTCGCCCGCGGCGATGCGTGTCGTGTCGGCGAACCCGGTCGACGCGACCTGCATCGGTGATTCCCCGTCAGCCACTGCGACTTTCACCAGCAGCACCGCCACCGCGTGCGGCAGGTGGCTGATCAGCGCCACGCTCCGGTCGTGCTGGGCCGGGTCCATCAGGATCACGCGCATCCCGATCAGCTTCCACATCGCTTCGATCAGGTCCTGCGCGTCCGGGTCGGTATGCCTCTCGGGCGTCAACACGCAGGGCTTGCCGGCGAACAGGTTCGTGTCCGCGGCCATCGGCCCGTGCTGCTCGCTGCCCGCCATCGGGTGCGAACCGACAAACCGCGCCGGCTCGGGCAACAGTTCATTGGCCAACTGACACACCGACGACTTGGTCGATCCGACGTCCGTGATGATCAGGTCCGGGTCGTCACAGGGGGCGATCTTCCGGAAGATCTCCTCGAAGTGGCCCAGCGGCGCGGCCAGCACGGCGACGTGTTTCCGACCGCCGGGCAGGTCACGCGCGGAGCCTAGTGCCTCGGCTGTGCTCACCGTCAGGTCGTCGAAGCACCCAAGCCCCCGCGCCTGCTCCAGCACCTCCACCCGACGCCCCACGCCGACGATCCGGCCCGTAAACCCCTTGGCACGCAACGCCAACGCAAGGCTCGCGCCCAAAAGACCCGTCCCGATGATCGTCACCTGCTTCATTTCCAGCATTTGCTTGTCCCTGTCCTGCAACGGCGGGTAAGATAACATCTTAACTACCTAAAGGGACACCCCCCGGGGATCGTCCAGCGAAATGGCCCCCCGGCAGGCCGAACCGACAGGAGAAATGAATTGCCCATGACCGCACTGAACGCATACGCCGGCAACTACGAACTGGAATTCGAGCGCCCCCTGATCGCGCTCGAACGGCAGATCAACGACCTGGAACACCAGCACCTGGACACCGGCTCCTTAGGCAGCCCCCCCGCCGGGTCGCCCAGCAAGCCCGCCATCGACTTCCGCGCCGACATCCGCAAGCTGCGCCAGTCGCACACCGCGATGCTCAAGAAAATCTACGCAAGCCTCTCCCCCTGGAACACCGTCCAGGTCGGCAGGCACCCGGGCAGGCCCCAGACCATCGACTACATCAACTACTTCGTCAAAGACTTCACCGAGCTGCACGGCGACCGGCATCAGGGCGATGACAAAGCCATCATCACAGGGTTCGGCCGGATCGGCCCGCACAAGTGCCTCGTCGTCGGGCACCACAAAGGCAAGGACACCAAACAGAAAATCGCCGCGAACTTCGGCTGCGCCCACCCCGAGGGCTACCGCAAAGCCCTGCGCACCATGAAGCTCGCAGAAAAGTATGAACTCCCGGTCGTCACATTAATCGACACCCCGGGTGCCTACCCCGGCATCGCCGCCGAGGAACGCGGGCAGGCCGAAGCCATCGCCGTCAACCTCCGCGAGATGGCCCGGCTCAAGACCCCCATCGTCTCCGTCGTCATCGGCGAAGGCGGCTCGGGCGGCGCGCTGGGTATCGGCGTCGCCGACCGGCTCGCCATGCTCCAGTACGCCTGGTTTAGCGTCATCTCCCCCGAAGGCTGCGCCGCCATCCTCTGGAAGACCGCCAACCCCGAAACCAACGCCGCCGCCGCCGAAAACCTCAAACTCACCGCCGCCGACAACCTCAAGCTCGGCACCATCGACAACGTCATCGAAGAACCCTTGGGCGGCGCCCACCGAAACCCCACCCTCGCCGCCGACTACCTGGAAAAATACCTGATCCAGACGCTGCGGGAACTCAAGCGCTTCAAGGTCGAGAACCTGGTGAATAAGCGGTACGACAGGTTGAGGAAGGTTGGGGAGTTGGGGGAGGGGTAAATAAAATTGCTTCCTAACATGCCGTTTAATGTATGTGGGATATAGCGCCATGGACAAGAACACGCTGCCTGAAGACTGGAGAAAGTCTTGTGTTCAACTGATGATTCCTCTATTGCCTGGCAAGCTCAAGAATTATTCCTCATACAACCATTATCCCGAACACGTCGATCCTTAATACCGCCGACCACAATTGCGAGCATCGTAGGTAAGAAAGACTTCAGTTAAAGATGTGCAGAATTCTAATGAAGCACGAATTGCATTTCCTGAACATGCTCAACTCATCTCGCGCCCCCTGTTCTAGTTTACTCATTTTATTCATCTGGACGTGGCATAGCCAAACGATTTGAAAAAGATTCGATATCGCATCAGAGCACTATGGTAGTCCTGACCGAAAGATCGATTGTCAAACAAGACGCGAACTACGGCTGAGTTGCTACATGATTTTGTTGGCAAGATGGCTTGCCAATTGGGTGCATATGCCGTCACCACAGATTCGACCATATCGTGCTTTTGGATCGCCGGAATGACCTTGATGCACCTCAACAGCACATGGAATAAGGCTTGCCCTGTTGAAACCATCTTGACAAGTTGCTGGGATGGCGGCAATAGGTGGATGAGCAAGAGCAAGGATGCACACGTAAGCCCAAGGCCCAATTAGAGATCGTGAAGCTGGCGATAGAAGCTGGCGCGGATGCACCTGTCGCCGTACGGCAGCTACAGAAGCGGCACGACTTCACGCAGCCGCAGCTGATGACCTGCCTGGTGCTGCGGGCGTACTGGAAGACGACGTACCGGGGGGTGATCGAGCAGCTTCAGGTCAGCGGGGAGCTGCGTCGGGCGATGGGCTTAAAGCAGCTGCCCAACTACTCGACGCTGAACAGTTCGCCCGCCGCACGGGCGTGCTGGAGGTGCTGGACGATGCTGTCGACGCTGGCGCGGGCGGCAGAGGAAGCGGACGACTCGGCGTGCCGGGAGGCGGCGATGGACGCGACGGGCCTGGAGACCAGCAGCGCTGGCGCCCACCGTGAAGCCCGAAGCTTGGCCGTAAACGCAAGGGTTTCGTGAAGGTGTCGGTGATCGTGCTGGGCAGTTCCTTGATCCCGGCGTCGGCGGTGTTCGGTTACGGTCCGGGCAACGACAAGACGCACGCGCGTGAGCTGATGGACAAGGCTTCGGACAGCGTGACGCCGGACATCTTGTACGGACGCGGGTTACGACGCGGAGTGGGTGCACCGTTACTGCCACGAGGACAGGGCGTGATGCCGGTGATCAAGCCGGTGAAGCACAAGGACAGCCCGCCGGGCGGCGAATACCGCTCGCTGATGACGGAATCGGGCTGAAGAAACTGGGTTATGGCAGGCGTTGGTTGGTGGAGACACAACGCGTTGAAACGGACGACGGGTTCAAGCCTGAACGCGAAGACGGACCGTGGCCGGATGATCGATGCGGCGATGAAAGTGCTGGCCTACGCCATCCGGCGTTAGCCGAAGATGTGGCGGGTCGATATGCTGTCAACAGAGCACATTGGTATCGAAAGGATAATGATGGGCACTGGAGTCAGAAACGTGGAGAAGATCAATATCAGATACTGATGCTTCCGGCAATCCCATCGTGGATCCCAGCCGTGCTGATCGAAAATATCCTGGTGTCAATTACACTGATGACTGTGGAGCCATGTGCGCCTAATTAAGAATGACGATTGGTGAGAAAAATGATAGGAAAGTTGCTTTGTATTTTTGAATGTCGCAATTATTTGCCTTTTGGATGATGGGCTGTACTCAACAAAATCCGGCTGGAGCTAGTTGGAATCGGCAGTTTATTGTCGCAAATATACATAAAGGTATGGACCGGAACCGGGCGTTAGAAGTTGTTGGTTTGCCTAATGAAACAACTGGAAGTGGGTTGACTATTGATATTTATCAAGGGTCGAATGGAGAAGAAGTCAAGTTTGGATATATACAGGCCATAGTCTCCTTTACGTCTATTGGAACAAAGAGCTTATAGTTGGAGACTGATGGGAGCCACTTCCTCGCTATTCGAAAATGATTCCGCTAAACTCAACAACGATTGCTCTTCCCCACACACCCCACAACCCCTGCCAACACCCCTGGATGACACCGCGCCCCCGCGTTCACTCGTCGTCCGCCTCGCATGACTGGCCCCGCCAAGTCCGGGAAAAGGGGATAAGTGCCTCTTGAACCCCCGACACCCCCGAGCGTGTGGCCGAGGCGGAGCCGGACGAAGGCGGGGTTGTGGGTTGGTTTTGTCGGGGTGGCAACAGGGGTGTTGATGGATGGGAAGCTGGTCACTTGGCCGGGAAAGAAAAGGGGATAAGTACATATATTGAACCCCCCCCGACACCCCCGAGCGTGCGGACGTGCGAGCCTGACGAAGGCGGGGTTGTGGGTTGGTTTTGTCGGAGGTGGCGTGGGGGTGTTGATGGATGGGAAGCTGGTCGCGGCCGTGATCGTTTCGGTCAGCGCGGTCCCGGCCGGGGCTTATATCCGGCCGATGAGCGCCGCAGCTATGCTCGTGTTTGTGATGTGCGGGGTCACGGGTATCGAGTTGTTTTTCGGCATCCTCTGCCTCGACGATGAGTTGGCGGCGTGTGTGGGGCTGGGTGTTGGCCGGGCTTTGTGTGCTGCTTGGCGTCTTGCCGTGGGTGCTGACGCGGAGAATTGATTCACCACTACCTCGACCTGCTGGGCGTCACGCTCGGGTCGTGAGGCGGGGCGTTTGCCTTTCTGCCGTTCCGGCCTGCCGTAGATTCATTCGGTGAGGCGGACCCCGCCAGGATGGCGGGGCTATATAGCCGGGCCATGTTGGCCCGGTGGGGTTGTGGGCGCCTGAATACGCCCGGCCGGGCGGCCGATAAGAGGGGTAGCGATACCCGCGGCGAGGGCTTTGTCATGGATGCCACGACGTTGTTTCTTTCGATCCTGTTCGGCTCGATCGGGATGGGGCTGTTTATTTTCGGGAAGAAGCAGGGCCGGCCGCTGCACCTGATCGCGGGGATGCTGCTGATGGTGCTGCCTTACCTGATCCCCAACGCGGTCGCGATGTCGGTCGTGGCGGTGCTGGTCACGGTCGGGCCGTTCCTCGCGCCGATTTAGCCGTCGCTTCGGGTTTGCGTGTTGATCTTGCGGCGAGGACACACGCCGCCGGGATGGCGGGGCACTATAGCCGGGCCATGCTGGCCCGGTCGGTTGGCGTACACTGTCGGGATGTCACGCACGCGCATCACGGCGTCCAAGTTCAAACGCATCTACGACCCGTCGGCCGGGGAGGATGGACCGTGGTACATCAACGACCACTGCTTTGTGCAGAGCGGTGACGGGCGGTGGCACTTGTTCGGGATCACGCACGCGGAGCCTGCGGCGCCGCTTGACGAGAAGTGTTTTGCGCATGCCAGCAGCGCCGACCTGCCCGGTCCCTGGGAGAAGCACCCGCACGTCATGCACGCGGACCGTGACGCCTTCGGCGAGACCCACGTCTGGGCCCCGCACATCGTCCGTCACGAAGGCCTCTACCACATGTTCTACTGCGCCGGCGGGGATGACCACACGCGCTACCGCATCCACCTGGCCACCTCGGATGATCTCTGGCAATGGACGCGCCACCCGGGAAACCCGCTGATCGTTGACGGCTTCGATGCGCGGGACCCGATGGTGCTGCGTGTCGATGATGAGTGGCTGATGTACTACACCGCCACGCGCCCGGCGGCGGGAGGGCGGCATGTGGTTGTGGCCGTGCGGAGTGAGGATCTGGTTCACTGGCGCGACCCCGTGGTCGTGTTTAAGAGCGACAAGGCGGGCACGTTCGGCGGGCCGACCGAGTCGCCGTTTGTATTTGAGCATGGGAGCCGGTTTTATCTGAGCCTGTGCCTGGGCGAGCCGTACGCCTGCACCGCCTTTTATGAAAGCGACAACCCGATGCGTTTCGGGCCTGCCGATGAGGTCGGCCGGATCGTGAGCCACGCGGCGGAAGTCATCACCCTGCCCGACGGCACGTACAAGGTCTCCCACGCCGGCTGGAGGCAGGGCGGCGTGTACCTGGCGGACCTGTTTGTCGGAGGGCATCAGGGGGACGCGAGCGTGTCGGGCACACTTATTTAGGCTCGACCTTCAATTTTCCCCGTAAAAAAAGCGACAGGTTGATCGTGTGGATGATGGAAGGGGCGATGTGATGCCGGTAGGATGGCGTGTGATGCGATTACATCGGATGCGAAACATCGGCCGGGTTTTACGGCTGCTGGGTTGTGCGCTGTTTTTTTCGGCCGTGGGCTGTCAGTCGCACGACCCGCGTGACGTGTCGGACCCGACGCTGCGGGTGATGTCGTTTAATGTGCGCGTGCATAATTTCGGGGACACGATATTGGGGAATGGGTGGAACAGCCGCAAGGGCGATGTCGCGCACGTGATCAAGGCATACGACCCGGACCTGCTGGGCACGCAGGAGGGCAAATCGAACCAGGTCGGTTACATCCGCAAGAAGCTCAAGTGGTACGGCATGCACGGGGCCGGACGCGACAACGGGCGCAGCGGCGGGGAATACTGCGCGATCTATTTCCGCACGATCCGCTTTACGCCGCAGGAGAGCGGGCACATCTGGTTCAACGATTCGGGTCGGCCCGGCAAGCGGACGTGGGGATCGGTGTTCCCGCGGATGGCGTCGTGGATATTGCTATATGACAAGTTCACGGGTGAAACGGTGCTGGCGGTCAACACGCATTTTGATGTGATCTCGTCCGAATCGCGCGAGCGGTCGGCGCGGATGCTGCGTGAGCTGATTGATAAGTATCCGGATGCATATGTCGTGCTGACCGGGGATTTTAATTGCGATGTCGGGTCCGAGCCGTTCCGTATCCTCACCGGCGGGCGGGGCATCAAGGCGCAGCGGCGACTGATCGATACGTACACCGCCGCCGGGCACAAGGACGACCGCAGGGACGGCACACGGCACGGCTTCCACCTCGGCGATAAGGGCGGCGACCGCATCGACTGGATCCTGGTTTCGCCCGAGGTCAAGGTGCTCAAGGCCGACATCGTGCACGACAAGCCGCTGCTGGACGGGTACCCGTCGGACCATTACCCGGTGACGGCGGACGTGCTGCTGCCTGAATCCGCTGTGCGTTGATGGTTACGTGTCGCGCGGATTCAAGAAGCATACGGCATAACATCACCTCCTGTGACGTATCCGATCGAGCACATAAACTCCGTAGCCTCCGTCTAAAAGTTTCTTAATCCGGGCGAGAATGGCGGATTTGCGCGCTACAGTTGGTAAGAATGACAACACGTACGGCACGCACGCACCGGCGAGGGTGCGGTACGCAAGCGCGATGTAAGGTTATGGCGACAGCTTTCGATCCTGCCTGAGGTAGTTATCCTAAAATGTGAGGTGAACGATGACAACGACCGCTTTGATCTGGATAGGGCTGGGCGTGGTCGTGATCGCAGGGGCACTGCTCATTATAGTGCTGGTCGGCCTGAATGAGGCCTCCGACCCCACCCAGAGCAAACCCGAGGAACTGACTGATCTGGAACGCAAAGCGGTCGGTGAACAGCGGGATGACCTGCCGGAAAATGTGTAGCATCGATAAAATACCTTCGCTATTGGGAAAGAGGTATCCGGGTTCTATGGATGTCGATCAATCACCTGATTGGGCTTACCGCTTACGCCGTAGGCATGCCTTCGGTATCATGTTTGCATGATTGGTTCGGACGATTCACCGCTGAAACCCAAAACACCGCTGCAGCGCGCCGCGCCGTGGCTGACGATGTTCGTGATGACGATCGGCACGGTCGTCATCCTCAAGTGGCTGGGGCGCATCTGGTGGTGCGAGGGAGGTGCCCCCGGACTATTCGGCGGCACGGCTGGCGAGCCGTTCCTGTGGTCCGGCGATGTCTGGAGCATGCACAACTCCCAGCACCTTGTCGATCCGTACAGCTTCACACACGTCACGCACGGGCTGATCTTCGCCGGACTTTTTCTGCTGATCCCCCCTACCCGCAGGCTCCCTTTCGGATGGCGCATGGTCATGGGCCTGGCGATCGAGGCGTTCTGGGAGATCATCGAGAACACCTCGCTCATCATCGACCGCTACCGCGAGTCCACGATGGCGCTGGGCTACAACGGCGACTCGATCGGCAACTCCGTCGGCGACATCGTCTGCTTCGCGTTGGGCTTTGTCTTCGCCAGCCGGCTGCGCTGGTACTGGTCCGTCGGCTTCTTTGTCATCACGGAAGTGGTGCTGCTATTCACGATCCGCGACAACCTGACGCTGAACGTGCTGATGCTGCTTTGGCCGGTGGAAGCGGTGAAGCAGTGGCAGACAGTGGGGATGTGAAGACGCATGTAACATAATGTTGTCGCCTAAACTAATCGGGTTCATCCGACCATGCGATAGTTCAATATATTGTTCAGCAATTCCATTGACTGGACATCATCATCTTATTATATTCTGTTCACACCAACGGAGAACGCCGCGATGTCTGAGACGCGGGCTGCATGTTCACAATGGCGGTTTGGCCTCAGAGCAAGTTGGGCTGATACGTATCTATTCTGGTCCGATCGGGGCTGCAACTCGGGCGATGGATCAAAAGCCCTGCGCTGTCGTGGTTCCCACATTAATGATTGTTGGCTTGGTCGCGGAATACTTGGAGATTCCGCCGGTCACGCACGTCTTTGCATCGATTGGATACACAATAAACAGGCCCATGTTGACCCGGCGTCCGGGTTACGATCAGGGGCGGGCATAGTGCTGCCTGTATCTGCCTCGCCCATCCAGCTTCAAACATCAGGCAGAGAGGAGAAAGCCCTATGTTTAGGTGTAGGCCGAAACACAGTTTGTTGGGACTTCGCAGCGTAACGCTCACGCTTTCGTGTGTATGCCTGCTTATATCCGCTACCGTAGTGGATGCGGCGCAGGTGTGGCAGCAAAACCCCGGCAACGGACACTGGTACACCTGGCTGGAAGGCCCGATCAACTGGTTCGATGCGGACGCCACCGCAACGTCACTGGGTGGATACCTCGCCACCATTACCGACAGCCAGGAAAACGACTGGCTGGCCGATACATTCAACTTCGGTGATGGCTGGATCGGGCTGGTGCAACAACCCGGCAGTGTCGAACCCGACGGCGGCTGGGGCTGGGTCACAGGTGAGCCATACGTCTATACCAACTGGGGGCCAGGAAACCCATCCAACGCAGACTCCCAAGGCCCCGAGGACTACGGCATCTTCGATGACGCGGGTCTGTGGCACGACAAACGCGGGGCCAGGGATCAATCGCTGGGGGGCGCTCCGTGGGGCGCGATCGTAGAAATGGTGCCCGAACCTACGACGCTGGTGTTGCTGGGGTCATGCGCACCAGGCCTGCTGATCCGACGCCGTTAACCGACCAGAATCCATCGTGCGGTTTAATTACGTCCGCTCGGATTCATCTGGGCGGATGTTTTTTTATCCAATCTGCCAATCACCAATTAACAACCTTCACCAGCCCCGGCGTATTCTGCCCAAGGGTGGGGCCGCGTCTTAATGTGTAGACCGGAACATGTGGTGGGCAGAAGGCGCGGAAGCGGGCGATGGGTGGGCCGACTTCGCCGAGGCCTCGGGAGATGGCGATGAGGGTGTCGCGGTGGCGGAGGACGCCGCAGCTTTTATCGAGCGGGAGGTCGCAGGCGTTGACGATGGGTTGGCCGTTGGGCAGGCGGGACTGTCCGCCGTGGGTGTGGCCGGAGAAGAGCATATGGGCGCCGAGGTCGGCGGCGGTGGAGAGCCAGCTCGGGTAGTGCGCGAGCATGAGGCGGAGGTCGCCGGGTTCGGGGGGATCGCCGTTTAGGAGCATCGCGGTGCCGTCCTCGGCTTCGGGCGCAAGCGGATCGACGCTGGATAAGTGGATCGGTGCGTTGGGGACGCGTTGCATGCCGGTGCCGAGCCAGGTGATGCCGATGTTCTGAACGAGGGATACCAGGTCGGCGGAGTCGTGGTTGCCGAAGACGCCGTAGACGCCGTATTTGGGGCGGATGACGTCGACGATGCGGCGGAGGACGGCGGCGGCCTCTACGGCGTCCTGTTCGCGGGTCATGTAATCGCCTGTGAGCAGGGCCAGGTCGAAGCGGAGGGTGGTGAGCTGGCTGATCAGGCGGTCGTGTCGGGGGCTGTGTCGGTAGACGTGCAGGTCGCTTAGGTGGGCGATGCGCAGGCCCTGTGCCGCCGGGGCAGGTCGGTGAGTGCGAGGTCGACGGGGTGGATCAGGCCGTAGGCCAGGGGCATGGTTGCGGTTCCGGAGGCCCGGGGTTGGGCGTTCAGGGCGGATTCGGGGCGTTGGCGGCGGGCGTTTCAGGCCATTATCGGGGTCTTGGACCCGGCCTGTTTGGGGGCCTGTCCCGGCGGGCACCACCTTGTCAGGCAACCCGTTACGACATATCCTAATGTGTTCAACGGACGGTGTCGGCGGCGGGCGGTTCTGCCCGGGCATCCACCGGCACAACGTACGCCAAACAGGCTACAGGAGTCGATCATGGCCAAGATGTTTTACACCCTGGACGAGGCGGCGCAGAAGCTGGGGGTCAATGCCGACAAGATCAAGGAAATGGCCGCCAAGGGCGAGCTTCAGCAGTTCCGCGACCGCGACAAGCTGATGTTCAAGCGTGACCAGATCGATTCGCTCGCCGGCGGCAACGGTGACAGCGACTCGGGCAGCCCGATCCCGCTGGTGCCCAGCGACGACACCGACGCGATCAGCCTGGCGGATACCAACATGACAAGCAAGGCCGGGCTGACCAGCACCGGCACGGGCACGGGTTCGGGCATGAGCGTGTTCGGCCCTGATGAAGTCGAGCCGGTCGATCCGTTGGCGCAGACGGCGGTAACCAACCCGATGGCCGACACGGCGCAGGGCGACATGTCGCTGGAGAGCGTCGGCTCGGGCTCGGGGCTGCTGGACCTGACGCGCGAGAGCGACGACACCAGCCTGGGCGCGGAACTGCTTGATGAGATTTATCCCGGCGGAACCAACGCGGGCGAAGGCTCGCTGGCGTCGGGCATCGGTTCGTCGGGCGTGTTCGAGAGTGCGATCTCGATGGACACCGGCACGGGCGCGACCGGCGCGGGTGGCCTGACCGGCTTGGGCGGCGGCCCGGCACCGGCGGCGATGGGCGGCGCGGCGGGCGGCGTCGGGGGCGGCGTGGGCGTGGCGATCGCGACCTACGACACCGGCACCGACAGCGCGGGCAGCGGCCTGGGCGCGGGCCTGCTCCTGGGCACGACGATCTCGCTGGTCATCACCCTGATCGTCGCCGTCTCCGCGATCGCGGGCGTCAAGAGCGCGATCACCGGGATGATCACCAGCGACGGCATGATGTACGGCATCTGGTGCGGCGGCCTGCTGGTCCTGAGCCTGATCCTCGGCGGCATCGGCATGATGGTCGGCAAGGCCGGAAGCTGATAAGCCGGGCTTCGCTTAATATCCGCACAAACACACGCCACCGCAGTCGGCGTTTACCAATCAATCATCCCCTGCGGGCTTCAACCCGCACGGGGTAGCTTCTTTTTCGTGACGGAACACGATGCTCAGTCCCTACGGCAAGCAGGAATGGCTCACGATCGCCGCGGTCGGCGTGATGCTGTCCATCGCCGCGGGCGTGGCGGGCTTCTGGTGGGCGTCGTTCGTGCTGATCCCGCTGACGCTGGCGCTGATGGCGTTCTTCCGTGACCCCAACCGCAAGACCCCCTCGCAGCGCGGCGCGGTCGTCGCCCCGGCGGACGGGCGTATCAGCTCGATCCACCAGCTCGAACACTTCGAGCCGCTCAACGGCCCGGCGACCTGCATCCGCATCTTCCTAAGCGTGCTGGACGTGCACATCAACCGGAGCCCCTGCCACGGCCACATCGCTTCGATCACACACAAGCCCGGCGACCACAAGAATGCACTGAACCCGACCTCGGCTGAGACCAACGAGTCGAATCTGATCGTGCTGGTCCACCTGATCCGCCGGCACCCGCTCGCGGCCGTATGCCAAGTGGCGGGCCTGCTGGCGCGCACGATCGCCTGCGGCGTCAATGAGGGCGACGTGCAGCGTGGCCGTGCGTATCGGCATGATCAAGCTCGGCTCGACGACGGAGTTGTACCTGCCCGCCGACCTCCAGCCGAAGGTTGCGGTCAGCCAGGGCCAGAAGGTGTACGCCGGCGTGACCGTGCTGGCGATGGTGACCGCCAAGGACCAGCCCGAGCACGAATCCGCCCCCGACCGCCCCACCACCGTCAACCAAGCGAAAGCACCGCAGAGCGCCCCGTCCTCGGCCGTGTGATTCCCGGCCAGCGCCGCCACCCATACGACCTGAACCCAAACCCGCTACCCCTATCCGGGAGCCGTATCTATCGGTCCCGGCAGATTTTGCTTGGGCTAACGGGAAATTAACGTATCATTAACAATTCGCGCCGCGCGGCCGACCCGCCGGCGTCACGATCCATGGCCTTATCCCGACAGGTGAGCATGTCTGACCAACACTTCGTCCTGCACCACCCCAAAGGCTTCCGCGCACGGCGGGGGTTGAACTGGTTCGCCCTGGGGCTGATGTACGCCTCGTACTACATGTGCCGGTACAACTTCCGCTACGCCACGCCCGGCATGATCGACGAGTTCGGGTTCGACAAGACGCAGATCTCGGACATGTTCGCGATCTGGTCCCTCGCCTACGGCACGGGTCAACTTATCAACGGCCTGCTCAGCGACCGCATCGGCGGCAAGACCTCGATGCTCATCGGCGCCGGCGCGACGATCGTCATCAACTTCATCTTCGGCTTCTCCTCGTTCGTCAGTTCGTTCGCCACGTTCTCGTTGATCGCGCTGATGAACGGCTACGTCCAGTCGTTCGGCGCACCGGGCATGGTGAAGATCAACGCCGCATGGTTCCACCGCACCGAGCGCGGAACGTTCGCCGGCATCTTCGGCGGGATGATCCAGCTGGGGCAGGTCGCGATCAACAACCTCGCGCCGCTGATCATCGCGGGCTTCACGATCGGCGCATACACGATCGGCGGGAGCAACGAAGAATGGCGGTGGGTGTTCCGCATCCCGCCGCTGTTCACGGCGGCGGCGGCGATCTTCATGGCGTTCGCCGCCAAACAATCACCCGACGAGGCGGGCTACCCCGGGGTGATTGAAGACGAGATCGACAACTCGGCGGGCACGACGGTATCGATCGCGGAATCTTTCCGGACGATCTTTACACACCCGCTTGTTTGGTTTTATGCCGTGGCCTACGCATGCACGGGGGCCGTGCGCAGCAGCTCGGACCAGCTCGCCATCCTGTATTTCGTTGAGCAGCTGGGCCTGGACCTGGAAAACCCGACCAAAGCGATCTATATCACGATGACCATCATCCCGTTGATCGCTTTCACTGGCTCGCTCGGCTCGGGCATCATCTCGGACAAGTTCTTTGCCGGGCGCCGCGCCCCGGTTGCCATCGTGTTGTACCTGTTCGAAGCTTTCGTGATCGCCATGTCCGCCGTGATCCTGATGCAGGGGCTGGTGAACCCGTCGGCGACGGGGGTTTTCATCGGATGCACGATCCTGATCCTGATCTCGCTCACGGTTAACTCGACGCACTCGATTGTTGGCGCAGCTGCGCCGATGGATATCGGCGGCAAGAAGATGGCTGGGTTTGCGACGGGCGTGATCGACTCGTTCCAGTATTACGGCGCAGCGATTTCGCTGGCCATTACCGGCCGTGTCCTTGACGCGACCAAAGAGCAATACGGCTGGCTGTTCTGGTACGTCATCATGGCCAGCTTCGGGGTGATCGGCGGTTTCTCAATGTTCCTGCTGATGCTCAAACAGCGTCGGCTTAAACGCGAGGGCCGGGACGTGAAGGGTTGATACAAGGTCACGTGCGCGGGCTGACCGCCTGCGCCGTCGCCTTCTCCAGTAATTCCCCGGCACGGGCGATGGATTCTTCCGCGGACAGGCCGCGGCCGATCTCGATGTAATCTTTCAGGCCTGATTGCAGCGTTTTCTCGTGATCCGGGCCGAGGCTGCCGACCAAGGCGATGGTGGGGACGTTGTGTTTTGCCGCCGCCTTGGCGACGCCGAGCACGGCCTTGCCCGAGAGGGATTGGCCGTCGAGCCGGCCCTCACCGGTCAGGCACAGGTCACAGCCCCGCACACGCTCATCGAAACGTACCTTTTCAAGCACGATATCCAGGCCGGGCTTGAGTGTCGCGTCGCAGAAGGCCATCAGGCCACCACCCAATCCCCCCGCCGCGCCGGCGCCGGGCGTGTGTTCCACATCCTTGCCGAGTTGATCGCGCAAGAGTTTGGCGAGGTGTCTCAGTCCCGTGTCGAGTTGTTCGACCTGATCGGGCGTCGCGCCTTTCTGCGGGCTGTAAATGTGTGATGCCCCGTCGGCGCCGGTCAGGGGGTTGGTCACGTCGCAGGCGACGGTGACTTGAACATCTTTGATGCGGGGATCGGCTGCGCCGAGGTCGATCCTGGACAGGCCGCCGAGCATCCCCCCCGCCATCGGGGTTTCGATGAATTGTCCATCCTGATCGTAGAACCGCACACCCAGCGCCTGGGCCATACCGCAGCCGCCGTCGTTGGTGGCGCTGCCGCCGATGCCGAGGATGATGTTTTTAGCGCCGGCGTCGAGGGCGTGCTTGATAAGTTGGCCCGTGCCGAAGGTGGATGTGTGGGTAGCGTCGAGTTCGTGTTGTTTGAGCAGGATCAGGCCGGAGGCGGAGGCCATCTCGATGATCGCGGTGTCGTGGCCTTGGTCACCGTGTAATAGGCACCAATCGGCGTCGATCGGCCTGCCGAGCGGGTCCCGGCAACGCGCGGTCATCATCGTGTGACGGTTCGCCAGCGCGATCACCTGCGTGAAACCTTCACCGCCATCGGAGATGGGGCAGAGATCGACGGCCGCGCCGGGGTATCCTTTTGAAATGCCTTGGGCGATCGCCCGCGCCGCCTGCTCTGCGGTGAGCGAACCTTTAAAACTGTCGGGTGCACAGATGACCTTCATGGCAAGAGTCTAGCGATTTCGCCGGGCGCGGTTCGGCCCGTTAAACTTACCGGCGATGAATGAAGCAGACGACCAATCCATGATGCGGCTTGCCCTTGAGCAGGCCCAGCGCGCTGCCGAGATGGGCGAGGTGCCGATCGGCGCGGTGGTGTACCGGGGCGACGAGGTGCTCGCCCTGGCCCACAACCTGCGTGAGAGCCGGGCCGACCCGACCGCGCACGCGGAGATCCTCGCGCTCAAGGACGCGGCGGCCAAGCTGGGCACCTGGCGGCTGGACGGCTGCACGATCGCGGTCACGCTCGAACCCTGCCCGATGTGCGCAGGCGCCCTGATCAACAGCCGGATCGCCAGGCTCGTCTACGGCGCGCCCGACCCGAAGATGGGCTGCGTCGATACGCTCTACCAGCTCTGCACCGACACACGTTTCAACCACCGGCTTGAAGTGCAAAGCGGCGTGCTGCGGGATGAGTGCGTCGCGGTTTTGCAGGCTTTTTTTCTGGCCAGACGGGGTACCGACAAACCACCGAAACCGAGACCGGGATAACCACAGAGACACAGAGGCATAGAGAAGATAAACAAGAGAAGAATGTGGACAGGATGACAAGATTGTCAGGATAAAACCAGGTATTAAACGATATAACCTGATTCTGACGATCCTGTCATCCTGTCAAAACTTCGCTCTTGCTTTCTCTGTGTTTCTGTGGTTCAAACCCATTACCCCACGTCGATCAGGCCCATCGATTCGCCGTACTGCTGCATCAAGACGCGGCGGAGGGCTTTGTGTTCTTCGCTTTTCAGGAACGGATCGTCGTCGATAATCGCCTGGGCGTCGCGCTTAGCTAGTTGGAGTAGTTCCATGTCTTCGGGGATGGTGGCGACGCGCAGCGGGGGCAGGCCGGACTGCCGGGTGCCGAAGAAGTCGCCCATGCCGCGGATCTGAAGGTCGCGCTCGGCGATCTTGAAGCCGTCATTGGTAGCGGCGATCGCTTCGAGGCGTTTGCCCGCTTCCTCGGTCGTCGGGTCGGAGATGAACACGCACAAACTCCGCCGGCCGTGGTCGCCGCGCCCGACACGGCCTCGCAGCTGGTGGAGTTGCGCAAGCCCGAAACGCTCGGCGTGCTCGATAATCATCACGGTCGCGTTGGGCACATCAACACCGACCTCGATCACCGTCGTGGCGACCAGCACATGGACCTCGCCCCGACGGAACTTATCCATGATCTTCTCGCGTGACTCACGTTTGAGCCGGCCATGCACGGTAGCGACCTTGAAACCTTTGCAGAACTTGTCCTGCAGAAGCTTCGCGTGGTCGCGGACGTTGGTCAGTTGCTGGGCGGACTCGTTGCCGACGGCGTCGATGGCGGGGACGACGACGTAGGCCTGCTCACCGCGTTCGAGCCGGGTGCGCAGGTAGCTGT
The DNA here is from genome assembly GCA_041402025.1 of Phycisphaerales bacterium. Classification (GTDB taxonomy): domain Bacteria; phylum Planctomycetota; class Phycisphaerae; order Phycisphaerales; family Phycisphaeraceae; genus JAJRRS01. Next base: position 143,958 of record JAWKTA010000003.1, on the reverse strand, counting down.
AGACCTCGTCGGACTGCGAGGGGAAAACGACGCGGTTGGTGATGGGCGTTCGGCCGGGCGGCAGGCCGTGGATCGTGGAGATATCCAGGTCGCCGAAGAGCGTGAGGCTGAGCGTGCGCGGGATCGGGGTGGCGGTCATGACCAGGTGGTGCGGGACATGGCGTTTACCATCCGGGGCGACCTTGGTGTGCCGGTTGGCGTCGCGGAAGGCGGCCCGCTGCATGACGCCAAAGCGGTGCTGCTCGTCGATCACGGCGACCGCCAGGCTGTGGAACTTCACGTGATCGGACACAGCGTGCGTGCCGACGACGATGTCGATCTTCCCGTCGGCGATATCGTCAGGAGTTGCTTGCGTTCACCGCCGGCCTTGGGTGGGTGGGCGGCTGGTGAGCAAGGCGGTGGTCACGCCTGACCCTTCGAGCATCCGGCCGATCGACGTGTGGTGCTGCTCGGCCAGCAGTTCGGTCGGGCGCAGCATCACCGCCTGCATCCTGTCCGCCACCGCCAGCAATGCAAGGCGTACAGCGCCACCACCGTCTTGCCTGCGCCGACATCGCCCTGCAATAACCGGTTCATCGGGATCGGCTGCTGCAGGTCGTGTGCGATCTCCTTGACGGCGTTACTCTGCTGTTCGGTCAGTTCGAAGGGGAACCGGGCGCGGATATGTCGGTCGATCGCGTCGGTGAATTTCAACTCTGGCGCGGCCAGTTTCTGGTGCACGTACGCCCTCTTCATCGCGATGCCTAGTTGCAAAAGCAGCAGTTCATTGAACGCGAGCCTGCGCCGCATGCCGCCGGCGTCATCATTGAGTCCGGCCGGTGCGCCCACTCAAACGCCTGGGCCAGCGAAGGCATCGCGTGGTGTTCGATCAGGTCCTTAGGCAGCGGGTCGCTCAAGTCCGGCAACACTTGCGGCAGCGCTCGGTATCGTCTTCTCGATAATCAGCGACGACAAATCCTCGGTCGCGGGGTACACAGGGCGAAGCCGTTCGTCCTTTGCGGGAGCGTCGGTTTCATCATTGAGGTTTTCCCACTTGGGGTTGACTATCTGCGGGTAGTTGTTGAAGAACTTGACCTTGCCCTGCACGCGGAGGTTCATGCCGGGGTGGAGCTTTTCGCGGAGGTAGCCGGCGTTAAACCAGGTGAGGTTGAGCGTGCCGGTGTCGTCGATGAGGGTCACGACGAACCGGCCCTTCCCTCCGCGGTGCCCCGCCATGTTCGGGCCGACCCACTGGACCGTCTTGACCATACCCCGTGCGGTGCCGATCGTGCCCTCGGTGAGCCGGCTGATCGTGTCCTCCCCGGCCTGGTGCTCGTAGCGCATCGGCAGGTGGCGCAGCAGGTCGCTGACGGTGTGGATCTCCAGCCGGCGAACAGCCTTGCCCGCCGCTTACCCACGCCGTGAAGCGCTTCGACCCGCGACCCCAGCCGGATCGGTGCTGTGCTGTCTTTCGCCTCGGGCATGAGTGGGATTCTAACCCTGACCGACAGTCGTGATACTATCGTCCGGGGTAGCGGGCGATCGCAGATCGCCGGGTTTGTCGCGCTGGGCCTACGCGCGGATCTTCGATCCGCCGCTAAACGGCGGATTCCTGGCGTCAGTATCACTACAATGCGGCCCATGCGTGCAAGCCGTGACAATATCCGCCCCATCGTGATCCTCGCCCCACGGCCGGGGGCAAGAGTGACCTCGCGGTCGAGCTGGCCGGAGCCCGTGTCGGGCGGCGGGGAGATCATCGGGGCGGACTCGATGCAGGTCTACCGGCACATGGACGCCGGGACGGCCAAGCCGCCGATGGACCTGCGTGAACGGGTGCCGCACCACCTGGTCGACATCGTCGAGCCGACGGAGCGGTTCACGGTGGCCGACTGGCTTGCCGCGCGGATGCGTTGATTGAGAAGCTCTTGGCGGCGGGCAAGACGCCAATCATCGTGGGCGGGACCAACCTGTATCTCAAAGCTTTGCTGGAGGGCATGTTCGAGGGGCCGGGCAGGACGAGGCGTTCCGGGCAACGCTTGAGGGGCTCGATGGGCCGGCGCTGCACGAGCGGGTCAGCAGGATCGACCCAGAGGCCGCCGAACGCATCGCCCCGAACGACCGCAAACGTCTCGTGCGTGCCCTGGAGGTCCACCACCTGACCGGCGAGACGATCACCAGCCGGCAACAACAGTGGACCGAGCCAACTTCCGGGGCCCGGACAAGACCTACCGCCACGACCCGATCATGCTGGGCATGCACTGGCCGGTCGAGGCGATCAACTCCCGGATCAACCTGCGGGTCAAGGCGATGTTCTACCCCGACAAGGTCGATCCGGTGCTGGCGGCCGCGGCGTGCCCCAACGGCGAGAGCCTGCCGGACGAGACCCGCAGGCTCCACGGGGCCGGGCTGCTGGGCGAGCAGGCCCGCGAGGCCCTGGGCTACAAGCAGGTCCTGGAACACCTTACGGGCGGGCATACGCTGGATGAGGCCTTCGAGCGGACCAAGGTCCTGACCCGCCGGTTCGCCAAGCAGCAGCGGACGCCGGCTACGGCGATTCCAGCAGGTCAGTTGGCTGCCCGCCGAGGCGATGACGCCCGCGGAGATGGCCCAGCGGGCACTGGCTTTTTACCGCTGAATCCCTGCCGATCGGCCCGGCCGTGACCCTCCTGCGACGCACCATCCGCTGGACATGGCTCTATTGCCTTGCCTATACTCAACTTAGAGAAGCGACTTGACAATCCCCCCATTCGCTGCTCAAGTGTCGGGCCACAATCGGACCGATGAAGCCAGAACGAACCAGACCCGATACCGGTGACGTACCCGGTGTGGAACCGACGGGGTTCCCGGCCTGTAACTGTGATTGAGTGCTCTTATAACGATGGCAAAAAAGACCACCAAAGCCGCCAAAACGACGAAAAAAGCCCCCGCCAAGAAGAAAGCCCCGGCACGCAAGGGCGGCGGCAAGGGCGGTCGGTACGCCACGCCTAATGTAGATGCCACCGGCAAGCACCTGGTCATCGTCGAAAGCCCGACCAAGGCCAAAACCATCAATCAATACCTCGGCCCCGACTACGTCGTGATGGCCAGCGTCGGGCACGTCCGTGACTTGCCGCCGCGGAACCCCAAGGGGGTTAAGAATCCGGTTCCCGGTGTGGACCTGGAGAACCACTGAGCCGACCTACGAGGTGCTCAGCGATAAAAAATCGACCGTTGCCGCCTTTGAAGAAGGCCGCCAAGCAGGCCAGCGACGTGTGGTTCGCGACCGACCTTGACCGCGAGGGGAGGCGATCGCCTGGCACCTCGCGGACTCACTGGGCGTCCCGATCTTCGAGGCCAAGCGTGTCTTCAACGCCATCACCAAGGACGAGATCGCCCGCGCGTTCGACAACCCTACAAGAATCGACGGCTGCAAGGTCGACGCCCAGCAAGCCCGGCGTATCCTGGACCGGATCGTGGGCTATCAGGTGTCGCCGCTTTTGTGGAAGAAAGTCGCCGGGGGCTTAAGCGCCGGGCGTGTGCAGTCTGTCGGTGTGCGTCTGGTTGTTGAACGCGAACGCGAGATCGACGCGTTCATCCCCGATGAATACTGGAAGATCACCGGCCTGTTCGCGACCGACCCCGCCAAGGCCAAGTCGCTGGGCAAGGCCTGGGACGAATGGCTCGCAAGCCACCCCGAATCCAAGCCCGCCACGATCAAGCTGCAAAACGCCTGGCTCAGCGACAACGCCTGCCTCAAGGCCGAGCTTTCCGAGATCGACGGCAAGCCCTTCAAGCCCGACAACCGCAAGGCCGCGCTCGAGGCCGCGAAGCGGCTGGGCATGGTCCTCGACGATACGATCGAGACCGACGACCCCAAGGGCAAAGGCCCGGCCAAGAAGCTGTGCACCTACGTCGGGCACGTCGCCGACGACGCGCCGACCTTCACGATCGATTCGATCCAGACCAAGCGCACCAGCACGCGACCGAGTGCGCCGTTTATCACCAGCACGATGCAGCAGGCGGCCGCCAATCGGCTCGGCTTCCCGCTGCAACGCACGATGCGCACCGCGCAGAGCCTTTACGAAGGCGTCGACCTGGGCGGCGCACGCGGGCAGACCGGCCTGATCACCTACATGCGTACCGACTCCACGCACATCTCGGGCGAAGCCCTGAACATGGCGCGCGGCTACATCGAAAAACGCTACGGCAAGGACTACCTGCCCGACAAACCCAACTTCTTCTCGTCCAGCAACAAGGCCGCGCAGGAAGCCCACGAGGCGATCCGCCCCACCGACGTGACCATCACGCCCGAGTCCGTGCGCAGCAAGCTCAACGACCAGCAGTTCCGGCTGTATGACCTGATCTGGCGCCGCTTCGTGTCCTGCCAGATGACGCCCGCGCAGTGGGACTCGACCGCGATCACGATCGCCGCCAAGGGTTCGCAGCTCAAGCCCGACGCCACCTTCCGCGCCACCGGCCGGACACTCGCGTTCGACGGCTTCTACAAAGCGATGGGCCTGCCCAGCGGCGGCGACGACGTCATCCTCCCGCCCCTGAAAGAACAGCAGAAGCTCGGCCCGATGAAGGTCGACCCGACCCAGCACTTCACCAGCCCCCCGCCCCGCTACACCGAGGCGTCGCTGCAGAAGAAGCTCGAAGAGGAAGGCATCGGCCGGCCCTCGACCTACGCCGCCATCATCCAGACGATCCAGGACCGAAAGTACGTCGAACCCCTGTTCCCGCGCGACAAACGATTGGCCGCGACCGACCTGGGCATGGTCGTCTCCGACATGCTCTCCGAGGCGTTTCCCAAGATCATGGATATCGCCTACACGCGCTACATGGAAGAGGAACTCGACAAGATCGAGGAAGAGCACCACGACTGGCGTCAGATGCTCACCGACTTCTACGGGCCGTTCAAGCTCCGGCTGGAGAAAGCGCACGAGGAACTGGACCACGCCAAGGCCGTCACCGAAGAGGCCCCGCACAAGTGCCCCAAGTGCGGCGCGGCGACCGTGTACCGCTTCGGGAAGAACGGCCGGTTCCTCTCGTGCAGCACGTTCGTGAAAAAAGGCGAGGGCTGCGACTACGCCGCGCCGATCAACCGTGAGGGCGAGCCGATCGAGCCGGCGATGACCGACATCCTCTGCCCGATCTGCGGCAAGGGCATGACCAAACGCACCGGCCGCTTCGGCCCGTTCCTGGGCTGCCAGGACTACCCCACCTGCAAAGGTATCGTGAACATCGACCCGAAGAAGCACGGCGTCAAGCTCCCCAAGACACCGCCTTATGTCACCGACATCATCTGCCCGAAGTGCGAAGACAAGCCGCTGAACATGCGCAGCTCCAAACGCGGGCTCTGGCTTAGCTGCTCGGGGTTCCCCAAGTGCCGCGGCCGGCTGGCGTGGTCCGCCGTCGAGGAAGACAAGCAGAAAGAGCTTGAAAAAGCCTGGGCGAAACACGAGGAAGAAAACCCCGTCCCGCAGATCAAGACCGTCGACGGCAAAGTCATCGACGAGGGCTACGTCCCCAGCGTCGCCGACCAGCCCAACGACACCGAAGACGCGGACGCCGCAACCTCCGACGCGGCGTAAACGCCAACAAGCGCCAGCTTACCCCCGAAGCCCACGTTTTCAAAACGTGGGCTTCTTCACGCACTCAACTTTCCATCCCCCGCCGCGCCCGACTCACATTACCTCCATGCGAGACCTCTTCGGCGACCCCATCCTCCTGATCCCTGTGATCATCATCCTGACGATCTTCGGCGTCGGCTACGTCGGCTTCATGATCTGGGCCTACAACCGCGACGCGAAGAAACAGGGCAAGCAGTCAGGGTGTCTGCCTGTGATATTGATTGCCGTGCTTATTAATGCCCTAATTAGTGAATGTCACTCTGGTAGGAAGCTATCATGGGTCTGACAAACAGTGGATACCTGCTAAAAATCACATCCGCCGTCTTGTTGGGATATCTGACTTACGCGACCATCTTGTTACCGATACAATCGCTGACAGGCCAATACTTGAGGCTACGATTCTGCCAGCAAGGCTATTCAAGATCAAACCCACAAACAATACCCTTACGCAGATTCCTATCAAGGCGATTGGCAAGATCAGCCAGTCAATATCCAGCTAACACATGGCCAAGCGATTGGTGTTATCAGCTATCAAGACTCAATGAAAGCTCGAATTGATATGTACCGACAAGACAGAGTGCAGTTGATAGCGATCGCATATTTTTCAACTATTACAATTTTGGCAATAACGAGTTTGTTGTCAAGAAAGAGTGCAAGCAACTCAGATACTGACGTTCTTGGCGCCGACAGTTAGCAAATAGAATTCACTCTTCCGGCAACTCATACGTCCCCTGCCCGCCCTTCTTGAGGCGGCCTTCCTCGACGAGTTTGTCCCAGACGGTGGTGGGGTATTGGTTCGGCGGGGTGATGGCGGCGATGCCGGATTGTTTGCCGTAGGTCGTGTAGCGGTTGCCCAGGCGTGACTCGTCATCGCGGCGCATGTTCTTAAGCTTCTTGCGGAAGGCCTTGAGCGCGCGCTTGAGGTTCTCGCGGTCCAGCGAATCGAACCCGCCCTCGGCCGCCTTCTCCGCCTGCATCTGCTTGACGGTGCGTGTGTCGTTGACGGGGATCGCGCCAGGTGCCTTGGGGATGCCCCGCCCCTCTTCCGCCGCTTGCGGCTTAGCGCCCGTCGCATCGACCTCCTTCACCAGCGCCGCCAGGGCCTCGACGTCCCGCTTACCCACCACCTGGGCCACGCGGTTGGCATCCACGCCCATCCGCATCAGCGCGATCTGGGCCTTGCCCCAGAGCTTGGTCGTGTCCGTTCCCGCCTCGGCGAGCCAGATGTCCGACACGATCTGCGAGAGCTTGTCCGACTGGATCGTGTCGTGGTGCTCGTAGTAGCGTTCGATGATTTTCTTTTGTGACATGGCGGTACCGGGGTTCAGGGTTCAGCACGCGGTGTTCGGGGCTTGCGGAAATACACTCATATTGCAAAACCATAGCCCGCCCGCAACGCGGGCGAGGTCTTTCGCAGGAATTGTAGCGGTGAACCGGGTGCGAACCCAACACGTCTGCGGTCGCTATACTAGCGGACATCGGGAGTGTAGCTCAGTGGTTAGAGCAGGCGACTCATAATCGCTCGGTCGCGGGTTCGAATCCTGCCACTTTCCCATTCCCCGCCCCCTGGAAATGATCTTGCCGGGCGACCCCAGCACGAAACACAAGGCCTAACTGCGTCCGCCGGCGGAGGTATGCTCCGGCCGCCAACGTCATGATGGCCAATGATGCCGGCTCGGGGACCACGGCCGAAACCTCCGGTGGCGTGCCCGCGTTCCAGAAGCCCAGGACCTCGTTGAGGTCGTTGATGCCGACAAACCCGTCGCCGGACGGGTCGGCGATGGAATTGGGCGTGACGTTCTGGTTCCAGCTGCCCAGCACGATATTCAGGTCGCCGATGCCGACAAACCCGTCGTTGTTCAGGTCGCCGGGGAGCTCGAAGTAGGCGACGCCGTTGACGACCCAGCCGGACTTCTGCAAGAGGACGTTGGGCGAGAACCCCGCGATGACGGTGAACGTGCCGCGGGCGTCATCGGTCAGGGAGATGTTGGCGATGCGGTTGACGCCGGTGTCGGTGATGTTGGTGTTGAACCAGGTGACGCTGACTTTCTGTCCGGCGATGACGGCCGGCCCCTCGTCGCCGAGGTCACCCGCGCCGCCGAGGATGGACGTGGTGGTGTCGCCGGGGATACCGACCCATGAATCAAATTCGAGGTCGGGGAAGACGCCCCAGAAGTTCTGCTGTGGTATTTGGCCGTCGAAGGTGGGGTCGTTGTAAACCGAGCCGGCGGAAAGGACCATGAGGATTTCGGCGGAGTTCCAGTCCGCGCCGTTGCCGGTGGCGATGAGGCTGTTGGCGACGACGCCGGGCACGGTGTTGTTGTGATTGACCACAAAGGCGTTTGCGATCGTGTGGGAACCGAGCAGGGTACAGATGCCGACCGCGACCCGTGCCATCCGATGACCGGGCCGATGCGTTCGAGTGCCGGCACCTTGAATAATAAGGCTTGCCATATCTCCCAACCTTCTCTTTATGTCTGTAGCCCGGTGAGGGTGTAAGCGGCGATAGAAAGAGTATCAAGTATACCCCAGAATCAGGACAACTCAAGCGATTTAACGAAATGTTGACCCCATTTAAGTTGTTATATTTAGGCCTGATACGTCAAAATATGGGTTACTGGCGGTTTTGACAGGCCCCCAGAGGCCGACGCATAATCGCCGCACCCGTGCCCCGGCTACCGGTCGGGGAATTCCACATGCAACCCCCATGAGGTCCGTTGTGACAGAAACCGAAACGATCGATATCCGCCGATGGACCCGAAGCGCCCGCACCGAGCCGACCGTCCGTATCGGGGTGGTGCTGGAGGAGGATCAACAGGAAACGATCGACCTGGTGTTGCCGGGCGATGCGTACTCGCTCAAGGCTGAAGGCACAGCGGGCGAAACACGCTCCGCGATCGCCATCCACATCAAACGGGAAGGCGACACGCTAAGCGCCTCTTGGCCCGGCGGGTCACTCGGCCCCGTTAAGCAACTACGCATCGCCCCGGTCAAGCCCGCGCCGCCCACGGCAGGCTCCGGCATCACGCTGAAGAATATCACCGCCGGGCGCGGCTTCCACTGGCAGAAGAAAGTCGATCAGACGCTCGCTGGCGCGTTGGAAATTATTACTGGTCCGGGCGGCATCATCGTCGTCAATGAGTTGCCTTTGGAGGATTACCTCGTCGGCGTGATCACCGCGGAGATGAGCGGTGCCTGCCCGGTCGAGTTCCTCAAGGCCCAGTGCGTGGTCGCGCGATCCTGGCTGCTGGCGATGACCGAGCCGAAGCACAACGACGACCCGTTCGACCGCTGCAACGACGACTGCTGCCAGCGTTATCAGGGCACGGGCGACACCAGCGAAGCGGCGATCGCGGCCGTGACAGGCACACGCGGGCTGGTGCTGATCGACCCCAAGGGCAAGGTCCTCGACGCCAACTACGCCAAGAGCTGCGGCGGCGTGTCCGAACGCGCTGAACACGTCTGGGGAAGGGTCAAGCCCGGGATCGACGCGGTCGTGGATGCGCCAAAGGGCGATCCCGTCCATGCGTTCATGCCCGTGACCGAATCCAATCTCGACGAGTTCCTCGACGGTAACTGGCTCAACCAAACCAAGTCATTTTGCAGCACGCACATCGTCCCGGTCGAGACGATCAGCAAGTATCTTGGGCGCGTCGATGAGGTCGATGATTACTTCCGCTGGACCGTGAACTACACGCGTGCCGAACTCGAGACGTTATTGCGTGACAAGCTGCCCGAGGCGTCGGGCCTGGCCGAGCTTCGTGACCTGTGTGTGACCAAACGCGGCGTCAGCGGGCGGGCCAGTCATCTTGAACTGAAATGGCTGGATAAGTCAGGTGACGAGAAGACATACACGCTGGACAGCGAATACCGCATCCGCCAGGCGATGCACCGCGGTTTTCTTTACAGCAGCGCTTTCGCGGCCCGGATCAAACGTGACAAAAATGGCACAATCGAAACGGTCACACTCCGCGGCGCGGGCTGGGGCCACGGCGCGGGCCTGTGCCAGATCGGCGCGCTGGGCATGGGGCTGACCGGGCACGATGTGGACACGATCTGCCGGCACTACTACCCCAACGCGGACCTGGAAACCGCGTACCTTTGACCCGACCGGCCACGGCGCTATTATTCAACATCGTTTTCGTTTCGGCGGACACAGGGGACAGGGGAATAAATGCGACCCCTCAGTGGTAGTACATTTACCATGAACACGCACCGCACCCTTACCGTGTTAGCCCTTTTCGCAGCCGCCGCGTTCCTCTTCCAGGCGGTTTACCACCGGGGCTGGCTGCTCGGCGGCCACGCTATGGCCCAGGAGACTGATATGTCCACCCCGTTCGACCCGGACGCGATCGTCAACGTATATATCTTCAACACGGAGGGCGAACTGGTCGGCCCCGTGCCCTCGCCGAAGGTCATCAAGCCCGATGCGCTCTGGAAGGAACAGCTCACCGACGAGCAGTACCGCATCCTACGCAAGGAAGGCACCGAGCGCGCGTTCTGCGGGACGCTCCTGGATAACAAGATCGAGGGCGTCTACACCTGCGCCGCGTGCGGGCTGCCGCTGTATACCTCCGACACGAAATTCAATTCCGGCACCGGCTGGCCCAGCTTCTTCAAGCCCATCGGCGACGGCAACATCATCGAACGCCCCGACAACAGCTACGGCATGGTCCGCACCGAGATCGAGTGCGCCCGCTGCAACAGCCACCTGGGCCACGTCTTCGACGACGGGCCCGCGCCGACCGGCAAACGCCACTGCGTCAACGGCGAATCGCTGAAGTTCACGCCCAAGGACAAGCTCGCCGAACTGGCCGACCCGTTTGTCTATATGCCCGCGACCGATGACAACGGCTTGGCGACCGCGGTTTTCGCCGGCGGATGTTTCTGGTGTACCGAGGCCGTGTTCGAGCCGGTCGAGGGTGTCACCGATGTCGTCAGCGGCTACGCCGGCGGCACGCCCGGAAGCGCGAACTATGAAAAAGTAAGCTCCGGTTCCACCGATCACGCCGAGTCCATCCGTATCACCTACGATCCGACGAAGGTCAGCTACGTCAAGCTGCTGGAGCTTTTCTTCCATATCGCGCACGACCCGACCACACTCAACCGCCAGGGCAACGACGTCGGCAAGCAGTACCGCTCGGCCGTGTTCTACGCCGACGAGGCGCAGAAGCGCGCGACCGAAGCATACATCAAGATCATCCAGGAAAGTGGGTACTTCGAGGACCCGATCGTCACCACGCTCGAACCGCTTTCCGAGTTCTACCCGGCCGAGCAATACCATCAGGACTACGCCCGACTGAACCCGGACCAGCCCTACGTCAAACACACTTCCAGGCCCAAGGTCGAGAAGCTCAAGAAGCTCTACGGCGACCTGTTGAAAGATTAAGACACGGGGAGCGGTGCCGGCCGATGACCGACCGGCGAGTCACGCTTTTTATGTAAACCGCCTTTCCTCGCTGCGGATCATCCCGACGCGCGTCGGCTTTTTTATTGCCTAGCTGTTAGAAATTCATCATCTCCCGGATTTCCGCTCCAGACGGGTTGAATCAGCACGGAGTGCGGCATACTGTTGGGCGCATGGATCGACAGGGGGAATCAGTTCAACAGGGCGATGAGTATCCGCTGACATCAGGGGTTACGGTCTAAGCCGTTATCACATTTCTCGAACCACCGGGGGGTGGAGGATCAACATGAAACGCATGGTTAACAGGTTCTTGTGTGTAGTTGCGCGATCACGACGATGGCGCTTGGCACAGTATTGAGGGCGCAGGTGCCTGACTTTTTCGATCGACATACAGAGCGCCACGGCCGGGGCCCCGGCCTCAACACGGGCCTGCTGGACGGCTGGTACGGGATCAACCTGGACGAGGGCTCGATCCTGTCCGTCGCGCGGCCGGGGCCTCTCGGACCCAACGTGCCGCAGGTACCAGGGATCGTGCCGCTGCCGACACCCGGCCTGATGGTCGGCTCGCTTGCGGGAGCTGGCGGTTCGGTGCCCGGTGGGTTGGGCATCAATCCCGGAGGTCAGTTACAGGCGGTCGAACTCGACGCCCTTTCTTACGGGCACGACTACGGCATCGAGTTGATGTTCTCCGTCGATGAATGGGCAGGCGGCGATTTCCTGTTGCCCGCAATGCCGCCAAACGTGTCCAGCGAAGGCGTGCTGACCGGCGTGGATGACGCGGCCGCCGACGTGTTCAGGTACCTCGGGCCGGTGAAGCGCACCCCGCCGCCGGCCGCGGGCGGCGTCGGGCCGGGGAACAAGCAATACCTCGACGGTAACGGCCAGCCTTCGCCCCCGGGCGGCGCACGGGGGCTGGGTTTGCTGGAGCCGATGCTCCCGGGCTGCGGCGGTAATTGCGAAGGCGACAACCTCGACGCGCTGGACATCAACTCCACACTGAATGACGTGTTCGGGCCGATCTTCTTTTCGCTCGATTCAAGCTTCGCCGACCCACTCGACGGGCCGGCACTGAACGCCGGCACGGCGCTGGGCAACGGCTTCTCCGGCTCGGACATCCTCGTTTCGCGCGCGGGGGGCGTGCCCGCCGTCTATGCCATTGCCGGCTCGCTGGGGCTTGACCTGCAAGGGTTCGACACCGATGACCTCGACGCCTTGATCCTTCAGGACAACGGCGATGCGCAGTACGACCCCGCGGTCGACCGCATCCTGTTCTCCGTACGACGCGGGTCGGCGGTCATTGGGCAGCCCGACAGCCTGTACGGCATGCCGATCGAAGAAGGCGACGTGCTCAGCGTGCCAATCCCCGGGGGCGCATCACCGTTCCCGAGCATCTACATCGCAGCCGAGGCGCTCGGGCTGGCGACCGTTCGCAGTCAGACCAACGAATTCACGCCGTTCGGCGACGAACTGGATGCGCTGGACCTGTTCCTGCAAGGCGACCTGGACGGCGACGGGTTTGTCGGCATCGCCGACCTGAATATCGTTCTGGGCAACTGGAACGTTCCGGTCCCGCCCGCCAACCCCTCGGCCGACGTCAACGGCGACGGGTTCGTCGGCATCGCCGACCTGAACATCGTCCTGGGCAACTGGAACGCGGGCGCACCGCTGCCGCCCGGAGCGCCTGTGCCCGAACCGGCGACGGTGGCTGTATGGTGTGTGACGGGTGCGGCCTTACTGAGAAGAAAACGTTAACCATCTGTCATCTGTCAGGGCTTTCACCGGGGCGCGGCGATCATCCGCCGTGCCCCGGTTGTTGTTTGGTTCCCGAACGCCGTTCCGATTAGACTACTGTCGGTAAACGACGGCGCGGGGCGGCGCCGGCGACCGGATGCTCATTTATCTTACGACGATCAGGAGACACGCGTTGGATACCCTTATTCATGTTGGAATCGCGGCGACGCTGGTGTACCTGCTCCTTTCGACAACCACCATCCAGGGCCAAACGGTCGATCCGTCGGAACGCGCCCCGGTCGTGCTCACCGAGGAGGGCCGGCGTGTCCACGCGAGCTGTATCGTCATCGACGGGCACAACGACCTGCCCTACCGCGTCCGCAACCGGGGTGACTCTTCGTTCGACAAGATCGATATAGCCAAATCCCAGCCCGAACTGCATACGGATATCGAACGCCTCCGTGCGGGCGGCATGGGCGCGCAGTTCTGGTCGGCCTATGTACCCCCGGAGTACGACAAAACCGGCGGCGCGGCGCGTTACGCGCTCGAACAGATCGACCTGATCTACCGCATGACAAAACGCTACCCCGAGACGTTCGAGATGGCGTACGCCGCCGACGATGTTGAACGTATCCACGCCGGGGGGAAGATCGCGTCCATGATCGGCATCGAGGGCGGGCAGGCGATCGAGAACTCCTTGGGCACGCTGCGTATGTTTTATAAGCTCGGCGTGCGCTACATGACCCTGACCCACTCGGACAGCCTCGCGTGGTGCGACTCGGCTACCGACAAACCAATATCGGGTGGGCTGTCGGAGTTTGGGGACCAGGTTGTCGTCGAGATGAACCGGCTGGGGATGTTGATCGACATCTCACACATCTCCGCCGACGCGATGCGGCGCGTCCTGCTGGTCAGCCGTGCCCCGGTGATCGCGTCGCACTCCGGCGCTTACGAGATCGCCCAGCACGACCGCAACGTCCCGGACGACGTGCTCAAATCCATCCGCGACAACGGGGGCGTGGTGATGGTGAACTTCTTCTCCGGCTACGTCGAGCCGACCGCCGCAAAGATGATGGCAGACATGTTCGAGGTCGAACGCGAGCTGCACGAAAAATACCCGGACGAGGAAGACTACAAGAAGGCCCGCAAGGAATGGCGTGATGCCAATCCCTACCCCGCCGGCACGATCCATGACGTGATCGACCACATCGACCATATAGTCGAGGTCGCGGGCATCGACCACGTCGGGCTGGGTTCGGACTTCGACGGCGTCAGCACGCTGCCCGCGCAACTTCAGGACGTGGCTTGCTATCCTTACATCACCCAGGCCCTGCTCGACCGCGGTTACTCCGAGGAGGATGTCCGCAAGGTCATGGGCGGGAACCTGCTGCGTGCTCTGCGCGGCGCGGAGAAGCTTGCAAAGGATTGGGCGGAGGGTGACCTTTAATATTTATCATTCACGATCATGCCCTCGTCGCTGAGCAGCCCGGACAGGCTCGGGTCGGCCAGAACCGCTTCGACGGTCGTGGTTTGTTCTCCCACGCGCATCGTCTTTTTCACAAGCCGGATGCCGTGGCTGTAGTCGACGTAGATGTCGATGTGGCCCGTGTAGACGGGTTGGATCGGTTTGCCGTCGAGCTTGTGCCAGCCGTAGATGGCGACGCGGTTGGGTTTTTCGTTCAAGCGGTTGGTTATGACGATGTCTTTCTTGATCCCCGCGACCAGTTCGCCGAGCTTGTAGCCTTGGCGTTGCCACTCGATCAGGCCATTGTGCTGGAGGAAGGTCGTGACGGTTTCGCGGTCCTCGGTCAGCGGAAGCGGCGCGAGCTTGACCGGGGCCTGGTCGTAGATGTCGTCGACCATCTTACTTGTAGGCAATGTGCAGCCGAAGGCGTCGGCGACGGCCTGCGCGGTCATGGGTGTGACGGGCACGCGCACGAAATCCTCATCGCTGCCGACCGCCAGATAATCCGGCGACACCTCGAACGTAGCCGAGACTTCCGAATCGTCCGCGATCTTTGAGCGTGTGTGGATGGCTACAAAGCGGCGCAGGAAGTTGGGCACGTTGCCGCGCAATAGTTCGTCGCGGATCGCCGTTTCGCGGTCGGCGGGTGCGAGGTCGGCCACGCTCTTCATAAACGCCCGGCCGGCCATCGCGTCGGCGGGCCGGGGCGGGATCGTCAGCCCCCCACTATTGCTTTGCGTGTCGGCACCGCTCTTCGCTTCATCTGTTGCGGGGGCGTCATAGGGCTTGTCCTGCACCCACTGCATGTACGCGCGCGGCCCGCCCAGTGACGCACAGAGTTCATCCTCCGGCGTATCAAGCGCCATGCCGTACAGGTGGCCGTTCATCTCACCGACAAGGCGCGTATGCAGGATGATGTTCTCGGGGTTGGGGTGGATCAGCAGGCGTGCCTGACCGCCTAGCGCATCAAACGTATTGAAGTCCCTAAGCTTGCCCTCAACGACGTCGCCGTCCTGTTTGAACCGGTCGATCATGCGGTGTGTCGCGCGGTAGGTCCCGCCGGTATCGCTGACGACTTTTTTGCCCTGATAGGTGATCTCACGATCGTCGTAAGCGATCACGACCAGTCGGCGGTCGGCATCACCCTTGAGCCAGGCGATGAACTTGTCGCCGTGCTTGTCGGCGTCGTCGTAGCCGTAGTTCGAGTCCAGGTAGATGAATCGATCGACCCATTCGGGGATCCCATCAGAGCCGTTGATGAAGCCGAACATGAAGCTGCCGCCCCCGGAGTGCGAGGCGAGCGTGACCGTCGGGTCTTTCAGGGGGATCACATCAAGGACCTGCTTAACGATGTCACGGATACGCGCCGCGTTGTCCTCGTGCTGCGAGCGCCAGCGAGGCCAGCTCTTGGCCTCGGCCTGCAGACAGACCAGCACGAGGTTCTCTCGGGTATTGGCGTGTTGGTATAAGCGATGCTGCGCAGCGATGTGCTGGATGTCGTAGTGCCAGTCCAGGCCGTCGACCATCTTGCAGCCGAGCGTCTGCTCGTAGGTGTTGCCGTTGGGCGTGGCGAAGAAGATAACCCGCGCGGGCAAGGCGGGGTCGATCCGGCCGCTGCCCGGCGCGACGATGATCAGCCGCACACCCGACTCGACGCCGGCGAATTCCATCTTGCGTGTCTGCTCATCGAACTGCGGGCTTTCATCAAAGTCCGGCCAGGTTTCGGCGTAGGTCGGCTGAATGCTGATGAATGTTAGAAGACAAACAAGAAGGGTTGTTGTGCGGGAGAGCATCCGGTTCATGCCTAAGCTCCTGATGTGGGATCAGGTCGGCATGATACCCCGACACGGGTCGTCATGTCGGCGCGCAGCGCGCCACGGGAGCCGGGCGTTATTCGGGATTTACAGTGTGTATCACAGCGCCCGGCGGCGCAGTGTCACGAGGCCGGCGACTGTGAACAGCGCCAGCGTCGCCGGCTCTGGGACCAGATTGCCCGCAGGCGGCGTGCCGGCGTTCCAGTTGCTCAGGACGATATTCAGGTCGGCGATGCCGACGAACCCGTCACCGGTCGGGTCACCTGAGAAGAGGTAGCCCTCGGTGACTTCCTGGTTCCAGTGCGAGAGCACGATGTTGAGGTCTTCGATACCGACGAAGCCGTCAGAGTTCAGGTCGCCTGTGAGGGTGACAATACCGCTGATCGCGAGGTAGGCGTTGCCGATCTCGGGGTTGATGACGATGTTGCGGTCGCCGAAGAGATTAGTCCCGACGATGGCGGGCACGGGGTTGATCCCGTCGCGTGGGTCCGGGACGTTGAGCACAATGACGGGGACGTTGTGGAGGGTGAAATCCCCGCCCGTGGTATCGAGGCTGAAGGATTCGACAAAGAAGCCCGGGACGTTCTGCACCACGCCGCCCGCACCCTGGATCTCGACGAAGAATTCGGGCGTGTCCACGCCGACGTCAAACCCGAGATTGGTCGCGGTGAGTTCGGAAACGACCGTGACCTGCGCCCCGGTATCCAGGAACATCTCAAGATTATTCAGGTCGGTCCCGTCGTTGGAGATATCGCCGGAGAGGAAAAAGGCCCCGGGGATGTTGCTGGGTATGGACGGGTTATCGTGGAAGTCATCCACACTGAGGATGTCGAGGTTCGGGAAGAACAAGGGCGGAGAAGCGAACGCGGTCCCCGGCTGGAGCAGCAGCGGCGCGTGGATCGAGTAATCCGGGAGGTTTGGATCGCCGAATGGGAGAAGCTTAATGTCTGGCGATTCGTAAACGTCACCTCCGACGACGATCTCTTTGCGCTGGGTCGTGTTGATCACCGTGCTGTACTGACTCGCCAGGGGCAGGCCGACCACGTCCGGGAGGATCGATGACGGGTCGGTGGCGCCTACGATCGCGACGTTGTATTGCCCGACGAGTGTTGACGTGTTCAGCGAGAGGCTCGCGCCACCGGTCGCGTTGCCGAAGCCGGTGGCGTAGATGCCGACGGGGTCGTGGATGGTGACGAATTCCTGCCCGCCGGCGCCCCCGATCGGGATCTCTTCGCTGCCGAGCAGGTTGTTGCCGGCAAAGTTGAACCCGGCGATGGCTTCGGCGGTAAACAGGTGTACCTGGGCCCCTGTATCGAGTAACGCGATGCGGTAATAAGGCGAACCATTAGACGCCAACGCGTGCTTGCTGCCTAAGCCGTTGGCGAGATAGGTGTCCGTGTTGTACGCCAGGAAATCCAGGTCATCGAATGTCTCTTCATTCGTCATGCTGACCGCAACCAGCGGCTGATACCCACCGATCGGGATATTAGTGACCGGCGCGACCACGAGCGGATTGAACTGGATATTGTTGACCGACAGCCCGCCGACCAGCAGCGAGGCCGGTGTTTGTGCCGTAGCCAACGAACCGGGTACCGCCGCCACACATAAAACAACCGCGGCCAATCCACGCGGGAAGGCGGACAGCGGATACAACGTGGAATTCAACATGAACCCTCCAGGCGAAGGCGTTAATCAATCAACCCTGATAATCATAGCCCCCGGCAGGTGTTACCTACCACCAATTTACCACACAATCTCCGATTTACAAGCGATTTAGGGCGATTCCGGGCCGGTTAAGGGCGTGCCGGGGTGTTTGAAAGGCCTATCCGTATCGCCGGCCCGGCCGTTGCCGGTGACCTTGATCCGCCGGGCGATCCGGCCGAACTCATCCGCCACCTCGAGAAACGCTTCGACCACCATCGGGTCGAACTGCGTGCCCGAGGCTTCCGTGATCATCTGCATGGCCCGTTCGTGGGACATCGCGTCCTTGTAGGCCCGCTCGCTGGTCAGCGCGTCGTACACGTCCGCCAGCGCTACGATCCGCGCCGCCATCGGGATGTGCGCGCCCTTGAGGCCGAACGGGTAGCCCGTGCCGTCCCACTTTTCGTGGTGCCCGAAGCAGACCTGGCTTGCGGTCACGAGGAATGGGTCCTCGCCCCACCGCCGCTTGATCTCCATCAGTGTGTCGCCGCCGATGAACGGGTGCTTCTCGATCGTCGCGCGTTCTTCATCGGTCAGCGAAGAAGGCTTGCGCAGCACGGCATCGGGGATGCCGACCTTGCCGATGTCGTGGAGCACGGCCGTGGACGCGAGCGTCTGCACCCATTCCTCGTCGCCGCCGGGTGTCTGCATCCTGGATATCTGCCGCGCGAGCACCTCGGTGTATTTGGCGATGCGTTCCAGGTGTTCGCCCGTCTCGCCGTCGCGCGATTCGGCGAGTTTGGCCAAACCGAAGATGACCGCGTCACGGCTGCGCAACAGCGCGGCGCTACGGTGCGCGACCTGCGTCTCCAGCCCACGGTTGATCTGCGACAGCCGGCTCTCGTACCGGCGGACGATAATCAGCGTTACGATGGCGCTGATCACCACCACCGCAACAACCACGATCGTCCCGATCGAGCGCACCTCTTCGATGAACGCCATCACCTCGCGGCGCGCCACCGGGTCGGCCCCATCTTCCAGCATCCGCGCGGCCAGACCGCGCTCCAGCCACGCGCCGAACCAGAGCAACGCGCTTAAGAAACACACCAACTGCCCCAGCAACAGCGCGGAAACCAGCAGCGTGCGACGTGTGATCTGTGCCGTCATCAACTCAGATTCTAACCGCACACACGATCCGCCGTCGCCCGAAAGCCGCTTGCGGCTTAGCGTGGCCTCTCAGATGTCATCCTTATCGATTTTCTAGGACGCGCCTAAATAGACACCCTCACCCGCCCCCGCGCTTCACGCTCCCGGCCCCGAACTTCGCCTGGATCGCGTCCATCGCCCGGTCCACGCCCCGCCGCTTCTGCCGTTTCGGATCGGTGAACAGGTCCAACTGCCCGCCGCCATTTTCCAGCCGATCGGCCGCGACCCCGATCCAGGCACCGGCACGAAATGGCTGTCCGCCCAGTGATCGAACAATCCTCTCGCCGCTTCCCACAGCTCATCCGTCAGGTCGCTGGGGGCCGCCAGCGTGCCCGACCGGCTGATCGTCTCGAAGTCGCCGAAGCGGATCTTCAGCGAGATGCCCCGGGCCCGCAGCCCGTGCTTGCGTAGCCGTCGGCCGACCTGCTGCACCTGCGAGAACAAAACACCCCGCACATGCTCACGGTCGGCGACGTCCTGACCGAACGTCTGCTCCTGCCCGATCGACTTCGCCTCATGATCACAGACGACCGGCCGATCGTCCATCCCGCGCGACAGCCGGAAGAATCGTTCGCCGTGTTTACCAAAACGCTGTTCGAGATGTTCGAGTGTCAGCGCGCTCAGGTCGCCGAAGGTTTTGATGCCCCATGTGTGCAGCCTCTTCGCCGTCGCCGGGCCGACGCCCCACATACGTTCGATCGGTAGTGGCGTGAGTATCCGCTGCACATCGTCCGGCGCAATAACCGTTAACCCGTCGGGCTTGTCCATGTCGGATGCGAGCTTTGCAAGGAACTTGTTGAACGACACCCCCACCGACGCGGTCAGGCCGAGTTCGCCGCGGATACGTTCGCGGATGGCCCTGGCGATCGTGACCGCGTCACCCAACAGCCGGGCAGACCCGGTCACATCCAGGAACGCCTCGTCCACGCTCAACGGCTCAACCAAAGGCGTGAACTGATCGAATATCTCGAATACCGCGTGGCTGAAATGCCGTATCCGCTCGCCCGGCACACGCACGACCACCGCCTGCGGGCACAACCGCTTCGCCTGCGCCATCGGCATCGCCGACCGGCAGCCGAACTTCCTCGCCTCATACGACGCCGCCGACACCACCCCCCTCGGCCCGTCGTGCCCCGTCAGCACCGGCCTGCCCCGAAGTTCCGGCCGATCCAACTGCACAACCGACGCAAAAAAAGCGTCCATATCCACGTGCAGGATGGAACGGTCGGGTTGCATTCCCCCATGATATACCAGCGATGCACCGCGCCTATTACACTGAACTGCCGCTACACTACCGGCCATGCCCATCCTGTGGAATTTCATCGAGATCGCCTGGACGGTCGTATTGCCGGTGATGCTGCTGGTGGGGCTTGGATTTACCCTCCAGAAGAAACTCGGCCTGGACATGCCGACGATGGTCCGGCTGAACTTCTACTGCGTCGCGCCGGGGATCGTGTTCTTCGCGGTGGTTAACTCTCAACTATCTGGCGAGGACGTGGGGCGGGTGGTCGGGTTCAGCCTGGTGGCGATGTGCGTGTGGGCGGGATTGACCTACACGGTGGCGAAGCTGCGCGGCGTCCCGGCCGACCAGCGCCGGGCCATGCTGATGACCAGCATTTTCTACAACTCGGGTAACTACGGCTTGCCCGTGCAGGAGCTGGCGTTCCGCGACCACAAGCCATTCGGCTCGGCCGATGCGACGGGGCTTCAGGTCTTTGTGCTGATCACTCAGAACGTCACCACGTTTTCGCTGGGCGTGCTGCTGGCCAACGGCCGGCCGGCCGACGGGCAGTGGCGAAAAGCCCTGCTGACTGTCCTGCGTTTCCCGCCGATCTATGCGCTCAGCGCCGGGCTGCTGACGGTGGCCGGCCGGCACCTGCTCGGTGAGCACGCCGCCGGCACGGCCAAAGTGCTCGAGCCCTTCTGGGACACCGCCGTCATCATCAAGAACGGCTTTATCGTCGTGGCCCTGGTCACGCTCGGGGCGCAGATGGCGATGGTCGAGCGCGGCCACGGCCGGGCACACGTCTCGACGACCATCGCGCTGCGCCTGATCGCCGGCCCGGTCGTCGGGTTCACGCTGTTAAAACTCTTAGGCTGGACCGGCCCGGTCGCACAGGTGTTGCTCATCAGCACCGCGATGCCCACGGCCGTGAACTGCCTGCTGCTTTGCATGGAATTCGACAACCACCCCGCCTTCGTCGCCCGCAGCGTCTTCTACTCCACACTGCTGTCGCCGATCACGATCACACTGACGATCCTGCTGGCGCAGAGCGGGACGTTCGGCCCGGCGGGCGGGTAGTACGACAAATATAACTACCTGTGTTTAGCGGGCGATCGCAGATCGCCGATCCGCTGCTACGACATGATAGCTGTGTAACAAACAATGACGACGGCATAAACAGCCGTAACGATGCAAAGCAACCGGACAGCATAAGGATCAGATGTTGCCGGAACCGTCCCGATTGATGTGCCGGTGAGTAGGCCGAATAAGAAGCCGAGCGGCCCGGTCATAAATATACCAACCAATGGCCCCTGCGGGCTGTTTTCAGATATATAAATCGGCCCGAAATATCCCGCGACAAATCCTACAGTTCCAAGAACAAACGCCCATAGGCAACCCACCGCCAAAGGCAAGGTCTGTTTTTCCATTTTATTTCACCCTACCGCAGCAGGGGTCGATCGCGGTTGAGTGCTAATCTATGAGTTTGAATACCGGCTTTATCACGCCGGGATATCGATCCGCAGGGCGTTTTTGTCTCGGATTACTTTTTCGCCGTTACCCAGCGGGTGGCGGACCGGCGGGTCGTAGGCCTTGCCTTCTTCGGGCTTGTCGGCGCGGCCGGAGTCGATGAGGGTTTGCAGACGTTTGGCGACGTAGGCGTCGCGCTGGGCCTGGTATTGGTGGTCCTGCGCGGCCATGAGGCTGAAGCTCATATCCCCGGCAAGCGGCGCAACGCCGCGGGCTCGCAGGGTCTTTTCGCCCGACTTGCTGATGAAATCACCGGCCATCTCGCGCAACGCGCGGGCTTCCTTGAGCGACCATTCGGGGTCCATGTGCTCGTAGAGGTAGATGATGGTGTTCAGCTCGACCTGCTGCTTGGGCACGGCGGGCGGGAAGTGGAAGCTGGGCCAGGCTTCTGGGTCCTGCAGGACATGGTGGAGGACCAGCGCGCCGATGGCGTGCGAGGCGCGGGCGTGTTCTTCGGATTCATCGTAATGGTCCAGGCTGTCGAGCCTGAGCATCAGCGCGAACCGGCGGGCGCGGGGGCTTGAATGCTGGATGGAGGTGAGGTCGGCGTAGAACTCCTGGAGGTGGCTGAACAGCATGCTGTAATTTTTATACAGCTCAATCACCTGATCCAGCGGCAGGTAGTTGGTGATGTAGCAGTGGCCCAGCTCGTGCCAGACGATGACCTCGCCCAGGTCGCCGTTTCTCATCTCGTGGATTTCGGCGAGTTTGCCTGTGCCGGGCGCCTGGCTGTTCACCAGGCCCGGCTTCCAGGAGACGATGACGTTGAGCTTGGTGATGACCGGCTCGTATTCGCCCTGGCGGTTTTTGCGGTACGAACCCTCGGGCTGGACGGCCTGGAAACCGATGGCGCGGGTGGGCATGTAGTTTGCCAGAAGCGGTTTGTTCCAGATCTCGGCCTGGAAGCTGATGTTCGAGGTGCTGGCGCACTTGTCCCACCACCGGGGGCGGAAGTCGTTGATGCTCTTTTGGATGTAGGCAACGTCATTGCGCTGGTCGCGGTCAAAAAAACGGGTGTGCCGGCGGATCGATCGGGTCAGCTCTTCGAGCTTGTCCCAGTCGTTCTTAAGATACGCCTGAACGAGTTCCTCATAAGCGAGGGCCGCATCCGCGCGGTAAGACGCCATCGGATCGTCGGCCTGCTGGGCCGCGGTGGTGTCGGGTTCGTTTGTCTCTGCCGTATCCTGCGCCCACAATGGGGCCGGCAGGAGGCTAAAAAGTATCAACAGACCAAACAGGAAGCTTCGTTTCGCGTATACCATTTTAGATGCCCCGTTAACCGTGATGACGCGAAGAGTCGCGTTGCTTGAAACAATCGTAGACAGACCGATGCGGTGGATTATAGCCTATTCACGGGCCGGTATGCTATAGGAACCCCAGCGCAGCAAGGCCGATTCGCGGTAAGACCGGCCCGTAAGGTATCAGAGGGATTACATCCAAGAGAGGCTCGGACCATGAACCGAAAGATCGTGACCCCATCCGTTTTCTGCCTGCTGTGGACACTGGCCGCGTGCCTGACCGGGTGCGGGCCGGTGCATTTCGCGGTAGGCGTGTCGCCGGGCGACCAGCGGCTGACCTCGACGGTGGTTGAGCCGGACGGGCACTTATTCAGCGACCGGGTGGCGGTGATCGACGTGACCGGGCTGATCGTCAACGCGCAGAAGCCGGGGCTGATCCAGCGGGGCGAGAACCCGGTCAGCGAGCTGCACGAGAAGCTGCGTGTGGCGGCGGCGGACCGGCGGGTCAGGGCGGTGATCCTGCGGATGAACACGCCCGGCGGCGGCGTGACCGCCAGCGACGCGATGTACCGTGACGTGCAACGCTTCCGTGAGGAAACCGGCAGACCGGTGGTCGCGTTGATGATGGATGTGACCGCCAGCGGCGGGTACTACGTCGCCTGCGCCGCCGACCGGATCGTGACGTACCCCACCTCGGTCGTCGGGAGCATCGGCGTGATCGTACAGACCCTAAGCGTCAAGCCCGCGCTATCCAAGATCGGCATCCAGGCCGAGGCGCTCACTAGTGGCAAGAATAAAGAGGCGGGCTCGCCCCTGAGCGTGCTTACCGATGATCACCGGCAGGTTTTGCAGGGGCTGGTCGATGACTACTACGCCCGGTTCGTCAACGTCGTGCGTGAAGCCCGACCCGACATCCCGGCCGACCGATTCGCGGACCTGACCGATGGGCGCGTGTTAAGCGGTGAGAAAGCGGCGGCCGTGGGTATGGCGGACCGGGTCGGCGACTTGACGGACGCGAAGAAACTGGCGCTGGAACTCGCAGGGATCGAACACGCCGATATGGTGATCTACCACCGCCAACTGGAATACGTCGGCTCGCCCTACGCCGCCGCGCCGGCTCCAACGTCGGATGGCAGCTCTCCCACGACACAGATCAATCTCATGCAACTGAACCTGACTGGCGGCCTGCCGGGCTTCGATTCGCCTGTCGGCGTGTATTACCTGTGGCGGCCGGATGTGCCGTAGTGAAGTCTGAAGTGTGATCACTGAAGGCTGAAGTTCAGAAATCAGACTTCACACTTCAGCAATCCCGCTCACCCGATCGCATTGAGAACCGAGTTGCCGAAGAGCACGGCGTACATGTCGTTCATGAACTTGGCGAGGAAGAAGTTGGTGACGATGATGACGATGAAACTGATGACGAAGGACTCGGTCGCCGCCCTGCCTACGCCGGACGCGCCGGTGCCGCAGTTAAAGCCTTTGTAGCAACTGATCAGGCCGATACCCAGGCCGAAGAATACGCTCTTGACCAGGCCGGTGAAGACGTCCCAGTTGCCGACGAATTGCGAGGAAAACTTCCAATACTCTTCCGGATCGACGCCGAAGCCTTTCACGACAACCAGCCAGCTGCCGAAGATGCCCAGGAGGTCGCTGAAGACCGTGAGCACCGGGACCATGATCAGGCAGGCCAAGACGCGGGGCACGACCAGGTGCCGGATCGGGTCACTGCCCATGACTCGCAGGGCATCAAGCTGCTCGGTGACGCGCATAGAGCCAAGCTCCGCGCTGACCGCCCCGCCGACGCGGCCGGCGATCATCACCGCCGCCAGCACCGGACCGATCTGCTTGACCACGGAGATGTGGATCACGCCGCCTAAGCGTGTCTCCTGGCCGATGGCCTTGAACTGCTCGAACATCTCCACGCCCAGCACCGCGCCGACGAACGCGCCGACCAGTGCGACCACGGGGATGCTCATTGTGCCGACCTGGAAGAGCTGGGGTATCAGCAGCTTCATCCGGCCGTAGCCGCCCGCGCCGCGGATGGTCCAGCCGGCTGTGGACAGGCAGAAGCGGGTGAACCGGCCGAAACCCGCCAGGTCGCGGTGGACCCGGTGGCCGATGGTCGTGATTTGCTGGGCCAGCATCATCGAACGTCCGTTTTCGTGGCTGTGACCGGGTTAACCTGCCGCCCCGGGCGCGTCCCTGCCCGACGCCAGAACGTGTCAAAGGGTGACCAACGGGACTCGAACCCGCAACCCCCGCGACCACAACGCGGTGCTCTACCGATTGAGCTATGGTCACCGTAACGCCCTTCCGGGCCTGCGGCAGAGGTTAGGCAGCCCTTGAAACACTGTCAAACCCACCCGCCGACACCGGGCCGATCCCCGCAGCCCCCTCAAGGCCGGCCCCGGACTGGACGATCCATCACAAGTCCAGGCTCTTTTGGGAGAAGCCATGCCCTTCGATAAACCCACCGGTTCTAAACGCGACAACATCCTTCTGGAATCCGGGACCAACGAGCTGGAGGTCCTGATCTTCGGGCTGGGCGACCAGTCCTACGGCGTGAACGTCGCCAAGGTCCGGGAAGTCATCCTCCCGGTCCCCGTCGCCGCCAGCCCCGGCCAGCCACCGGACGTCATGGGTATGTTCAACCTCCGCGGTGCCGTGCTCCCCCTGGTCGACCTGCACAGCTACTTCAAGATCAAGCCCGCCAACCAGGACAAGTCCAGCCACCGAATCATCGTCACCGAATTCAACGGCGCCCAGGCCGCGTTCAAGGTCGAGCGCGTCGAGCACATCCACCGCATCAGCTGGAAGGCCATGCGCGGCGTCCCCGACGAGACCGGCAGCGACCACATGTCCGTCACCGGGATCACCGAGATCGGCGACAAGCTGATCCTCATGCTCGACTTCGAGTCGATCTTCGACCACATCTCCATGCAGAACACCCTGCACATCTCGCACGTCGAGAACGAGCTGGGCGTCGATCGAGCTGCGGTGAACATCTTCATCGCCGAGGACTCGAAATTCATCCGCACGATCATGCAGAACGTGCTCGCGAACAGCGGCTACACCCACGTCACCGCCTTTACCAACGGGCAGGACTGCTGGGACGCGATCGAGGCCGCCGAGAATGGCAAAGGCAAAAAGCCCGACGTCCTGATCACCGACATCGAGATGCCGCAGATGGACGGCCTGCACCTGACTAAAAAGGTCCGCGAGAAGACAAGCCTCAAGTCGATCCCGATTTTGCTGTTCAGTTCGCTGATCACCAAAGACACGACGCACAAGGGCGAGGCCGTCGGCGCGAATCAGCAGATCGCCAAGCCCGAGCTGCCCAAGCTCGTGCATATCGTCGACGGCTGGGTGCAGAAACTCACGCAGAAAACCGCGGCGTAATCACGGCTCGGGCGATGGGCACAAGGATCGCCGCCGCCGGACGGTCCGGATAACCGGCAAAAAGTGCCCATCGACACGCGATACCGCACAGACGGACCAAAGCGAACGGCACCGCATGACGATAAAGCAATAGAGGCCCAATCCGGGCACAACGGCTCTTTCCGAGGATCGATCATGGATGCCCTCAACGAAGTCCTGCAATTCCTCGACCGCCACACCAACTTCGTCCGCGACCTCAACGACCTGGTGCAGAGCCCGCAGTGGCCCACCGGCTGGCTGACGTCGCATCAGTTCGCCCAGGAGGTCGATCGCTTCCAGTTCTGGGCCGGCGTCCGCAGCCGGGTGCCCCAGCAGACGCGATCACAACTCATCGCTTACTATCTCAAGCGAGCCGCCGACGATGACAGCTCCGGCTGGGTCCGCATCGAGGACCAGTTCAAGCTCAACCCCGACAAGGCGGACATCGATAACGGCAAGGCCGTCGACAGCAAAGCCAGCCAGCGCCGACGCCACGGCCGGGTCACCTGCGAGATGCTCACCTGCCAGCTCGGCGAGGTCGTCAACCTATCTGCCTCGGGCGTCATGATCTGCGGCAAGGGCCAGCCCCAGCACAAGGCCGACGACCGCGTCCACCTCGACCTCAAGTGCCTCGACCACGAGCTGCACGCCACCGCCCGCGTCGCCTGGGTCCGCCCCGACGGCAGGCGGTTCGAGATGGGCTTGGAGTTCGTCGACCTCACCGCCGATCAGGCCCAGCGCATCCGCGAACTGCTCCCCATCGCCGCCGCCGTCCAGACCGTCGGCGAAACCGGCGTCGCGGTCACGCATTACGGGCGGTAAACGGCGTCACACATGTGAAAGAATTGGCGCGCCGACGTTGTCGGCGGGCTATGCTTTGTTGCTTACACGGCAGAGCTTCGCAATGCGTTCCCCAAACGAGCGAAGGCTTTCTGAAAACGCGTTCAGGAGTCGCGTCTTCCATTTCTGAACAAAGCGAATACGCCCGCACTTGTCAATCCTAAGATTAGCGCGGTGATAAGGCCAGCGGAAATACTTTGGCCGAGCTTGGGTTCATATGGGAATAACACAACCCGTACACCTGAACCTGCTCGTGGGTGGCCATCTGGAAAATACGCTGCCACGGTATGCTTATAGGGCTGTAAATCTAGCGTGCCATCGGTGATCATCGCCCCCCCGTCAAGATACGACTGAATCGCCCGCCGCTGGCTTGCATCGAGAACCTTCCAATCTACCCAAGCCGCGCCCAAGAAGAGAGGGATGTTGACCAATCCCGAAAGTGCAATCACGAACAGTAATACATGCACCCACCGATTCAATCGCTTCCATCGCCAAGCAAGAATCACGACTGCAACCAGGCTGCCGATGATAAATGCGATGAGGTGGTACATATCGATATGAGGGTAGTTCTTTGCTCAGAACTACCCATTATTAATCGGGGCGACAGGATTTGAACCTGCGACCTTTCGCCCCCCAGACGAACGCTCTACCAAGCTGAGCTACGCCCCGAATGGCGTTGAACGGGGCAGTTTAGCGGTGGCCGTGGCGGGCGGCAAATGCGGGGTTAGGCGGGGCGGGGGTGACACGTCGTGTCACATGATGGGGTCATCGCCTGTTTCACGGCGATCTGCGATCGCCCGCTAAACGGCTGGGGGCGGGCAACCCTACACCCTACACCTCATACCCTAAACCCTGACCCCCCGGTAACAAACGGCCACGCCGAAGGTCAGGGGTTTGAGGGTGGGGTCGGTGAAGCCGGCGGAGCGGATCAGTTCGACCATCGCGGCGCGGTCCAGGAAAGTGCTTACGCTCCGGGGCAGGTACTTGTAGGCCCCGCTCTTGTCCCGGGCGATCAGGCTGGCGGTGACGGGCATGATGCGCTCGCGGTAGATCCGGTCGAAGAAGCGGATGACGGGGTTGGTCGGCGTGCTGAACTCCAGCACGATCACACGGCCACCGGGACGCAGCACGCGGTGAAACTCGCGCATCGCGGCGGCGGGGTCGGCGAAGTTTCGGATGCCGAAGGCGATGCTGACGACATCGACGCTTTTGTCGGCGATGGGTAAATGCATCGCGTCGGCGGCGTGGTAGGTTGGGGATTGGCGGTTGGGGGTTGGGGGGGCATTCTTATGTTGAGCGACGTTAAGCATGGCGACGGTGAAGTCCAGGCCGAGGACTTGTTGGGGTTTCACCGGGCCGTGCGCGAAAGCGAGTGACAGGTCGCCGGTGCCGCAGGCGACGTCGAGTACAACATCGTTGGGTTTGAGGTCGGCCATCTTCACCGCCGCACGTCGCCAGGCCTGGTCGCGCCACATCGAGTGCAAGCGGTTATTCAGGTCGTAAGCGTGGGCGATCGCGGCAAACATCCGCTCGACCCGTCGGGCCTTGTCGGCGTTGGCGTGGGGGTTCTCGGACAGGTCGGAATCGGTCCAGGCGGGCGGGCTGGGATGCTTGGTCTCGGTAGGCATGAAGGCGGGATTCTAACGCAACACGCGCGGCGGGGTCTTAACAGCGGCCCGGGGACATGAATGAGATAAAGTAGATACCCGGCCTTCGCGTTGCTCGGGGCAGGCGTTCGGGGGCGATTGCTATATCCGTAAGTTATTGGGCGGAACCGTCGTGCCTCGGTGGCGGCAGCTTCTTAAGTACGTCCAGCACCGAGCGCTGGTAGCGGTCACGGTTGATGCGGTACTTCTGGGGGTCGTCGTAGTCGGGGTACTTATCCTTGATGTATTCGTTGAGGTGGCGGATGCGCGTGTCGGGCAAGGGGTGGGTGGATAGGATCTCCATACCGCCGCCCCCGCTGCCGCTTGCGCGTTTCAGGACCTTCATGACCTGGATCTGGCCGATCGGGTTGTACCCGAGCCGGGACATGTATCGGACGCCTAGTTCGTCGGCCTGGGTTTCCTGGTCCCGGCCGTAGCTGAGCATGTAGAGGCCACCGCCGACGCTGGTGCCGACGCCAAGGACTTTCATCCAGTCGTTGTCGCTTTGCTCGCCGGCAACACCGACACCCACGCCGATACCGGTGATGATCATGGCGCGTGTCATCTGCTGTCCGATATGCTGCGCGGTAACGTGGCCGACCTCGTGGCCGAGCACGCCGGCGAGCTGGGCTTCGTTCTGAAGGTCCTGCATCAGCCCGCGTGTGATAAATACCTTGCCGCCGGGCAGCGCGAAGGCGTTGATGACGGAAGAGTCCACGGCGTGGAACTCCCATTCCAGGTCCGGCCGTTCGCTGACCGCAGCGAGCTTGTGGCCCAGGTCGCTGACGTATTGCTGGATGGCGTTTGAGGGGATGTCGCCGCCGTACTGTTTGACGAACTCGGGCGCGGCCTCTGCGCCGAGCGCCTTTTCGCGATCGGCGCTGACCCAGTTCAGCTGCTTCTCGCCCGTGGCCGGGTTGGTCGAACATCCCATAAGCTGGACCGCCAGGATGAACGCCGCCAGCGGTTTCGCCCAACGCATGACAAAAGAACTGTTTTGCATGTGACACGCCTTATCGAAGGAAGCTTTCCGGTCTTATTTTAAGCATAGACGATTCCGCCCGCCCGCGGTTCACCAGGACCCAGCCCACGCCGGAATGTTTTACCCTGACCCTTGACAGGACAGGATTTATATCGTTGGCTTGGGTCTGGCCGCTCACCGGATGGCCCATGTTCTGACCACCTGACAGCCAAAGCGGGCGGATTCGGTTGCGGGACAAAACGCCATAATTACCTCTTTAAAAGCGATTTAAGCCCGAAAGTCCGATCACTCTACAGGGAACCGACCCGTGCAGGATTTCGGCCCGGATACCGATGAATGAGGGGTCGTCGCTGCGGGTGAAAAACCCGTGACAGAAAAACGAAGTGCCCGCCACGCGGGAGCCTGGTCCGGCGACTCTTATTGTCCACGCAGCCACAAGGACGTGCTGCTCCCAACCCAACGGCCTAACGCTCACGATTCAGTTGGAGTATTCAGTATGGCGAGCCGACGCAACGTCCTTCAAGAACGCTTTTTCACCAGCCTGATCAGCGGCGACCGCGTCACCGCCCGGTCGATCGTTGACGAGGCCCTGGGCGCCGACACCCCGGCGGCCGTCGTGCTCAGCCACCTGTTCTGGCCGACGCTCGACCAGTTCCAGAACCTGCACCGCAACGACCAGCTCTCGCCGCTGGCGTACAACTACGCGACCCGCCTGCTGCGCCAACTCGTGGACCAGATGCAGATGCGGCTCGAACAGTCGTCGCGTCGTGGCATCAAGGTGCTGATCGTCTCGGGCGCCGAGCAGTCCGAAGAGCTGGCCGCGCAGATGGCCGCCGACCTGCTGGAAGCCGACGGCTACACCGTCTTCTACGCCGGCGGGGGGATCGCCAACGACGAGGTCGTCGAGCAACTCACGGAACTCAAGGCCGACAAGCTCGTGATCTTTGGGGCCGTGTCATCGACCGTGCCGGAGACCCGGCTGCTGATCGACCGGATGCAGGAGATCGGCGCGAACAAGGACGTTCAGGTGATCGTCGGCGGCGGCGTGTTCAACCGGGCAGAGGGCCTGGCGGAAGAGATCGGTGCGGACCTGTGGGCGAACGACCCGACGGAACTGGTCGAGCAGATGCAGGAAAACCCCGAACGCCGTATGACCAGCGACCAGCGCACCGTCGGCCGCAAGCGCCGCACGGTCAAGCGCACCGCGGCGGCGTAAGACGACGTGTCCTACTAAATTAATACACACACAACCGCGGCTGAAAAGCCGCGGTTTTTTACGTCTACGTCCCGACGCATCTACTATCCTTGATCGCGCCAGGTGTGGTCGTGAGGCTTAGGGACCATCTTGCTGGACCGGGCCGTCTGCATCAGCTCACGTACATGGTCAGCGTCAAAGCCGACCGTTTCGTTGCACTGAATGTTCGCGGCGGCGACGGCCATCGCTCGGCACAGGGTCTTCTCCGGCGTCATCCCGGCAAGGCTCGCGTCCAGCGCGGCGGCGAACAAGCTATCACCCGCCCCAACGGTATTCTTCACCGATTCATCCGGCACCGGACACGTCCCACGGTACACCTCACCCCCGACCACCAGCGCCGCGCCCTCGTCTCCAAGGCTCAATAGCAACAGATCCGTGCGCGAGGCCAGCGTCAAGGCCGCGCTGAATAGCATCTCCTGGGTCAAATCCTTGGAGATGTTCAACGCGTCCATCAGTTCCTTGCGGTTGGGTGACGCCATCCAGACCGCACCGACACTGATCAGCGCGTGGATCAGCTCCGGGCCGGAAAGGTCCAGCGCTATCCTTGCCCCGCGACCATGTGCGGCAAGCACCAAGCGATTCAATGACTCGATGTCCATGCCGGGTGGCAGCGAGCCGGCGAACACCACCACGTCGTCCCGCCCCACCAGATCGCAGAGCATCTTTTCGAGCCGGGTCACATCTGCTTCCGTCACTGTGAAGCCCGGCATCCGCAGATGCGTATCGGTCCCGGACTGCGGATCGATGATCGTGATGTTTTCGCGTGTGCCGCCGGGCACGGGGATCAGCCGGTTCTCGATCCGCCCCTGCGACACCGTCTCATGGGCGATCGCGGCGAACCGGCCCGCGTGATCCGCGCCGACGAACCCGGTGGCGATGCTCGACCGCCCCAGACGCGCCAACGCCAGCGATACATTGATCCCCTTGCCCGCCGGCGCGTCGCTGACCGGCTCCGCCTTCTGGTGCCCGCCGACCGCGAAGCCCGGCACGCGCAGCACACGGTCGAGCGCCGTGTTCATCGTCACCGTAATGATCCTGACAGGCTCGGTCACGCGGCATTCACCTTTCCGCTTGAAAAATATCGGACCCATTCAGGCACTGAAACCGACCCCCGGCCGCCGGCTACAGGCCCGTGACACGTATAACCGATACAGACTCTACAGACATTATTGTTCAGTGAAACCTCAGCCATGACCACCCCCGAACGACGCCGTGACCCACGCATCCCCGCGAACCACCCGGTCAAGCTCAAATGCGAGCAGACCGCCGGCAAATATATCCCCGGCACCACGCAGGATGTCTCCGATGGCGGGGCCATGCTCACGCTCCAGCACCCGCGCCTGCTCACTACCGGGCAGAAGGTGCAGATCGGGATCGTCAACAACCCCATGCGCGGCATGCTCATGACCGAGGACTTCATCGAGGCCACCATCGTCCGGAGCCTCGGCCACGGCGACACCCAGCACGTCGCCGTCCGCTACGCACGCCCGCAGCGCTTCGCCGAGGCGGTCTGAGCGGTCCGGCCCTCGGGCTAATTCACACAATGACTTCCTGACAAACCCCCGCCCCCCGGCGGGGGCTATTCGTTTATAGAAAGGGTTGTTTCTCACGCGACCCAATAGCCCCACGCGGAAGCGTGGGGTTCCGCCCCGCGTCATTCATCCCCGCCCCACCGCTTGCGGTATCATGTCCCCATGCCCTCCCACGAGCTATTCGTCAGAACGGTTGAGCATTATCTTTCGCCGATCAAGGCGTTCCTGGATGACCCCGGCGTCACCGAGGTGATGATCAACCGGGCCGACGACATCTACATCGAGAAAGACGGCAAGGTCGTCCACACCGATGCACGCTTCGCCGATCAGGAAGCCTACGAGGCCGCGATCAATAACGTGCTGCAATTCACCGGCAGGTCACTCAGCGACGACCAGCCGCTGGTCGATTCACGCCTGCCCGACGGCTCGCGCGTCCACGTCGCCAAGGCCCCCTGCGCCCGCCACGGCACGAGCGTCGCCATCCGCAAGTTCAGCCAGATGGTGCTGGATATCGACTGGCTGATCGAGCTGGGCACGCTCACCGCGCAGGCCCGTGACTTCCTGCGTCTCGCCGTGAATGCCGAGCAGAACGTGCTCGTCGCCGGCGGCACCAGCTCGGGCAAGACCAGCCTGCTCAACGCGCTATCCAGCTTCATCCCGGACGACCAGCGCATCGTGGTCATCGAAGACTCGGCCGAACTGCAATTGCAAAAGAATCACCTGATCTCGCTCGAAGCGCAGCAACCCGATCGCTACGGACGCGGCGAGGTGACGATCCGCGAATTGTTCCGCTCCAGCCTGCGGCTGCGCCCGGACCGGATCATCATCGGCGAGGTGCGCGGCGGTGAGGCGCTGGACATGATCCAGGCCATGACGTCCGGCCACGGCGGGTCCATGGGCACCCTCCACGCCAACAGCACCGCCGACACGCTCAACCGCCTGGAGACCATGGCCCTGATGAGCAAGGTCGAGTTGCCGCTCTTCGCCCTGCGCAGCCAGATCGCCTCGGCGGTCGACCTGGTCATCCATATGAGCCGGCACATCGGCGGCCGGAGGCTGGTCACGCAGATCAGCGAGGTCGATCAGGTCGATGACCACGGGCACTACCATCTGCGGGACCTCTTCACCCTCAAACCGGCCGATAAGGACAGCACCGGCCAGCAGGTGCAATTAGCCTGGACCGGTGAGCGTTCTGCCCTTGCAGGCCGTCTCAGCGGCTCGCACACAGGGCTGATTACCGACGCGATAAAGCCGATTCTCGGGATGGAATAGGCACTTAACCGATCGTAGAATAGAGCGATATGGATCACACCGGACAGGCATCACGGCTCACGAGACGGCTGCGCACGCTGCTGAAAGACCAGCGCGGGGCGAACTCGATCGAGTGGGCCTTGCTCCTGGGCGCGATCGCGATCCCCAGCTACTTCATCATCCAGGCCGCGCTGAATGCCTTAGTGTTGCATTACCAGATGATCACCACCCTAAACGCCCTGCCGTTCCCCTAAACCCACGCGGTTCAGACCGCTTCAGCGGTCGTGCCCACAAAGCGAGACCCACCATGCGAAACGCCCTGATAAAACTCTACCGCTGTGAAAAAGGCGCCGAAGGCTTGGAAAAACTCCTGATCATCGGCGCGATCGTCATCCCGTTGCTGGGCCTGTTGGTATTCTTCCGCGGCGCGATCGGCGACTGGGTCGGCGATATGTGGGACGATGTCCAGAGCGACAGCAGCAATACCTACGACACCAGCGGATCGTGATGCGTCAAGCTTACGAAGCCGCCTGTGCCGAGCAACGCAGTAGCACGGGCTATCCCGCACACACGGTATACGCTTGAATACCCCCGACCTCACCGCCTTCGTCCTGCTCGCCGTCGTGCTGCTGATCGCGGCGGTGACCGACTACAAGCAAGGCAAGATCTACAACTGGCTGACACTGCCGGCGATCGGCGCCGGGCTTGTGCTCTGGCTCATTGCGGGCCTCTCCGGTAGTGACAAAGGCATCGGTGCGTCCTCGTTCGCGTTCGTCTGTGGGCTGATCCCGTTCGGCTTCATGGCGCTGAAGGGCTGGCTCGGCGGCGGGGACGCGAAACTCATGGCCGCCGTCGGGGCACTCAGCGCAAGCTGGGAGTGCGTGCTCGGCACGGCGTTCTACGGCCTGCTCGTGGCGATGGTCATGGCGATCGTCATCATGATCCACCGCGGCATCGTCAGGCAGACAATGAGCCGGATCTTCGGGGCGATCCTCTCGACCGCCGTGCGGGTCAAGCCCGACCTGGAGAATGAAAAACACACCGTGCCCTTCGGCGCGGCCGTCGCCGTCGGCGGGCTGCTCGCCGGGGCCGAGCACCTGCTGGGCTGGGTAGCCCCCTGGACCGGCTGACCGGGCTGAATATCCGCGTAACTTCCGGCTCGGACACGGGCGTCGGGATCGCCTAAAATACGTTTGCTACCCCCCAACCGACCCCGCCGACCATGCCTGACCCAAACCCGGACACACAAAACGCCCCGGCAAGCCAAGACGCGGCCACCCTGCGCCCCGGCGACAAGGTCGAGGCCTACACCGTCAAACGCCAGATCGGCTCCGGCGGCAGCTCCATCGTGTTCAAGGCCGTTGATGAGCTGTTGGGCAAAGAGGTCGCGATCAAGCAGTTCCTGTTCTCCCGGGCCGAGGACGACGCGGGCCTGCGTGAAAAGATCATGACCGAGGCCCGGCTGCACCAGAAGGCCGCCCAGACCGACACCGACCGGCTCGTGCAGGTCGTGGACGTGGTGGACTCGCCGCACGGGCTGTTGCTGATCAGCGAATACATCAACGGGCCGTCGCTTGAGCAGATCCTGGCGCAGAACCCCCTGCCGATGGAACTCAAGCAGGCGCTGGGCATCATCGCCGCCGCCGCGCAGGCGCTCGACGCGATCCACGGCCAGGGTATCGTCCACCTGGACCTCAAGCCCGCCAACATCCTCATGCCCCGCACAGGCGGCCTGAAGATCAGCGACTTCGGCCTGGCCACCGAACGCACCGACCACTCCCAGCCCACCGCCGGCACGTTCCGGTACATGGCGCCGGAACTACTCAAACACGAAAAGGTCGACGGCCGGGCCGACCTCTACGCGCTGGGCATGATGGCCTACGAGATGCTCGCAGGCCGGGAGAACTTCGACCAGGCGTTCAAGCTCATCCTACGAGACCAGCGCAACCAGGCGATGCGCTGGGTCAAGTGGCACACCAACCCGCGTGCCAAAGCCCCGCCGCTGACCGAGCTGGTGCCCGCGATCCCCGCACAGATCTCGGCTCTTGTCGAACGGCTGATGGACAAGGACCCCAACCGCCGCGTCGGCACGGCCAAGGAACTGCTCAAGGCGATTAAACGCCACTTCGCAGGCAAAGACATCACACACACATCCGAAGACACCGGCCCCAGCGAGTCGCTGCCGCCGCAGACAACCACGCCCGGCGACACCGCCGTGCTCCCCACGCGCAGCCGGGCGCTGAAGTTCGGCATCATCGCCGCGGTGGTCGTGGTGTTGGCCGGCGCGGCCGTTGGCATCTACCTGTTTAATCAGAGCCGACAAGCCCACCGTGAGACCGTCGCCCAGGCTCGGGAGATCATGGATCAGGCCACCGCCGCCTACCGTGAGGGCCGACTGGAAGAGGCCCTGCAAAAATACGACCAGGTCACGCAGAACGACGCCTACCGCAAGGCGTTCGGGCAGCACGCCAAGGCCGGCGCTTTACTCGCACAAGGCCGGATCGACGCCGCGCAGGGCCGCTACGACGAGGCGATCCGGGCGTTTACCCAGGCGTCCGAACTCGGCGATCAGTACCGTCAGAAAGCCGACCTCCTCATCCCCGAGACCCGGCAGACGCAGGCCTTTGCACAGACCGTCGCACGCATCGAAAGCTATATCGACGAACACAATTTCGGCGAAGCCCGCAAACTTCTGGACGAATGGCGTGACCTCACCGCGACCGATGAAGAACAGCAAACGCTGCGATCGCTGGGCGCGAAACTGGAAGACCAGCTCGCCCGCTGGCGTGTTCAGGAATTGATCCGTGAAGCCAACGCGCTGACAGGCACGGGTAAACGCGCTGAGGCGATCGAACTGCTCAAAACCGGGCCGCAGAAGTCGGAAGTTACGGAACTTTTGGCCCGGCTCGAAGCCCGACAGACCGCCGATCAGGCCGTCGCCCTCGCCGATGCGGCCTTGAAACAGAGCGACCCGGAAGAAGCGATCAAACAATACGAGCGGGCCGTGCAGGCGATGCCCGATGACCAGGCGCTGCGCAACAAATTGACCGACCTGCGCAGCGACTGGCTCACGGAAGAAGGCCTGCGGATGCTCGCGCAGGGCAACACGGTCGGCGCGGATCAGATGCTGACCGAAGCGTTGGGCTACCGGCCGGACAACCAGCGTGCCCGCGAGGCGCTGGCGCGGATCGCGTCGTCGGGCCGGCGTGACGCCTTCATCGAAGCCGGCGACGCCGCCGCCGAACGTCGTGAATACGCCACCGCCGAGACGCAATACAAGAACGCGCTGGAGTTGGGCGTCGACGATGAACTGACCGCGAAGATGACCGCGGTCCGCATCCAGATCCTGCTTGAGCAGAGCCGGGAAGCTTTGCAAGACGGTCGGATCGACGAGGCCAACGAACTGGTCAACCAGGCCCAGCAGCTCGGCAGCGACAACCCGGACGTCGCGGCCGTGCTGCGTGAGGTCGGGGTGCGTGGCGAATACATCCGCCACCTCACCGCCGGGGACGCCGCCCGCGCCCGCAGTTCGTTCGGCGAGGCCAAACGCCACTACCTCCGCGCCAAGGAAGCGATGGACACCCCGCAGGTCCGCGCCCGGCTGGACGACACCGAGTTCGACCACCTGCTCGCCCAGGCCCGGGACTTCATCGCCGCCAAGGAATACGCCAGCGCCAAGGCCCAGCTACAGATCGCCGCCAGCATCCGCGCCACCGACGAGGTCAAGGCCCTGTTCGACCAGGTCAACGCCGCCGAGTCAGGATCCGGTGAAGCAAACCCCTAACGTACACAGCTCCACCAGCGCCGGCCCCGAGCACCGCGAAGGGCCGGGTTCCCCCCACAGCTTCCGCCCCCGATTCACCTTACGCCACAGTTGCGGTACGCTATAACGAAATACGCACACACGACTAACGCAAGCGAGTGACCCCCTCATGGCACAGACGCCCAACACCAACGCACCGCCCGGAAGCAACCGCCTGGTCATCATCGCCGCCGTCATCGCCGTCGTAGCGGTCATCGTCGTCAACCTCTACGTCGCGATGATCAAGCGCCAGGTCCACGAGGGCGAGTTCACGGTCTACCGGCTGGTCACCACGCTCAAGCCCGGCGACAAGCTCGCCAGCAAGGACGTCAAGGCCGTCCCCATGCCCCGCAAGTACCGCGATTCGTTCGACGGCATGGTCCTGGAAGAATCCGGCGAGGGTGACGCCTCGCTCACCGCACAGGTCGGCCTGCGCATCAAGCTCCCCGCGCGACGCAACCAGTTCCTCACCTACGACCTGTTCACCGACCCCAGCGACATCGAACTGGATACGCGCATCAACCCGAACATGCGCCTCGTCGCCCTGCCCGTGAACCCGCGCACGCTGCCGGGCAGCCTCCAGCCGGGGATGAGCGTTGACATCGAGGCGCAGTTCCCCGGCGGCAACCTCAACATCCTCCCGGTCATGGAAAACGTCGAGGTCTTCAGCGTCGGCACGCGCAGCATCGCCGACGATTCCACCGACGCCGGCCGGGCCACACGCAACTTCACCACCATCAGCCTCCAGGTCACGCCCGACGAGGCCACCAACCTCGAGAAGATCAAGAAAATGGTCATCGGCGACTTCGAGCTTCACCTGCGCAACCCCAGCGACAACAGCACCCCCAAGATCCCCGACGGCGGCATCAACCCGGCGGTGCTGCGGTTGATCGAACGCTAAGACGGACCGACCGCGAGAAACCGATACGACATGGAATTCTGGCTCTACGACCACAGCACGAACACACGCTCCACGATCAAGGCGTCGGGCGACTCGATCACCATCGGGCGCGACGACGGCTGCGCGATCGTGCTCAAAAGCCCGTTCGTCGCTCGGCGTCACGCGCGGGTCGTGCTCAAGGGCAACCAGATGTTCGTCGAGTCACTCAGCCGGGCCGGCACACGTGTCGCCAACCGTGAGGTCGTGCTCGGCAAACAGGTGCGCCTGGACTTCGGCGACGAGATCCAGATCGGCCAGTTCTCCCTCGCGCCCGTCGGTACCGACCGAACCGGCCCGGGCAGTAACGAGACCGCCGAGCTTCAAGCCAAACTCATGGAGCTTGAGCAGCAGGTCCATTCTGAACTGCTGGACCGGATGAACCTCCGCGTCACCGGGCACATCAACAAGTCCGATCAGGCCTTCGTCACCCAGATGCTAAGCCACCTCGACCAGGTCCTGACCAAGCGCGTCGAGTCGCTGGACGAGAAGGTGCTCGACCACGCGATCCGCCAGCACCTGTCACGGCTGGTCAACGCCGAGGTCGTCCGGCAATGCCAGGGACGTGTACAGACCGACTATAAAGAAGGCAACGACCAACTCGCCGACCCGCGCAAGCAGCAGCAGATCACCGAACTGGTCACGACGCTGGTGGACATGATGCCGCTGCTGTTCGACCCGACGAGCGTCGCCGACGATCTCGCCGTCGCCGAGGAAGCGTTCGACGGGTTATACAAACAGCAGGCGGGCAACATCCCAAAGGAGCTTGGCCGATACATCGTCCGCCGAAGCGTATCGAAGGATATCCAGGACATCCTGCTTGGCCTAGGGCCGTTGCAGGACCTGCTGGAGATGCCCAGCGTCAGCGAGATCATGGTCGTCGGCAAGGACCATGTCTACATCGAAAAGAACGGCGTGATCCAGCCGACCTCGCGCTCTTTCTTCTCGGAAGACGTTCTGATCTCGATCATCGAGCGCATCCTCACGCCGGTCGGCCGACGCGTGGACACCTCGACGCCGCTGGTCGATGCACGCCTGCCCGACGGCAGCCGTGTCAACGTCGTCATCAACCCGCTTTCACTCGTCGGCCCGTGCATGACCATCCGCAAGTTCGGCTGGGTCCCCTTCACGATGGACGACCTGATCGAACGCGGGTCGCTAAGCGAGACCTGCGCCGCGTTTCTGCAAGGCTGCGTCGTCGGCCGACAGAACATCATCATCTCCGGCGGCACCGGCTCAGGTAAAACCACACTCCTGAACGTGCTCGGCGCATACGCCCGCCCGGACGAGCGCATCATCACCGTCGAGGAATCCGCCGAGCTGCGCCTGCCCCAGCCGCACGTCGTGGGCCTGGAAGGCCGACCCGCCAATGTCGAGGGCCGAGGCGCGTACACCATCCGCGACCTGGTCCGCAATGCGCTGCGTATGCGCCCCGACCGCATCATCGTCGGCGAAGTCCGTGGCCCCGAAGCGCTCGACATGCTCCAGGCGATGAACACCGGCCACGACGGCTCGCTCTCAACGCTGCACGCCAACACCCCCGCCGACGCGCTCAAACGCCTGGAAACGCTCGTGCTCATGGCGGTGGACATGCCCGTCCGCGCGATCCGTGAGCAGATCCTCACCGCCGTAGACATCGTCGTGCAGGTCGCCCGCTTCGCCGACGGCAAACGCCGCGTCACGCACATCAGCGAGGTCACCGAGATCGACCCGCAGACGCACCAGCTACAACTCGAAGATGTCTACACCCTGCGTGACCCCAAACAACCCAGACTGCGTCACACCGGCTACATCCCCACCTTCGCCGAAGACATGATCGAAAGAAAACTCATCGGCGTGGAGGTGTTCCTCTAACACAACACCCCGAAGCCCACGTTTTAAAAACGTGGGCATCCCCCACTAACCACTACTCACTAATCACTACCCACTAACCTCAATGCCCCAAACCACCGTCCTCATGATCGTATCGAGCCTGCTGACATTCGTGTCGGTCTACATGCTCGTGCGCTACGGCTACGCGTGGTCGCTGGTGCTGATCAACCGTCAGGAACTCGCCTACGACCGCGTGCTCCGCCGTCAACTGCTGATCGACATCGAGCCGCGCACCGCGTTGGGCATATCCGCCGGGCTGGTCGTCACCGTGGGTTTGTTTGCGTTTGTCATCACCTATTCCATCTTCGCCGCCTTCGCCTGCGCCGCCGCCGCGATGCTGCTGCCGAACTTTTATATCCGCCACCTCGAAGCCGAACGCCTGCGACGCCTCGAAAGCCAGCTCGTCGACGGCCTGACCACCCTCGCCGCAGCCGCACGCGCAGGGCTGAACCTCGTGCAATCGATGGAGCTGCTCGAAACCAACGCCGTCGGCCCGATCAAACAGGAGTTCGGCCAACTGCTCCGCGAGTACCGCCTCGGCATGGACCTCAACCAGGCCATGCAAAACGCCAGCAACCGGATCGGCTCCCAGCTCTACCGCCTCACCTTCACCGCCATCCAGATGCACCGCCTGCGCGGCGGCGACACCGCGCAGAGCCTGGACCGCATCGCCGATTCCATCCGCGATATCGCCCGCCTCGAAGCCAAGCTCGACGCGCTCACCAGCCAGGCACGCTACCAGGCCATCTTCATGTCGATGATGCCGGTCGTGTTCCTCGTGCTGCTTTGGTCGATCGACCCCGAGGGCGTGGGCATGCTGTTCACCGTGCCCGCCGGGCGCATACTATTACTCATCGTCGTGGCGTTGATCGTCGTGGCGTTCGTGTGGATCCGTAAGATCATGGCCGTGGATATCTGATAACGATGCAGATAGCGCTTCAAATCATCATGAGCCTGGTCGTCTTCGTCGGCGTCGCCCTGCCGATCTACACGCTGTTCCGCTTCCCCGTGCCCGCCGAGCCGCCCGTCCACCGCCGCTTCGCCGCCTCGCTGGGCGCAAGCCGCGCAACGCTTTTTGAAAACCCGCTGCTCGCGCCAATCATGAACCTGGGCCTCGCGCTCACGCAACGGCTGAACCTCCCGGGCATCCGCGCATCGATCCGCCAGAACCTCGACGCCACCGGCAACCCGTCCGGCTACAGCGTCCGTGAATACCTCGCTATCTGCCTGCTCAGCGGCGCGGCGCTGGGCATCGCGTCCACCCTCCTGGTCATCGTCAGCGGCAACACGCTCGCCCTGCTCATCGGTCCGGCCATGGCGGCGCTGGGGTTCGCCATCCCCATGGCCGCGCTCCGCGACGCCGGGCGCCGCCGCTGCACACGCATCGGCAAGCAGCTCCCCTACACGCTCGACCTGATCTCGCTGACCATGGCCGCCGGCTCGACGTTCACCGAGGCAGTGCAGACCCTTATCCGCGACCAGCCCGACGACGACCTCAACCAGGAACTCGCCATCGTCCTGAGCGAAGTCAACCTCGGCACGCCCCGCGCCGCCGCCATGGCACACATGGCCGAACGCATCCCCCTCGAATCCCTCCGCTCCATCGTCGGCGCGGTCAACCAGGCGGAATCCCTCGGCACCCCGCTCTCCACGATCCTCAAGCTCCAGTCCGACATGCTCCGCATGCACCGCGGCGTTCAGGCGGAAAAACTCTCCGCATCCGCCAGCCTCCGCATCCTCATACCCTCGATGTTTATCCTCGTCGCCGTCGTCATCATCGTGTTCGCGCCCATGATCATCCGCGCCATCAGGGGAGAACTGTTTTGACCTCTCTCCAGATCGAAATCCTCACCGGCGCCAACGCGGGCCGCAAGCTCCTGCTCCGGCAGACGCGCATCACCTTCGGCCGGAGCACCGACCGCACGCTCCCCATCGACCTGCCCTTTATCTCCCGGGAGCACGGCGAGTTCGCCTTCACCGACGGCAAGTGGACCCTCGTTAACCATTCCAACAACGGCACCAGCCTCA
The DNA here is from genome assembly GCA_041402025.1 of Phycisphaerales bacterium. GTDB lineage: Bacteria > Planctomycetota > Phycisphaerae > Phycisphaerales > Phycisphaeraceae > JAJRRS01. The sequence goes on along the minus strand of JAWKTA010000003.1, from coordinate 101,551 downwards.
ACGGCAAGCTCGTCACCACCAAGCCACGGCCGATCAAAAATATCGCCACCGTCTCCATCGGCGATACCGACATCTTCCGCGTCCTGCCCATGCCCGGCGATGCCGATCAACCTGTCGACACGCAGGACTCCCCCGCCGCCGCAACCACACCGGCCACGACCGGCGCGCCCGGCTCCACCAGTTCCCGTGGCAAACTCTGGGCCGGCATCGGTGTGTTCTGGATCGTCGCGTTCGGCCTGATTGCCTTCGGCCTACTCAATCAATCCGACACCGGCACCACCACGCCCGACGACTCACTCCCCCCCGCCCTGACTGCCGATCAGATCACACAGGACATCACCCACAAGCCCGACAAACAAACCCCCGACGCGCGACGCGCCGACACCGCCCTCGCACAGGCCCACGAGTCCTACGCCCTCATCGACCGCCGACCCGACGCGGCTCTACCGCGCCTACGACGCCTACCGCCAGGCACTCACCTACTCCATCGAAGACACGCTCCCCGATGCGCAGGACCAACGGCAGTTCTACATCCTCGAAAAACGCCTCGTCGAGAACGTCACGCAGAAATACGAATCCGCCGTCAACCTCCTCAAGAGCCGGCAATACGAAGCCGCCGACAAAGCCTTCAAGGACCTGCGCGAGTTCTACCCCGACTCCGCCAGCCAAGTCTTCACCGACGCCCTGAAACGCGAAGCCGCCGCCCGCGACGCCCTCGATAAGAAACGCAGAGGGTGATGCAGGGTCGAGCAACAGGGTGTAAATATCGTATACCAGCCCCACACACCCAAAGCCCACGGATGCCGCAACGCGGCTTCCGTGGGATCAGTCCACACCCCCTAATTCCCGCCATCCCACACACAAAATCCCCCATCCCTTCCCCCCACAATCCCTTCCCCTACAATACCCCCATGACCACCAGCACCCCCACCATCGCCCCCGGAATGTCCCCCCTCCCCGACGCCCTGGGCTACTTCGGCGAGTTCGGCGGCATCTTCACCCCCGAGACCCTCCACCAGGCCATCGAGCAGGTCACGAAGGCCTACGACGACGCCCGCAAGGATCCCGCGTTCCAGAAGGAACTCGACCAGCTGATGCGCGACTACGTCGGCCGGGCCACCCCCCTGCAATACGCCAAACGCCTCACGGCCTATGTGCGTGAACAGATGAAAGCCGAAGGCAAAACTTCCGGGGGGGGCGCGCAGCTCTGGCTCAAGCGTGAGGACCTCGCACACACCGGCGCACACAAGATCAACAACTCGCTCGGCCAGGGCCTGCTCACCCTCCGCATGGGCAAGAAGCGCATCATCGCCGAGACCGGCGCGGGCCAGCACGGCGTCGCCAGCGCCACCGCCGCCGCCTACCTCGGCCTGGAGTGCGATGTCTTCATGGGCGTCGAAGATATCCGCAGGCAACAGCCCAACGTCAAACGCATGAAGCTCCTGGGCACCCGCGTCGTCCCCGTCGAGTCCGGCAGCAAAACACTCAAGGACGCCACCAACGCCGCCATGCGCGACTGGATGGCCACCAGCGAATCCACACACTACATCATCGGCTCCGTCGTCGGGCCGCACCCCTTCCCCATGATCGTCCGCGACTTCCAGTCCGTCATCGGCAAGGAGGCCCGCGCCCAGTCCCTCGACCAGATCGGCAGGCTCCCCGATGTGCTCGTCGCCTGCGTCGGCGGCGGCTCCAACGCGGCCGGCCTGTTCTACCCCTTCATCAACGACGAAAAAGTGAAAATGTTCGGCGTCGAGGCCGGCGGACGCTCCAACGCCTTCGGCGAACACGCCGCACCGCTGACCTACGGCTCCCCCGGCGTCCTGCACGGCAGCCGCTCCTACGTCATGCAAGACCCCGACGGCCAAACCGCCCCCGTCCACTCCATCTCCGCGGGACTCGACTACCCCGGCGTCGGCCCCGAACACTCCTACTGGCACGACACCCACCGCGTCACCTACACCGACTGCACCGACGCCGACGCCCTCAAAGCCTTCACCACCCTCGCCCGCACCGAAGGCATCATCCCGGCGTTAGAAAGTTCCCACGCCGTCGCCCACGCCATCAAGCTCGCCCGCACACTGCCCGAGGACCAGACGATCGTCATAAATCTTTCAGGGCGTGGGGATAAGGATTTGGATGAGGCGATGCGGTTGTTGAGTAACTGTTAAAATTACAAACACAAACAGAATCGCCTGACGGGTTAAAAAGAGATGCTGATGTTACATATGTCAAAGGCTCAATCCTGGATACATAGTGCACAGGTTACAGCTTTTATTCTCGCAGCATTCTTTGTGGAAGGATGTGACGGCGACTCAACACCAGACCACAAATCATCCTCAACATTCCCTGTTGTTATCAAAGCATATGAAGGGTTTGACGAACTTATTGCAAACACAAATTTAGACGATCTAAAAGAAGGATTTTACACCCGTGACATATCGGAGGCAGATAGCTTTGCCAAGTCATGGTCTCCGGAAGCTGAATTGATCGAAGTATCTACTGCCGCAAATATACGAAAAGATGATGTTACTTGGTATTTAGCCGGTTTGTATGTGTATAAACGTGCCGATGCACTATTGATCGTACTTGCTGGCGATCAAAGAGTTCTTGCATCAAGAATTATCGCAAATCCCAAGGCCGAATGGCTCGCCATCACTCCGTTTCCCCCGGCGATTTATTCACAGGCGACTAAATACGTGCCTACAGAAGGGGTCACCCGCTACCTTTTGCATAGCGATAAGGGTTATGTATTCGTATTCGGCCCGATGATGACACTAGTTGACCATAGTGTAACCGCCACCGGTTCATTCAGCGTGCTTCCAGTGATAAATGGCCGCGTTCGCGAGGACCTCATGGAGTACCGATTTCTCTCAACATCGAAGGATATTGAGAAATGGCAGGTAAGAAGCTTACTCACCGAGGTTTGTGGCCTTACTTTTGAAAGTTATGTTCCAACAAATCAACAGATCATGACTACTGATGGGAAAGAGCTAAAAGGACAACTTGTAATAGAAAGTGAAGTTCGGAGAAATCGACATTTTGAACTTGTCCCACATTATACGCTTGGAACGCAATCCCAAGCCATGATCCTTGATAACGAAGGGCATGTCGAAAGCCGAGGTATTGTCAGAGCCGCAATTACTAATGGGCTTGCTCGATTAGAATACTACCCAAACGGAATTGGGTATTGGGTGAATCCGTCCAACTCACCAATTCTGCGCGATAATTTTAGCAAGTAGCATGGGTTCCCACTCAGCTGTAGGGTGGGTTAGCCGCAGCCGCAACCCACCAGGTTGCACATTAACCTGCCCGAAGAAAGGGCACCAGATAAGGTGTCAGGAACCTTAATCGCCCCCGGCTCCCGACCCATCCAGCACAAATTGGACGCGACTCAATAGCTCTAAGGTTTGTAATGCCGACGCGAACGATGCACTACGATGACGATTGCATGTCGATCGACCTGCCAGACGGCTGGAAACCGCAGCCCAACCATCGCGGATATGACATCAATCTCGGCAACAACACGGGGGTGACACTCATCTTCGGGGAGGACGACCCGGCCTGCCCGCCGCGGGAGAAGGTCGCCGGCTTCGCAGGTCATTTCCCGGGACCCCTACCACGATCCGCCGTCGTTCAAAGCGACAGTGATCGACCCGTTTCAATGCGGGATGCACACCGGTGCGAGAGTCGATCGTGACTTCGGCGACCTCAAGGGCACGTACGTCGGACTTGTCGTCGATGACACGTATGTTCGCCCACACTCTTGGATTGAGCGATGAAGACAATGAGCTGGCCTGGAAGGCCATCGGGTCGCTTCAGCTCAAGCCCGGGGCTACAGGAAGCATTGCAGGCAAGACTGGCGGCTCTGCTTGAAGCGGGACCAGAAGAAGAACCCCAACGCCTCAATGCGACCGATCTGTCCAGGATACGGACCAAACGGTTCACCACCTGGATGGACCACCGCATGGCGCTGTTGATGGATAGCGAGTCCTATCCGGAGGATGTACCCACCTTCGATGATGATTCGCAGGCGAAACTTGTTGTACCGTGCAGTGATCGGGCGATGTGGCTGATGAGCCTGACCGAGTTTGACGTGAAGCTGGAGTTCATCGTGCAGGCGACGGTGCCGCAACCTCGGAAGGTGTGGTGGCAGCGAATGCGAGGCAGCGATATCGGTACCCACGGGCGTGCTACAACTGGAACAGACAACCGGCGGAACGATGCTGGAGATCGAGCTGCGGCCGGGCGATTACCGTATGATTGTCGCGCGTCGTGTACGAAGGATTCGGACCCACTGGCGGAAAGCGCTGAGATGATACAGGTGACCCTTGTGCCGATGGGGACCGGATAAGCTGTCAGAAACCTTAATCGCCCCACACACGTCACTGGAGGATCAACGCATGCCGACCCAAGCACCTGACCACGATGAACAACAACCACCCGTCCGCCGGCGGTTTTTCACTTCTGGCGGGTCTTCTGGCTCTTGTTTCTGGTGGTCTCGCTCGCCTATGCGTGGTACAGCTTCTACGTGCCCTCGAATAACATCGCCTGGGCCGGGGACTACGCTTCGGCCCGGGAGCAGGCCGTGGAGTCGGGCAAGCCCATGGTGCTGTTCTTCACCGCCACGTGGTGCGTGCCCTGCCGGATCATGAAACGGACCGTGTGGGCGGACGAGCAGGTGACCGCCGAGGTCAACGCGGCGGTCGTCCCCGTGATGATCGATGTGGGCGACCCGGCCCTGGCCGAAGCGGTGGTGGTTACGGCGTCACATCGACACCGGTCACGATCATCACCGACCCGCAGGGCACCACGGTGCTTGAGTTGCCGAGACGGCGGCATGAACAAAGCCGAGTTCCTGGAGTTGCTTAACAGCGCGGTGGGTGGTGACGATTACGCGAGTAAGTAGCAAACAGTTTGGGTTCGTACTCCGCCGCAGGGTGCGGTTAGCGCATGCGCTAGCGACCGTGCGGCTCGGCGCGGGTCTCCCGACCCCGCTGACCCGCCCGACCGGAGGTCTCCCAGCAGGTAACATGTGTCCCGTAGGTTCGTGTCACCAGCCCGGATTCCCCCCGGATTCCCCCATGGACGCACAATTCTGGAACGAGCGTTACGGTCAGTCGGCCTACATCTACGGCACGGAGCCGAACACTTTCCTCAAAAACTCGGTCGGGCATTTCCCCGAAGCGAGCGGCGGCGCGGGCGCTCTCACGACCCCGCTGATACGGGTTCGCCGGGGAGACCTTCGGTCGGTGATGTCGGCGGGGGTCGGAGACCCGCGCCGAGCGAGGGTGTTGTGTCTTCAGGAGGGCGAGGGGCGCAACGCGCTATTTCTGGCTAAGCGGGGTTACGCGGTGTGCGGGATCGACCTGTCGGAGGCCGGGCGGGACAAGGCGATGAAGCTCGCGGCCGAGCACGGCGTGTCGTTTGAATACATCGTGACCGATGTCAACGATTTCGACTTCGGCATCGAAACCTGGGACGCGGTCGTGTCCATCTCCGCCCACACCGACCCGGCCACACGGCAGCGCGTCTGTGAGAAAACGCTCAGGGGCCTAAAGCCCGGCGGCGTGTTTTTGCTCGAAGCCTACCACCCCAACCAACTGAACTATGACACCGGCGGCCCGAAAGACATCGGCTGGCTCGTCACGCTCGACGACCTCCGCCAACACTTCCCGGCAGAAGGCATCCTCCACCAGGCCGAGCTGGAACGCGAGGTCAGCGAAGGCGCGTACCACACGGGTAAAGCCTTCGTGACGCAGTTTATTTTCAAGAAGGCGCCGTCTTAACTGATTGGCGTGCATCGCCGCAGGCACAAGCGAGCTCGGCGCGGGTCCCCGACCCCGCCGCCCCCCTCGACCGAAGGTCTCCGCAAATCCGGCAACCAACCCACGGGTCAGGAGACCCGCGCAGAACAAAACCTGGACCGGCGGGGTCGGGAGACCCGCGCCGAGCGCTGAGCGCGGTATGGGTCTCGTCGGGTGTGACGGTATGCTCATGGCGAGTAATAGTTATGGCACTGCTTGAGCCGGCGGTAGTTGCGGCTATCCCAGAGGCGTGGCTCATCGGGGCGCGGGTTGTCGGCGGGGTTGGCGTAGATGTGCAGTTCACTCCCGCCCCCGGTAGTACCCCCGGAGGTGTCGTTTTCGGATAAGTCCGCCCCGTGGATTGTGCCGGTTAACACGATGATCTCCTCGCGCCAGTCGCCGGTGACGTCCGCGACGTAGAGGCGGTCGGCCTGTTCTTTGATTTGCAGGACGAATCGGCCGGTCATCGGCTCGAACAGCGCGACGTCGCCGGACTCGTGGCGTTCCTTGGCGCAGGCGAGTTGCGTGCGATCACCGGTCCAGTCGATGGTGTGGATGACCTCGATACCGCGCGGCGACCAGTCGGCGGGGGCGATGTCGTCCAGATGGTAGTGCGTGACGAGGTTGCCGAAGGCGTCGAAGACGAAGGGTTTTTGGCTGCGGTTGTGTCGTGACCGGCACCAGATGTAGAGCGCATCGGAACCCGGCTTGAACCGCCCCACCGCCATGTTCTGCGGCTCCTGCCGGCGGAAATGCTTGCGCCAGATCGGACCTTGGATACCCAGCAGTTGGACGTGGTCGTCGCCCTCTTCAAGTAAAACAACTTCCAGGCCGGGCAGGTCGGGGCGGAGGTCGGCGGTGGTGACGCCGTCGATGTGGCTGTGCGACGGGATGACCGAGGCGATGCGTGTACCGTCCTGATCGAGGATGTCGCCGCCGAGCACCTCGTCGCGTCCGTCGCCGTCGATGTCGGCAAGGCGTGCGCCGTTGTGGGCGCATGACTCAAAGCTATCGGTGGACCAGAGCGGCTCGCCACCGTTGATGAGTTCGTCGAACGCATACGCCGCGAGGTATCGGCCCATGCGGTAGCCGAACCGGTTGGTCGCTTGCAGGAGGATGTCGCGGTCGTCACCCGCGCCGCGGAAGTCGGCGATCATGGCAAGCCTCCCAACGCCGGGCAACCTCGGCACGGGGGCATTGCGGAGGCTTCGAGACACCGGATGCGCCGTTGACGACATGCAGCGTGCCGTCGCGAGTGAGGAAGATGACTTCGCAGGCCCTCGTCGCTGTCCACGTCGCCGGCCGCGACACCCGGGCCGTGGTGGCCCGGCAGGCCGTGGGCTTCGCTCGACCCGCCGACGACAAGATCGACATCTTTGATCCAGAGCTTTTCACCCGCGCCACTGTACGCGGCGATACGACCGGGCACGGTGACGAGGTAATCCATCCGGCCGTCGTCATCAAGATCGGCGACAAGCAACCCGCCGGCCGATTCGTCCGTGTCGGGTGGTCTGGTGATATCCAGCGGGATGACGGTCAGCGTCGGCTGCGGCAGCGGATCGGTGGCTTGCGTTTGCTCATCGCTTGCGGCTTCCGCCGAGGGTTCTGCCGAGGGGCATCCGAACAAAAGACACACGGACGCAGCGATCGCGCAGGCCGACCACGGAGCTTGGCGGGTCGGGATGGTGCTGAGGTTAGGTCTCATGCCGGTCATCTGGATGAGATTCTAGTACGACCGGGTGCCTCTGTTGAGTTCGTTTGCCCGGCTATTGCTTGATCGGGCCGATTTTAGCAGGGGAAACGATTTTCGCGTGCGCTTTATGCCCGGAGGCATCGTACAGATAGCCGTGCTGGTCGGCGTCCATGTGTAGCAGCAGCACGGTGTGTTCATCCGTCGCAGGCCGGCGCTCGGGCGTAAAGCTTTCGCCTGTGTAACGTGCGGTGTTGGAGATGCGCACGTCGTCGACCCAGCCTTGTATTGTGTGGACCTCGCCGCCGGGCGTGGTTTCCGCGCCGAAGGTCATCGGGTCGCCAGCGAGTTTGATCTTGCCTGTGACCGGGGTTGCCTGGGCAAGCTTGCCGTCGATGTAGAAGCGCAGTTCCCTGCCGTCGTAAACACCCGCCAGGTGGTAGACCTTGCCGGGTTCGAGGGTTTTATCTTCCGGGAGCGTGGCGTCGAACCATTTACCGTCGGCGTAGACAAAGCACACGGGCCTGCCGTGGTCGAACCACAGGCCGAACCCCGGAGCACCCATCACGCCGGTACGGTCGTCAAACGCACGCGGCCTGACGAAACACTCAAACGTGAACGATCCGTCCTGCAGCGGGACGCGCCAGGCGTCGATCGTGGCCGCGCCGCGGTTGCCGTTGAGTTTGAGAACCATCTCGTCCGCGGGCTGTTCGGGCATAGGCAGTGCGACCGACCCGGGCACGATGGCGGACTTGCTGGGGATGGCGTAGCGCGCGGTGTTGGTCAAGAGGTCGATGCCGAGCGTCACTTCCAACGGGCGCGCGTATTCATCGAGCGAACCGCTTGGGCGCACAGCACGGAAGGTGTAGGACATCCGTCCACCGCCGGGGATGTTGCCGTGATAGTGGTCGGGCGTGATGGCCCAACGGCTGTCGGCGCTGGCCGTCTCGACTTCGACCTGGATCTCTGATTGAACGGGATTGGTAACGCTGATCGTAAACTCCGCGTCCGCCGACCCGTCGTCGCCGACCTCGATGACCTGATCGGTACCGGGCATCACATGGGAGAGCGCACCGGCCATCTGCGAGACCTCACGGGTGATCTGCCGCACGTCCATCGTTTCGCTGACCGGGATCGACGGCTGGCGATCTGATTCTGCGGACGGTGACGGTGGAACTGATGGAGGTAGCCTGTTTCGGGCGCGGCCCCGCTCTGGTGCTCGCCCACTGTGGCGGCTTTTGATTACCTTCGATGCCGTCCTGTTCGGTGTAAACCATGTGGTGGATGTGCCTGGCAAACACGGCAGGACAGTTCCCCACCGCGAGACCAATTCACGGTGTACCTTGTCCCAGTCGTCGCCGTGGCCCCGCCCAGCCATCGCGGGTGGTGCAGAAATAGGAACACGTGCTTTCGCGTCTCGCTTTGGCGAGGATGCCCTTGAGCCTATCTGGAGCGGCTCGGGGCTCATCTGCTGTGATTCGGGCTTCGTGAATGTTTTTTTGCCGGTCTTCGGGTCGCCCTCGTCGGAGTAGAGCACGATGAACCAGCAGTTCTTGTGCTCGAAGGCGTACCACAGCGGGCCGAAGTGCATCTCGTAATTGGATTCGTTTTCGCCCTTGGGTTTCCTGCCTTCGCCGCGCCAGTAGATGTCGTGGTTGCCCGCGACAGGGAGCCAGGGGCAGCGCAGCTCGTCCATCACCTGCTTGAACTGCTGCATCTGCTCGGTCCACTCGGGTGTGTCGTTGTAGCCGTTGACCAGATCGCCGACGGTCATCACCAGGTCCGGCTCGTAGAGGTTCGCATCGGCGACAGCGTCGGCCAGTACATCGATGCCTTCGTTCGGCCCACCGGTGCGGTCACCGAACACGATGAACGTGAACATCTCCTCATCGGTCGGCAGGTCCAGCTCCGCGCCCTTACGACTGGTGTGAATCAGCGTCTGGTCGTGGATGACCGGGTGCTTGTCGTTGTGATGATGGGTATGACGATCGTGCGTCACCGGCGCGGTCGCCTGCCCCGTGACCGAATCAGCGAAAACCAGGGCGACAAACAGGATCTGCCACATTCGTGAAAACACCTGTGCGTATCTCATAGCGAAAGCTCCGCAACCGGTTAACGAAACACCGTGTTAAACAAGTTATATAGGACAACGCCCGCGTCCGCCCGGCCGGGGGTTAATTCACGGATTTCTCACGGATATTGGCCCGCGTGTGGTACAATGTCGCGTCCGCTAAACGAGCAGTATTCACTCGGAGGGATGGATGAAAATAACGTACCTACTGGCCGCCCTCGCACCCGCCGCATGGGCCGGGCCATCCATCGCCGCGATCACGCTCGACGGCACACGCGACGCGGCCTACGGCCCGGCGCTGGCGGTCCAGACCGTCCAGACCGGTTTCGGCAACGCGACCAACCCGTCCGGCCTGGGCGGCGGCGGTGAGCTGGACGCGGCATACGCCGTGGTCGAAAACGGCCGGCTCTACATCATGCTCACCGGCAACATCGAGAACAACTTCAACAAGCTCAGCCTCTTCATCGATTCCAAGCCCGGCGGCGAAAACGTATTGTCCGCATCGCCCCAGTACGATTACGAATACTTAAGCCAGAACTTCGGCGGCATGACGTTCGACGCGGGCTTCGCCGCGGACTACCACCTCTACGCGCGCTGGGGCAGCCTCACCGGCAGCATCTTCACCGTCGACATCGTCGACCGCAACGGCGGTGGCAGCGCCACAGTCAAGGGTAACGGAGGGTACGCCAATGTCGGCGGCGGGACGGGCGTCCAGTCGGGCGTGGTCAACCCGGGTGATATGGGCCTCGGCTCGACCGGCGTCGGCGAGGTGCGCAATCTCACGCCTTTCCTCACACAGCCGCTCGAGTTCGGGTTCAACAACACCAACACCGCCGGCGTCGGCGGCAGCAGCGGCGCGGCCGCGAATCAGGCCGCCGCGCTCGCCGTCACCAAGGGCTTTGAGTTTTCCATCGCGCTAACCGACATCGGTAACCCGCAGCCCGGTGACGCGATCAAAATCCACGCCGCCTACGGCAACGGCAACAACAACTACCACTCCAACCAGATCCTCGGCGGCCTGCCCGTCGGCACCGGCAACCTCGGCGGCAACGGCGCCGGTGGATCGATCGGCGATCTTTCGGGCATCAACTTCAACAACTTCGCCGGCGACCAGTTCTTCACCATCACCGTCACCGGCATCGACGGCGACCTGGATTACGACGGCTTCGTCGGCATCAACGACCTGAACATCGTCTTAAGCGAATGGAACAACAACGGCCCGCTGAACGATCCGCGGGCCGATCCGTCCGGCGACGGCTTTGTCGGGATCGCAGACCTGGCGGTGATCCTGGGCAACTGGAACGTCGGCACACCGCCCGCCGCGATATCCATCCCCGAGCCGGCCATGTTCATGTGTACGATCGCTTTGGGGTTCGGCTTGTTGAAGCGCGGTAATCCGTATCGCACTTGAACACACGGCACAGTCGGGAGCCGTGAAATACCCTCCCTTTACAATCCTTTATCTATTATTACTGTTGGCCGATGCCGCTTGGAACAGAATCCGGCGGCCGAGCGTTCAACGGGATGAACGCGAGCGCAAAGCCATAAGACCTAGTCCAAGGCACATCAGCCCCAACCCGGTCGGCTCGGGCACATCAATAGAATAGGCGTGGTTGGCGGCGAACTGTTCGTGGCCGAATCCGGAGACGGGCAGATAATTAAAGGCTTCGTGCGGGTCAAACAAAGCCTCGGGCGTCTCCGTCCAGGCTAATCGAGTCGGCAGTTCGTCAACGTCCTCCCACCCGCCCGGTGGAAGCTCAATGCCGTGCGGCGGCGTCGGGGGAACGTGAAACACGGAATCCGGCATGAGCGGATCACGCATGTTCGGAGATGACTTCGCGAGATGAGTATCCGAGAAGTGCGTAAACACGTCATTTTCGGCCGGCCCGCCTTGAGTGATACCTGGATCGGTCAGATTGAAAGCCGGTTTCAACGCATCTTCTGATCGAGCGAAAGCGCTATCGTGCGGCGCCCTGGCACTGGGGTGTTGCTGAACCGCAACCCGCTCCGACCGGGCCGTCGGCGGTTGTGGCGGCATGGCTACACGCTCGGGCGCATCAAAACCTGAATCACGTTCGATCACATCAAAATCGGCAGGCGTTTTTGTCGGGAAACCGGCTGCTTTGTCCACCTGGAAAACCGTGCGGAAATCGCCGAACCCGGCCCACGCAAATCACTATCATTGTTGTTTGGCGTATGCAGCCACTTGTTGTCTGATGCGTCATGCCGATCATAACGGTCGAAATCTGCAACGGGTATCCTCGACAAAAATCCGGGATGCGGGAGGCCCCGTATCTCTTCGGGGCCGAGTATTGCGTCGATAGGATACGGTCGCCAGTGACCAGGTTTTCGTCTGCTACCTGCACAGACAAACGCACATCCGGCGCGCGCCCAGAGCACCTCAAAAGCGAACATCTTCCGCCCCGCGCGGCTGCGTGATCGTGAAAGCGTCGCCACCTCCGATCAACGGCAAGTATTTGAGGCCTATATTGCGGCGTGTATCGATCGGGTGTGTCCGAGAACCGGAAAGCACCGGACGGGTTCGGCCGTGCTAATGTTGACCTGCTCTATAGCCCCATCGCCAAAATCAACCGGGGCGTATTGAAGTGGATCAGCGACCACATAAGTTTGTGTTGCAAAGCCAGGGTCCAACGCGATTAAGTCTGTTAATGCACGCCGGCCACTGCTATTGTTGTTTTCATATCGGCCCGGCACGATACCCGCGCTGGTGGTCCCGGCGTCGGCGTGCAACGTGTCGGGAGATCCCTGCAGGGTCGAGGACACGTCGGCAATCCGGATATCCCCACGCGTCTGACCCGAGCGGTGCGAAAAGGCCCCGGGGTCGTCACCGGGCAGCAGAGAAATCAGCCCCACGGTCACGGCCGTGGCCACCACGCTCTTGCCCGCCGAAGCGCCCGTGATGGCCCCACCGCCGGTAGTTGTTCCCGTCAGCCCCAGGACACGCAACACCGCGGCCCGCGTGTCCGTCCACCAACCGGCAAGAAGCCACACCGGCCCGGCCAAACCGAGACGACGCTGCGTCAGCCAGGCGCGCAGCCGACGCCGGATCGTCGTCATCCGCAACGCGACCGCCTGCTGGGTCACGCCCAACTCCCGCGCCAAAGAAGACTGTGACACGCCTTCGACCACATGCCTGATCAGCAATTCGCGTTGTTGCGCATCCAGTTCATTCAGCAGGCACGAAACGATCTCGGACCGTTCAACCGCGTCGAACATTTGAGGGACGCCGGTATCTTCCGCGGCGGCCTGTTCCTCGCGCCGCCTGCGCGCAGAGTTACAACGGATCATGCTCACACTTGTGTTGACAGCACAACTGCATAGCCACCCCCCCAGGTCGTGGTGGATGCTTTCAGGGCGTTCCAGCAGCTTGCGAAAAACTTCCTGCGTGGCGTCTTCCGCGTCGGCGGCGTTGCGCAGACGACGCAAGCATATGGCATAGACACGCCGGTAGTACCGCTCCACGAGCGCAGCGAAAGCGGCGCAACAATTCTCTTCGATCACAGCCTTGAGGCACTGTTCGTCGGTCATTTCTCACAACGCAAAATCATCGACCAGTGGAACTATAACGTACCACATGGGGCCCGCATTGCGAATAATTTTTTGATGCCGGGCCTTGTAACCCCTCCCCCGGCGGCGACTCCTATGTAACCGGCACCCCCCACCCCCCCACGGGGCGGCGTCGGCTTGGGCCGCTGCGTGGCCTGCGTTGTAACAGGCCACGTATGCCCATTTTATGACTACAACCCCGTAACGGAGGCAAGAAGATGGGTAAGCTGTGTAATGTCGTGGCGGCTTGTTCAATCGCCGGCGTGTTTGCATCCTGGGACGCTACAAACGTGGTGGCGGGCACTATCGTGGTCGGGGCCTCGCCCGACGCCTATACAGAGCTGGCGCAGGACTCGGCTTATGACGCCGTCGGCATGTTCAGCTGGGACGGTGGGCTGGCATCGGGGACATACATCGGGGACGGCTGGGTCCTCACCGCCGCACACGTCGCCGAATCGTCAAGCTCCCTGACCTTCACCGTCGGCGGACAGGCCTACACCTCCAGCGAGATCATCATCAACGACGCCTGGACCGGTGACGTGAGCCTCGGCGGCGACATGGCACTGGTCAAGCTCTCCACCGATATCACGGGCGTCACCGCCGCGCAGCTGTACGACCCTTCGATCATCGGGGCGACCGACACCGACGCCAGCGAAACCACCAGCCTCATCAACGGGATACCGGGCATCGACCTGCAAGGCCAGGGCTTTGGCCCGTTCGGCGGGTTCGGCCGGCGCGGCGGGTTTGGGCACCACGGTGGGTTCGGGCGTTTCGGTCGGCACGGCGGGTTCGGCGGCATGTTCCCCTACCCGGGGGATGACGATGGCTCAATGGACCTCATCGGCCAGGTCATCACGATGGTCGGCTACGGCATGACAGGTGACGGCGAAACCGGCGCTGTCGAGGAAGGCGGCAACAAGATCGCCGGACAGAACACGATCGATTGGACCGGCCGCATGCTCCGGGGCTACGACGATTCGCTGCTGTTTGTTGATTTTGACGACCCGGACGCAGACAACAACAAATGGTCGCGGTACTTCGGTGCCAGTGACGCCGTCGACCTGGAGTATCTGATCGCCGGCGGTGACAGCGGCGGCGGTGTATTCATCGAAGGTGAAGACGGCACGAGCTACCTCCTGGCCGTGAACTCGTTCCTGCTCGCGTTCGACGGCAGCATCGACGCGGATTACGGCGACCTGGCCGCGTTTACGTCGGTTGTAAATTATCTGGATTGGATCTACGAAGTCACCGGCCTGAATTCAACCGACACGGCGTCCGCGGTGCTCGAGCAAACGGTACTCGTCATCCCCGAGCCATCGGCAGCACTGCTGATGGGCCTGACCCAAACCCTGGTGTTGATCGCCTTGCGTCGGCGGGACATATAAGCCGAGCGGTGCTTTATACACCCGGCGTAGTTCCTAACGAGAACACGCGGCTCAATCTTCCACACTCAATCTTTGATTGAGTATGCGCGGGCCGTCGATCTCGCGGATGCCCATCCGCATGGCATTTTCACGCAGGGCCTGCCCGGCGCCGGGGAAGTGGAAGCGGCGCACGGCCGTCTCGCCCGGGCCGAGGTCCGCGATGATGCGTTCCTGGATCGGTTGCCCGGGGAGGTTGGCGAAGACATAAAGTGAAAGCGTGTCGTTGCCCGTGTTCGTCACTACGGCCGCGGCGCCGGCGTCTTCGGTTTGACCATCTTCACCGGCACTCAGCGCGACCGTCGCGTTCATGGTCACGTCCTTCAGTCCCACCTCGATCGGCAGCGCCAGGTCGATCACCAGCGCCCGATCCGCCGTGAACTCGAACCGTGCCGTGAGCTGCTTGTGGCCGGCGACTTCGGAGACGGGGAACTGCAACGAGGTCGGCAGCGTGACGGTGCGCCCAGCCGGGATCGAGAAGAAGTGACGTGTCGGCCGCGAGGTCCAGCCCTCCGGCCCGGTGATCTGCAGGTTCCCGCTGATAGTCATCGGCCAGGGGTTGGTCAGCGTCAGCACACGCTCATGCAGCGTCTGTGTAGACTCGATAAATGGGTCATTGATCTGGAACCCCGCACGGAATAGCGCCAGTTGAGCGTCGATCCCCGTGATGAACACCGGTGTATCCGTGAGCGCCAGCCGGTGTTTGTTGTCGCTTAGGGGGATCGCCTGACGGTTGCCCCAGATATCCACGGCCACCGGGTTCTCACCCATGTAAAGATCTAATACGCTTTCGTCGCCGCCGGGGTAATTTGACCAGGCCGCCAGCGCCGGCCCGGCGGGTCCGTCAAGGATCAGCACCTCAAGCCCACCCCCGAGCATCAACCGACCCACCACGCGCCGCCCGGCGAGCTGTTGCGCGACGTTGGCAAACACACCCAACAGCGGGTCGGGGACCAGCGCAGCCTTACGCTGCGCTGCTTCCGTCCACAGGCCCGAGACGGACATCGCGCCGGGCTGCTCTTCCCACGCCATGATCATGCGGATCGCCAGGTCGGTGACACGACGGGCGTGTGAGACCTCATCGGCCGGTGGCTCACGCAGCGACAGCGTCAGCTTGTCTTTGATGTCGCGCCACTCCGCCAGATATGCCGGCAGCTGGTCCGCCGCCACCGCGGGCGGGACGTCCATCAGATAATAAATCGAATCCGGCAGGTCTTTCCGCCGGGACTGATCCAGCCGCCACGGGATCACCAGCTCCGGCGAAGGCGCAAGCGACGCGAACTCCGTCTGGACATTCCCGAGGATGGTGGGCAGGTCGCGGGCGAAAAAGCCGTAGGCCTGGTCGGGTGAACCCAGTAGCCAACGCCTGACACGCTGGCCGTGGCTGAGCAGTGTCGGGGTCAGGTAGGTCAGCCACTGACTGCGGTCGGTGCCCAACACACTGATCGGGTCTGCGGCCGGGCTGTTGATGGCGTCGGCCAGTGACAGCGGGATCGGGTCCAGCGACAGCGAAGCACTTCGGCCGGAGAGGTACAGCCACTGCATCACCTGATCGATCTGGTCTTTGCGCTGCTCGATGTCGGCAAGGTCGGTCTGCTCATCCCAGACACTCACCACCATCGAACGGATGCCGGTTGCGTCAAGTAGGTCGGTCAGGAAAGAAAAGTGCCTCGGTGGCAGGCCGGCCGCATTGATCTGGAAACGGTCGGCGTCCATCGGATGGATCGGCGTCGCGGGCGGCAGCCAGGTAAACGCGCCGAATGTCCGCGCCACCGGCGTCGTGGCATCCGTGCTGTCGATCCGAGTTTGATCGGTGTGCCGGTCGTGGATCCGCATGTCCACCAAATACCACCCGAACCCGGGCAGGTCCGGTTCCCACGACCAGTAGCGCGGTGCGCCCGGGCCAAGCTCGCGCCGATCGATCGCCGCCGGGCGGAGCGTGTGGTCATACACCACCAGGTCGACGGTCAATTCCTGGCTGGTCAGGTCTCGGACGCTGATATCCAACCTCGGCCGCTGCGGGCCACGGATGAGGTTGACCCGGCTCTGCGTGGCCACCTCGATACGCGGCAGTTGCCAGATAGCGATGTCATCGAACCACGCCTGCCCGCGCAGGTCCTTGACCATAATGCGCTGCTGGCCCAGCGGGTCGTTGGGCTGACGCGCGCGCTGGCGCAGCTCCACCTGCAAACCGATCCAGACCGCGCCGTCCACATCACCCCGGAGCTTGATCGCGACCTGGGTCCACGCGCCGCGCGTCCGGACGGGCTTGCTCTCAACGACACTGGCGTCGATGCGTTGCCCGTCGCGGTCCACGAAATATGCGCTCAGGTACGCCGACGCGTGCTCAAGCGCCGCGGTCCGCACCGCCGCCGTGATCAGGTAATCGCTCTGTGGCACGGCCGGGATCGTGCCCACCTCCAAAAACGCCCCCGCGCTGCCGCCGTTCAAACCCAGATAGAAGCTGCGCCGCCCGGAGATGACGTGTGTCTCATCGAAGCGCACCTGTGTGTACGACGGGAAGCCCGGCCGCTCCATCAGGTCGTGGTGCAAGGGCTCCCGGAAGAAGGTGTTGCTGGACGTCTCGGCGGGCCGACCGATGATGAACCAGTTCATCGGCAGCGACTCGAAGTTCTCCGGCTCCTCGAAATCGAACAGGTGTACCAGCCGCTTGGGCCGGATGATCCCCCCCTGCGCATGCACATACTCGGCGGCGCAGGCCACCAACAGGGCTAAAACCAGCCCCAGATGCGCGTATGGATAGAACAAGAGCCTGCTCACACCGTTAGTTATCGGGTGTTCACCCCCGATTCGGTGAGCATTATCCGGTTCAGAAAAGCACCCCCATCAACCCCGGTTCGGCCCACTTAAGCCGCCGTTACCCCCGAAATACTCACCCCGAAACACTGTCACCCGCCCCCCATCAAAGCGCCGCCAGCCGCTGAGCACGGTCCTGCGCGATCAGCGCCTGCACCAGACCGTCCAGCCCGCCCGACAGCACCGCAAGGTTGCCGGTCTGCTCGACCCGGTGGTCGACGACCAGGTTCTCCTTGTACCGGTAGGTCCGCACGCGCTCGCTGCGCCCGCCCGAGCCGATCATCTCCGACCGCTGCTGGGCACGCTCGGCATCTTTCTCCCGCTGCTGATGGGCGTGCAGACGCGCCCGCAACAACTGCCAGGCCTTGACCCGGTTCTGCTGCTGGCTCTTGGATTCCTGCATCCGCACCTCGATCCCCGTGGGCTTGTGGATGATGTGTACGGCCGTAGCGACCTTGTTCACGTTCTGCCCGCCCGGGCCCTGCGCCGTGGTGACGTGGATATCCACGTCCGCCTCGTCGATCTGCACTTCAAGCTCCTCCGGCTCGGGCAGCACGGCCACCGTCGCGGTCGAGGTATGCACCCGGCCCTGCGTCTCGGTTGCCGGCACACGCTTCACGCAATGCACCCCGCCCTCGTAACCAAGCCCCTGCCAGACCGCGTCGCCCTTCACGCTGACCACCGCGCTGCGCACGCCGCCCTGATCGCCGGGCGAAAAATCCATCACCTCGAATTTCCACCGCTTCTGTCTCGCGTATTCCTGATACATCTCCAACAAATCCCCCGCCCACAGCGCCGCCTCGTCCCCGCCGGTCCCGGCACGCACTTCCAGGATCACCGCGCCGACCGCTTGATCGTCCGCCGTGACCAGTTCATTCGAGACCTCTTCCAGCAGCGTTTCCGCCTGCTTTTGCAGGTCAGGCAGTTCCGCCTTCGCCAGCTCGACCAAGTCAGCATCCTCGTAGTCGGCGATGATCTGCCCGTGCTCCGCCGCCTGCGCGGTCAGCGTCTGCCATTGCCGATACTTCTGCACCAGCCCCGCCAAAGCCGACCGCTTCACGCTCAACGTGCGCACCTTTTCGTGATCCGACACGACCGCCGGGTCCTGGAGCTGCGCATCGAGTTCATCGAACTGCGCCGCCAGTTCGTCGAGCTTCGCGATTAATGGGTTCGTGTCGGCGGGCATGGTGATCGGTACACATATTTAGCCCCGATCAATGATCGGGAGGTTTCCAAAAAAGAAACCGTTCGTTACGCGCATAAAAAACCGCAGTGTGTACACACTGCGGCGTTTGGGTTTAGGGTATCTACTTCTTCTTGCCGAAGTACGAGCCGGAGAACTTCTTCTGGAACTTCTCGACCCGGCCGGCGGTATCGACGAACTTCTGCTTGCCGGTGAAGAACGGGTGGCTGGCGCTGGAGATATCGACCTTGACCAGCGGGTATTCCTTGCCGTCTTCCCACTTGATCGTGCCGTGGCCCTTGACGGTGGAGCGGGTCAGGAAGGCGAAGTCGGCCGAGACGTCCTGGAAGACGACCGGGCGGTATTCGGGGTGGATGCCTTTTTTCATGGTCGGGCCTGGGGGCTGGGGTCTAAGGTCTGGCCTGACAACCATAGTCGGCCAATCGAGCCAAGTAGTATACGATCCGCCCCCCCGCCGGGCAAGACGGGGTATATTGGCGGCCCTGACCCCTGATCCCCGCTCGCTGAACCCCCATGGACGTATTCCTCAACGGCAAGATGCTTCCCCCCGACCAGGCCCGGATCGCCGCGGACGATGCCGGTTTCCAGCACGCGGTGGGCCTTTTCGAGACCATGACCGCCCAGAACGGTCGGGTGTTCCGCCTCGCCCGGCACATGGAACGGCTGTGCGGTTCCGCCACGACACTCGGGCTGAGCCGGGACCTGAACCCCGACGCCCTCGCCCAAGCGGTCCGGATGACGATCGAACACAACCAGATCGACCACGCACGCATCCGCCTGACCGTCACCCCCGGTAGCCTGTCGTTACTCTCAGGCAAGCCCGGCGCTTCCCCGGGCACCGTCCTGATCCAGCCCGGCGAACCCACCGAATACGACCCCCGCTACTTCGAAGAGGGCATCACCGTCCTGATCGCCCAGCCCGGGGCGAACCCGTTCGACGCCCTGGCCGGGCACAAGACGCTCGCCTACTGGGCACGCCTGCGGACCCTGCGCCAGGCCGCGAGCGTCCGGGGGGCCGGGGCCGGCGAAGCCATCTGGCTGAACGTCTCCAACCACCTCGCCAGCGGCGCGATCAGCAACCTCTTCCTCGTCAAAGATGGCCAACTGTTGACCCCGATCGCACGCGGCGAAGAATCCGAAAAAGGCCTGCCCGCTCCCGTCCTGCCCGGCATCACCCGCGCCACCGTGATCGAACTGGCCGAGGGCCTGGGCGTGACCGTGAAACGCCAAATGCTCTCGATCGACGACCTGCTCGACGCCGACGAGGTCTTCCTGACCAACTCAAGCTGGCACATCTTGCCGGTGAGCAGGGTCGAGAAATCCCCGATCGGCCAAGGCAAAGCCGGCGACCTGACCCGCCGGTTGCGCACCGACCTGCTGAATCTGATTGAGCGCGAAACCGGGCAGGATTAACCGCAGAGGGCGCGTGAAATCTGCTTCTTCCGGTTAGTATGAATGCATGTCACGCTTACCCTTTGAAACCGAGCCGGAATTACCTGAAATACCGCAGCCTGCCCGGCCGATGACGGTCGCGGAGTTGGCCGGGCGGGTGAAGCGGGCGCTGGCGGACGGGTTGCCCGGCAAGATCCGTGTGGTCGGCGAAGTGAGCAACCTCTCGAACCGCACGCACTGGTTCTTCAGCCTCAAGGATGACGCGGCCGCGATGCGATGTGTGTGTTTCGCCACCAACGCCCGCCGGGTCGGGTTCAAGATGCGCGACGGCATGCAGGTCGTCGTCACCGGACGTATCGACTTCTACGACGCGCAGGGCAACATTCAACTCTATATCGACGCCATTGAGCCGGTCGGCCAGGGCGCGCTCGAATTACGCCTTCGGCAGATGATCGAAGAACTGCGTGAACTGGGTTACTTCGACCCGGAACACAAGCTGCCGCTACCGACGATGCCGACGAAGATTGCGGTGGTGACGTCACGGAGCGCCGCGGCGCTGCAGGACGTGATCAATACCGCCCACCGCCGTTGGGCGGGTTGTCGGCTGTACCTGTACGACGTGCGTGTACAGGGCGAGCAGGCGGCCGGGGAGATCGCCCAGGCGCTTGGCCGATTATCAAAACACGGCAAAAAAATCGGCATCGACGCCATCATCCTGACGCGCGGCGGCGGCTCGATCGAAGACCTCTGGGCGTTCAACGAGCGGGTCGTCGCCGATGCCGTTTACAAGTGTACGCTCCCGATCGTGGCGGCCATCGGGCACGAGACGGACACGACGGTCGCGGAACTCGTCGCCGACGCACGCTGCGCGACCCCGACGCAGGCGGCAATGACGCTCGTACCGGACCGCGAATCATTGGAACATCAGGTGCATCAGGCCGGGCAACGTTTGTCGCTGATGCTGCGTCGGCGATTGGAACTCGCGCAGCACCGGCTCGACGCCGCGTCCCGGCACACGCTCTTCCACCAACCCGCAATGGCTGATGGCCGAGGCGGCTTGCGAGCTCGATGAAACCGGCCGCCGACTCCACGTGGCCATGCCCGCGAACTCACCGTCGAATCAACCAAACTCGAAGCCCTCACCCGCCAGCTCGGCGCTGGTCAGCCCCACCACAAGCGTCCTTGAACGCGGCTACTCATACACACTCAGCCCCGACGGCAAGCTGCTGCGCTTCACACAAAAGACGCCCGAGCAGGCGACCGCATCACCACCGTCCTGGCGACGGCCGTGTCCGAGTCCGTCGTCGAGCGCGACCAATGATCCCCCGCCGCCAGCGCGCCCAGACCCGCCGAGTCAAAACCAACGGATACCGCCCCCGGCCTGATCCCCTCGACACCGCCGATTGAATGAGCTAAACTGACCCGCCATGACCAAAGCCCGCCCAACCCGATACCGACAAGCTCGGCTTCGAAGACGCGATCGAGCAGCTCGAAACCCTCATCGACCAAATCGAGTCCGGCGAGATCGGGCTGGAGGAATCGCTTAAACGCTACGAGCAGGGTTCCGCCCTGATCAAGCGTTGCCGGGCCATCCTGGACGGGGCGCAGCAGAAGATAACTGAACTCACCGCCGGCCCCGGCGGCAGCCTTACCGCCTCCGACGGGGAAAACCAAGGCGAACCCGGCGAAGATGCCGATGACTAACCCGGCGGCGGCTCGTGTGGAACGGAATCCACCCACATCAGCGCTAAACCGCAAGCGGCAGACCCCGACCCCTGATCCCTAACCCCGGCGTTCCCCTTGCCTGACTGGTTCTGGCTCATCTTCCTCGCCGCGTACGGCGGCTGCATCGGCAGCTTCCTGAACGTGGTTATCTACCGTCTGCCCGAGGGCAAGAATATCGTTACGCCCCGGTCGCGCTGCCCCCGATGCGAGCACGAGCTGGCCTGGTACGACAACGTGCCGGTGCTGGGCTGGTTGTGGCTGCGGGGCAAGTGCCGGTACTGCAAGGAGCCGATCAGCATCCAGTACCCGCTGGTCGAGGCGACAGTCGCACTGATGTTCGCCGGGCTGTTCGCGGTGTATTACATGACATCGTTTCGGCCGCAGTTCATGGCCTCGGGCCTCGTCGGCACTTGGCCGGTCTTCGTCGTCCACCTGGTCCTGCTGGCGGGGTTGTTCGCCTCGACCGTGATCGATGCCCGGCTCTATATCATCCCGCGCTCGATCCCCTGGACGGTAACGATCGTGGCGTTGATCCTGCTGCCGCTTGGGATGTTCATGCAGTGGTTCCCGCTGGTCGTCGGGCTTGTCCCGATCGCGCCGCCGCGCGGAACCACCAGCGCGCTAGGCGGGGTCATCGGGCTGGCCCTGTCGCTGATCCTGCTTCGGCTGAAGGTCCTGCCGCTTAGTTTCGCGGACTACGAACAGGCCTACGAAGACTTCCGCAAGACGCTCAGCGAGGGTGAGGAGGAAACCTGGTTCCATTACCCGCACGCCCGCCGGGAAGTGCTCAAGGAACTGCTTTTTATCCTTCCCCCGGCATTGGGCATGGTGCTGGGCGGGTGGCTGGGCCCGTCGGGCCCGACCGGCTGGCCCTGGTGGGTGTTCGTGCTCGGCGGGGTGGTTCTAGGCTACCTGGTCGGGGCGGCCCTGGTATGGCTGACCCGCATTTTCGGGACGCTTTTATTCGGCAAGGAAGCGATGGGGCTGGGGGACGTACACCTGCTGGCGGCGATCGGGGCGGTGCTCGGGCCGGGCGAGACGGTGCCGGTTTTCTTCATCGCGCCATTCTTCGGGCTGCTCGCCGCCCTGCTGACCTACGGCCTGGGGGCGATGCTCAAGAAGCGCTTCCAGCCGATCCCCTACGGGCCTTACTTGGCCGGTGCGGCGGTGGTCGTCATGATCTGGCGCGAGCCGATCATCGAGTTCCTAAGCCCCCTGTTACAGATTTTTGATATCCTCTTCTTGGTAAAGACGGCGGTATAAGGCCCGCCGACGATCAGGCAATCGCAAGTGAAAGGGACGCCATGAACGGCAATCGTACACGGATGATGATGCTGTGCCTGCTGGCAACGGTAGGCTTTATGTCTTTGGCAGGCTGCCAGAACCGGCTCAAGGCCGAGCGCGACGCGCTCTATCTCCAGAACCAGGAACTCCAGGAAGAGCTGGACCGCGCCCGCGCCGCACTGAGTGCCGGCGGCGACAACTCCGCCCTGCTCGCCGAGATCGAGAGCCTCCGCTCGCAACTCGCCGCACAGCCCGTGCCCGGCGCGGCGACCGGGTTCGAGAACATCGCCGGCATCGAGGCCTACAACACCGGCGCGACCATCACCGTCCGCGTCCCCGGCGACATCCTCTTCGCCTCCGGCAAGGTCGACCTCAAGGACTCCGCCAAGAGCACGCTCAGCCAGGTCGCCGGCGTGATCAAGAGCGAATACCCCGGCAACACCGTCCGCGTCGAGGGCTACACCGACTCCGACCCGATCCGCAAGAGCAGCTGGAAAGACAACCTCGAACTGAGCCTGCAACGCGCCGCCGCCGTCCACCGACACCTGCAATCCCAGGGCATCAGCTCGGACAACATGTACGCCGCCGGCTTCGGCCAGGCGCGTCCGCGTGAAACCAAGGAAAAGAGCCGCCGCGTCGAGATCGTCGTCGTGCTCAGGGAGTAGTCCCAACGCCCGGCGGATAACCTGAACAACTAAGCCCGCGGGCCATCCCGCGGGTCTTTATTAACCGTCACACACCCCCTGCCATGGCCTCTTCACCGCGCATCGCCATCATCGACTACCGCATGGGCAACCTGCGCAGCGTGCAGAAGGCCGTACAACACGTCGGCGGTGACGCACACATCATCACCAAACCCGCAGACATCGAGAAGGCTGAAAAACTCATCCTCCCAGGGGTCGGTGCGTTCGGCGACGGCATGTATTTCCTGAACAAGATGAACCTGTCCGACCCGATCCGCGCTTACGCACAAAGCGGCAAACTATTGCTCGGCATCTGCCTGGGTATGCAACTGCTGTTCGACGGCTCCGAGGAAGACGCCCCCGCCGATTCGCCCGAAGGCCTGGTCCCCGGGCTGGGCATCCTGCCGGGCAGGGTCGTCGGCTTCGAGAACCCGCGCGGCGGCCAGCGCATCAAGGTCCCGCAGATGGGCTGGAACACGCTTAGCTGGGGCCGGCCTGACCCGCTGCTCGACGGGCTCGAACAAGGCGCAGCCGTCTACTTCGTCCACGGCTACTACGCCAAGCCGGCCGACGATTCCGTCGTCTCGGCCCGCACCGACTACGGCGGCGACTTCTGCGCCACCGTCCACAAAGACAACATCTACGCCACCCAGTTCCACCCCGAAAAATCACAACGCGTCGGGATGAAGATCCTGTCGAACTTTGTCGGGCTATGAAAGCAGTACCCCAATGAGCGCCGATACTTCGACGGATAAACAGGCCACCCAACCGACGACTCTGTTCCCCCTGCTCGCCGACCCGATCGGGTACCAGGCATGCCCGTGGGATTTGGCGGAGAACGATGAACGCCGGGCCTACTGGCTGAAGCTGTTCCGCGATCACTACGTCGGCTGCCTGGAGCTTGCGCTAAACGACGCGCTGGACCGGGGCGTCGCGCGTGACGTGGCCGAAGCGCAGGTGGCGCAAGCAAAGGCATCGTTCGGCGCGTACCTGGGCCATGTCGAGGCCGAGCCGAGCGCGTTCGGCCGGCTGACGATACTGCTGATCTGTGAGGCGCGCGAACGCAGCCTGCGCAGAGCGGGCATCCCGGACCCCTACCGCCTGGACAAGGAACGGGAAAACGAGACCGCGCTGGCGCTCCTGCCGGGCGTGCTGGCCGAGATCGATGCGCTCAACGGGGCCGACCGCATCGAACGGATCATGCGCGGCGTCTTCGCGGGCAACATCTTCGACCTGGGCGCGGTCGACACCGTCGCGATGTTCAAGGACGGCAAGATGGACTTCCACCACACGCTCGGCAAGCTCAAACCCCGGCCGTGGTTCGTAGACCATTTCGACGCCTGGCGCGACCGCTGGCTCAGCGGCGAGCCTTACAACTGTGCCGTCATGTTCGTGGACAACGCCGGGCCGGACGTGCTGCTGGGGATGGTCCCGTTCGCGCGGGAGCTGCTGCGTACGGGGACGGGCGTCGTCATGGCCGCCAACGCGGCCCCGGCGCTCAATGACGTGACCCACGACGAGTTGACAGTTTTGATCGACAGGATCGCCGGGTTCGATCCGGTCATCGCCGAGGCCCTGAAAACCGGGCAACTGGAATTGGTCACCAGCGGCAACGGTGCGCCGCTGATCGACCTGCGCAAGGTCAACCCCGACCTGGCCGACGCGGTCTACCGAAGGGACGTGGACCTGTGCATCATCCAGGGCATGGGCCGGGCGATCGAGACGAACTTCGACGCGGAGTTTAATTGCGATGCGCTAAAGCTCGCGATGATCAAGGACCTGGGCGTCGGCGAGGCAATGGGCGCGTCGCTCTACGACCTGGTGCTGCGGTTCGATCAGGTTGAGGAAGATTGACGCTTCCGCCCCCTCCCGCGGCCGAGGACCGGCGCGGGGGCGTTTGGCCTTGCGCGTACGTCCGACTGTGCATCCGACACATATTGAATATTTTTTAGTCGACCCAACACCTGGCGGGCACAGAGGCAACGAGCCTGTGCCCACACGGAAACCAATAAAACCAAAGCCCCGGCGCGCGCGGGCTTGTGATTCGGCCCTTTATCGAAGGGTGATATCCATCCGCGCCCACGAGGCCCCGGGATCAAGCATGCAGCGCAACCGCAAGCCAAACACATCCGGTCAATCAACAACCCGCCCGGATGCCTGATCGGACAACCTACGGCATTTCAACCATGATTTCGTCCCCATAAAAAAGAACGAAAACCCAGTGATTCCGGTTAAAAGCCGTGCGCACAGGGCCATGCAGGGTCTAAGCCACGCCCGGACAAATTATCAGGCGGCGTCGGCGTTCCCCTCGGCTTTATGCGAATCGTCACCGTTGCCTTTGGCCGGATCGGTGACCGGTGCATCTTCGATCAACCGCTGCAGGAGCTTGGAGTAGATCTTCTCCTGCCCGTCGTCGGCACGCGGGGCGGTGCTTTCCGTTTTAGGCTGACCGGGTAAGGGGATATTGGCGGGATCAGCGACCGGAATGTTCTCCGCCTGTGGCGTGGCCGACTTCGCGGCCGGCGGAGAGGGTTTGGGCGCGGGAGCCTGAGAGGCGATTTTAGGTGTGGTTACAGGCGTGGATGGTGCCGGGCGCGGCGTCGGCTTGCTCGCGGGCGGGGCGACGTGATTCGTCGGCCTGGGCATCTCCGGCAGCTTCAGGCTGTTGCGCTCAAGCAGGTTCCGGCTCTGGTCCAAGAGCGCCTCGGCCCGGTCGAGCATGTCACGCATCCGCGCTTCGCTCTTGCTGATATTCGCCTGCACGGCATCGACCTTCTCTTCGAGCTTGCGGATCGCGGTCGTGAAGCTCTCGTCGATCTGCCCGATCCACTGGTCGTACTGGTGCAGGCTCTGGGCGACGTCGTTGTTGACCTGCTCGCGGAGCTGCTTCTGCAGGGTTTTGATCTGCTGGACGATGTCGGTCTGGCTGGACAGCCGGGCCTCGGCGGCCTTGAAAAGTTGCATCCCAAGTTTGACACGTTGCTCGGCCTGGGCCTGCACACGCTTTAGCGCCTGCATCTGCTGCTCGGGGGTCAGCGGCTGGCGGTTGAACCCGGTCAGGCCCGACATACCGGGCAGGCCGGAGAGGCCCGACAGTCCCGGATCATTTTTCGTCGAGGGGGCGCGGCTCATCCGTTTGCAGCTCCAGGTCCTTCCGTGGGTACTTGGGGTTTATCGGTCAATCCGGCCGTATCCTGCACAATAACACCGCCTTGGGTATGCTTTGGCGATGAGATTGGAAGGCATCCTGACCGCTTTACAGGCCCTGGCGCCGCACCACCTGGCCGAGCCCTGGGACCAGGTCGGGCTGCACGTGGGCGACCCCGGAGCACGGATCGACCGGGCTTTACTGTGCATCGACCTGACCGAATCGGTGCTGGAAGAGGCGATCACGCACAAGGCCCAGCTGATCGTGGCCTACCACCCGCCGATCTTCAAGCCGCTTGCGAGGCTGACCACGGCCGACCCCAAGCAGCGGATCATCCTGCGGGCCGCCCGCAAATGCATCGCGATCTACAGCCCGCATACCGCGCTGGATGCTGCCGAGGGGGGCGTAAACGACTGGCTGGCTTCGGGCCTGGGTGCCGGGGAAATCCGCACGATCAAGCCGTCGGATACCGCGAACAAAGGGTTCAAGCTGGTCACGTTTGTACCGACGGAGGCGGCGGACAAGGTGCGTTCGGCGATGTGCCTGGCGGGCGCGGGCCGGATCGGGGATTACGAGGGCTGCTCATTCTCCGGGCCGGGCGAGGGCACGTTTAGGGGGGGGGATACGACATCGCCGGCGGTGGGCAAGGCCGGGCGGTTCGAACGTGTGCCCGAGCTGCGGCTGGAACTGCCCGTCCCTGCGGACCGGCTGGCCGAGGTCGTGACGGCGTTGCGTGAGGCCCACCCTTACGAAGAGCCGGCGTTCGATATCTATCCGCTGCAATCGCCCCCGGATGTCGAGACACGCACGGGACAGGGGCGTGTGCTGACGCTGGATAAACCCGTCTCTCTGACCACACTGGTCAACCGCACCAAGGGCCACCTGGGCGTGAAAGTGCTGGACGTAGCGGCGGCGAAAGGTAACACACGCATCGAGCGTGTCGGCTTGTGCGCCGGCGCGGGCGGGTCGCTGTTGGCTGACGCCCATCCGGAAGGGGCGATCGATGCGTTCCTGACCGGTGAGATGCGGCACCATGATGTGCTGGACGCGGTGAGCCGTGGGGTTTCGGTGGTCCTCGCCGGGCACACGCAGACGGAACGGCCGTACCTGCCGATTTATCGTCGCCGTCTCGTTGAGCTAACAGGTTTGACGGTGAAGTGGCGTGTCAGCAAGACGGATCGCCCGCCGGTTCAGTTGCGATAAGTATGCGCGTGTGCCGGGTATTTCTCGGGGAATACCCGTTAATTGACGCGATGCTGACCTAACCGTAACTAAAAGCACGATCGAAAACCACTGTTGCAAACACGGTGGGTCCGATCCGTGCGCTACTCACAAACTCCGAATCAAGAACTCATCCCCTGCTAACCATGCGTGTGTGAGGGGCTTTTACAATCCGCGCCAACTTCACGGCGTTTGTTTGTTGGGCGTGTCGTCCTGCGATCGCCGGGTTTGTTCCAACACGGGAGAAAGCACATGTCACGCAAGACCACCCTTGCCTCCGCTATCGTCCTCGCGGGCCTCGCCGCCGGCTTCACTGCCGAACACGCCGACGCCGACCTGTTGATCACCGAGATCCGCTCCAAGTCGGCCTCGAACCCCGAAGACTTCTTCGAGATCACCAACCTCGGCGCAGCGCCTGTCGATATCACGGACTGGAAGTTCGACGACGAGAGCGCGGATATCGGCGACGCGGCCCCGCTGGTCGGTATCACCTCGATCGCGCCCGGCGAGTCGGTCGTGTTCTTCCAGCTTGATGAGAGCGACCCGCTGGACCCGGCGTACGACCCGGCCGGCGAGACGGCGTTCTTCCGCAACCTCTGGGGCGGGCTGGCGGGCGTCCAGGTTGGCTACCACGGCGGCGCGGGCCTGGGCAAGGGTGACGGCATCAACATCTTCGACACTGCCGATACGATCGTCCTATCCCAGACCTACGGCGTGACCACCCCCGAAGAAACCCACGCCGGCGACTGGGCCGCCAACAACACCGACGGCTCGGATACTTACGAGAACGAATCCGCCATTTGGGTACCCGGTACTTCGCCCGCCGAGTTTGTCCTGGCACAGAACGGCGTCTACGGCTCGTTCGCCAACCTCGACGGTGAGTACGGCTCGCCCGGTCTGGTGCCCGAACCCGCCTCGCTGGCTCTGCTGGCCCTGGGCGTCGCGGGTCTGGCCGGCCGCCGCCGGGCCTGATCGGACAACCCGCCTATACCCTGCACCGCCGGCGTCGCTACAAACGGCCTCGGCGGTGTTTATGTATGGGCCGCACGCCCGGGGATGGGGTGCAGACGGGGGATAGCCCGGGAGGATTTCGGGGCCATTGCCGGGGTTTGGCATCCGCCTCGGCTGGCGTTACAATGTTTGGCTAACTTTAACCGTCGCCCCGGCTGGCCCGGGGCTACTAAACCGAGACGGAGATCATCACAATGGCAGAGTTTCAGAGTTTCGGCGCGACCCGGGTCAAAGTGGTTGTCGCCAGCAGCAACGGCACCGATTTCGTCGATTACAAGCGCAGCGACGACCTCCGCCGCCTGCTGACCCCCAACGGCAAGATCCAGGGCCGCAAGCGCACGGGCCTCAACGCCCGCGAGCAGCGTATCGCCGCCCAGGCCATCAAGCGTGCCCGCTACATGGGCCTGCTGCCGTACACCAGCGCGACGCTGTAAGCGGCCCGCAGCGTGGTCAGTTGAATTGCAAGAATAGCCCTCGGCGGGAGCCGAGGGTTTTTTTGTGCGCGGGGATAGGGGAATGATGTAGTGGGGAAACCCCGGCCAAGCGGCTTTGCCGCATGACCGGGCTTTGGGGTGCTGTGGCGGTGGGGTTCGACAGATGGGGTCGGACAAGGCATCATTTGTGGATGGAAGAACACATCAACGCGGTGCTTAACACGATCGGCGGGTTTGTCTGGGGGCCTTATCTACTCATTCCTTTGCTGCTGCTCACCGGGTTGTACCTGACGGTGCTGCTTAGGGGGATCCAGTTCCATAAGCTGACGTATGCGTTGTGGCTGGCACTGATCCGTCGGGACGAGCCGGGCGGCGAGGGGGATATCTCGCACTACCAGGCGCTGTCGACGGCACTGGCGGCGACGGTGGGCGTGGGCAACATCGCCGGCGTGGCGACCGCGATCCACTATGGCGGGCCGGGCGCGGTGTTCTGGATGTGGGTGACGGGTTTGCTGGGGATGGCGACGAAGTACGCCGAGGCGTTTCTGGGCGTGAAGTACCGCCGGGCCGATAGCGCGGGCGAGCAATCGGGCGGACCGATGTTCTATTTGGAGCGCGGCATCGGCGGGCCGTTCGGCAAGGCGCTGGGCGTGTTCTTCGCGGTGGCGGCGGCGGTCGCGGCGTTCGGGATCGGCAACATGTCGCAGGCCAACAGCGTGGCGGACGTGCTGGCGTCGCCGGAGACGTTCGATGTGCCGGCGGAGATCACAGGGCTCGTGATGACGGTCGGCGCGGGCGTGGTGATCCTCGGGGGGATCAAGTGGATCGGCAGGTTCGCGGCGGCGTTCGTGCCGGTCATGGCGGTCGGCTACATCATCGCGGCGACGGTCGTGCTGGTGATCAACGTCAATGGCATCCCCGAAGCGGTCAAGCTGATCTTCATGGACGCGTTCGGCAACGCCGAGCCTGTTGTCGGCGGGTTCGCCGGTGCGACGATCGCGTCGGCGGTCCGCTGGGGCGTGGCGCGCGGCATCTTCTCTAACGAATCGGGCCTGGGCACGGGCGGTATCGCCGCGGCCGCCGCCAAGACCACGCACCCCGTCCGGCAGGCCTTGGTCTCGATGACCCAGACGTTCATCGACACGCTGGTCATCGTCAGCTTCACCGCGCTGGTTATCGTGACCACCGGCGCGTGGAAGACCGATCTTAACGCCGCGCCGCTGACGACGGCCGCGTTTTCCACGGGTTTGCCCGGCAACTCCGGCGGCATCATCGTCGCGCTGGGTTTGGCGTGCTTCGCCTTCACGACACTGCTGGGCTGGGCGTATTACGGCGAGCGCAACATGGACTACCTGCTCGGCCGAAAGGCCGTGGTCCCCTACCGCATCCTGTTCGTGCTGGTGATCTACATCGGCGCGGTAACAAAACTGGAAACCGTCTGGACCTTCTCCGACATCGCCAACGGCCTGATGGCTCTGCCTAACCTCGTGGGCCTGCTGATCCTGTCGCCACTGGTGGCACGCGAGACGCTGGCGTTTTTCAAGCGGGAGGATTGGCGGGAGATACAAGACGACAACAGTTTCTGACACCCCGCCGGGACAGCGGGGCTGTATAGTCGGGCCATTCCGGCCCGGGCGGGGTCAATCCGCGTTGGTTTCTCGTCCGCTTTTCCACGGCACGTCGGGGACGCATACTGTAGCCCAAACGGAGTAAATCGTAGATTCTCTTTGAGTTTTCCGTATGTCGTACGGCAATTTCGAAGCGAATAATCTCCCCGATCTTCCAGGCGTACTGCTGCCCGGCCCCCGTTGGGAGTTTGTGGCGCATACATCGCATAGTCAAATAATATCAACCCTTTTGATACATCCTCACAGGCATACGCATGGACGTGTGTTAACCACGAAAATGATGGCTCACCAAACATTGTCTTGATTTCACTGAGTTGCCAATCACGATCGAAGTTGCCGGTCCTTATGAATTGCTCGACTTCTGCCCAAGCCTTGGTTGACAGTGCTCGTTCAGGCTTAAGCCATCCGAAACGACAAGCAAGATCGGCGTAAATGGATGTTGCTTCGTCATCAACGTGCGCGGCGAGAGGAAATGCTTCATTCATCCTCCCCCAAACAAAGCGGGGGCCTGATATGCCCCGGCACGAAGGTCCATGACCGCGTCTTCCAGAGCGTCCTCGCGGCTATCAATAAAGGCCAATTCTCTAAGGATATGGAGTGTGATTATTTCACGGCCCGTCTCATAACCCCACATACCAGGCCGCGCAAACAGCGACTTTAGCATTGATACCAAGTGTTCATGCACTTCTTCGCTGGATCGCATGGAAAACTCTGATGTGAACGTCGCAAACTTAAGCCATAAGCCTGTGTTTTAGGAGACGTCCGGAGACAATGTTGTCTGCATGCCCGGGGTATTGGGTTCTCGGATCGTATTGTAACGCGTCCGGCTGCCCGTCGGGACAGCGGGGCTATATAGTCGGGCCATTCCGGCCCGGGTGGGGTCAATCCGTGTTGGTTTCTCGGCCGCTTTTCCACGGCACGTCGGGGACGTCGGCGTGTTGGTTGGCGAGGCGGGCGAGGGCGAAGAGCAGGTCGCTTAGGCGGTTTAAGTAGATCACGGCCGGGGTGTTTTCGGCGTCGGTTGCCATGAGCGCGACGCAGGCGCGTTCGGCGCGGCGGCAGACGGTGCGGGCCAGGTGCAGGCGGGCGGCGAGTTCGCAGCCGCCGGGCAGGATGAAGTGTTTCATCGGAGGGACGGCGTCGCTGGCGGCGTCGATCTGTTTTTCGAGTTCGTTGATGTGCGCCTGCGTGATCCGCCGGGGCCTGTCGGGGTCGGGTGTGGCGAGGTCTGCGCCAAGGTCGAACAGCCGGCACTGTAACTGGGTGAGCAGGTTTTTCATGTCACCAAACACGGGTGAATCACACGCGGCAACCGCCAGGCCGAGCGAGGCGTTGGTTTCGTCGACATCGCCGATGGCGCAGATGCGCGGGTCGGTCTTGGTGGTGCGTCCGCCGGCGAACAGGTCGGTGCCGCCGTCGTCGCCGCGTTTGGTGTAGAGCTTCATGGGGTTGCCTGTTCGGATTTAACCACAGAGGGCACAGAGGGCACAGAGAGAGACAAAAAGATCAGAGAATGTAGACAGGATGACAGGATTTACAGGATCGATTGCTACTTAACCCTATTCAATCCGTCCGCATCCCTCTGTGTTCTCTGTGCCCTCTGTGGTTACTTTTTCTTAATCTTCCCAAGCGCGTGCTTGAGCACCTCATCGACATTTTCGACGAAATGGAAGGTACACTTCTTCTTGACCTGTGCGTCGACCTCTTCCATGTCGGGCTTGTTCTGTTCGGGCAGTAGGATGGTCTTGACGCCGGCGCGGGCGGCGGCGAGGGTTTTTTCCTTGACGCCGCCGATAGGCAGGACCTTGCCGCGTAACGTGATCTCGCCGGTCATGGCGAGTTTCTGGGTGACGGGTTTGTTCAGGAGCAGGGACGAGATCGCTGTGTACATGGCGGTGCCGGCGCTGGGGCCGTCCTTGGGGACCGCGCCGGCGGGGACGTGGATGTGCAGGTCCGTCTCGGCGAGTTTTTTAAGGTCGTAACCCAACGCGTCGGCCCGGCTCTTGAATAGCGACAGCGCGGCGCTGGCGGATTCTTTCATCACGTCGCCGATCTGCCCGGTGAGTGTGACGTTGCCCTTGCCGGGGTACTGGGTGGCCTCGATGAAAAGGACTTCGCCGCCAACGGGCGTGTAGGCCAGGCCCAGCGCGACGCCTGGGCTGGTTGTGCGTGTGTCCAGGTCGCGGACGTATTTTTCCGCGCCGAGCAGTTCGCGGACGGCGTCTTCATCGATGGTGACGGCCTTGCGTCGTTTCTTACCGTTGTCCACGCCGGCGACCTGCGCGGCGACGGCCCGGCAGACGGAACCGATCTGGCGTTCCAGTTCGCGTACGCCGGCCTCGCGGGTGTAGCTCTCGATTACTTTTTTGATGCCCGACGCCTGCCACTTGCACCCGGCCCGGGTCAGGCCGTTTTCTTTGAGTTGGCGCGGGACGAGGTACTTGCGTGCGATGGCGGCCTTGTCGTTGTCGGTGTAGCCTGGGATGTCGATGATCTCCATGCGGTCGCGTAGCGCGGGCGGGACGTTGCCGATGTAGTTGGCGGTCGCGATGAAGATGACCTGGGACAGGTCGAAGGCCACGTCCAGGTATCGGTCGACAAAAGCGTTGTTCTGGCGCGGGTCGAGGACTTCGAGTAGCGCGCTGGACGGGTCACCCCGGAAGTCGGAGCCGAGCTTGTCGACTTCATCGAGCATCATGACGGGGTTGTTGGTGCCGGCGCGGCGGAGTTCCTGAATGATGCGGCCGGGCATGGCACCGATGTAGGTGCGCCGGTGGCCTCGGACCTCGGCCTCGTCGCGGATACCGCCTAAGCTGATGCGTGCGAACTTTCGGCCGAGGCTGTCGGCGATGGATTGCCCGAGGCTTGTCTTGCCCACGCCGGGCGGGCCGACGAGGCAGAGGATCGGGCCGCGCCCCTCGGGGTTGAGCTTGCGCACGGCCAGGTACTCGATCAGGCGACGCTTGACCTTGTCCAGGTCGAAATGGTCGCGGTCGAGGACCTTGCGTGCGCGTTGCAGGTCGAGGTTGTCGTCGCTGGCCTTTTTCCAGGGCAGGTCGGCGATGAGTTCGAGGTAGGTCGTGATGACCGAATACTCGGGGCTGGCCGGGGGGATCGCCTTGAGCCGGTCCAGCTCGCGCATGGCCTCGTCGAGGACTTTCTCGGGCGGGTCGGCGTCTTCGAGGCGTTTGGCGAGTTGCTCGATGGTGTGGTCGCCGCCGGATTCGTCTTCGCCCAGCTCTTTCTGGATCGCCTTGATCTGTTCGCGGAGGTAGAAGCGCCGCTGCGTGTCGCCTATCGATGACTGCACGTCCGCCTGTATTTTTTCCTGGAGCTTGAGGATCTCAAGCTGGCTGGACAGGTGGACGTGGACCATGCGGACGCGCTTGGCGACGTTGTATTCTTCGAGCAGGTCCTGTTTCTGTTCGACATCGAGCGCAAGGTTCGCGCCCAGGAAGTCGGCCAGCGCGCCGGGGTCATCGATATTCATCATCACCGTCAGCGCCTGCTCGGGCGCGTTGGGCGAGAGGTCGATCAAAGCGTGGGCCTGGTCGCGGAGCTGGCTTACCTCGGCGTCGAACTTCTTGCCTGACCCGGGCTTCTCGGTCGGGGTCTTGACGCGGGCCTTGAAGTAGGGCTTGGTCTGTACCATCTCTTCAAGCGTGATGCGGCCCAGGCCGTGGACGATCAGTGAGATGTTGTCGTCGGCCTGTCGGATGAGTTTCAGGACCATCGCGGCGGTGCCGACCGGGTGCAGGTCTTCGATGGTGGGGTCTTCGATCTCCTCGTCCTTCTGGCTGAATAGCGCGATGATTTTTGATTTGGGCAACGACTCGTCGAGCATCTTCCGGCTGGCGGGCCGGCCGACACCCAGCGGGACGATCGTGCCGGGGAACATCACGCTGCCGCGCACGGGGAGCACGGGCAAAACCTCCGGCAGCGATGACTTGCCGATCTCGATCGGGTTCAGGCCCTGTATCTGCGTACCTAACTGGGCCGGGGCCTGCGGTTTGGTCTTCGCGGAGCGTTTGCGCCCGTTGGACTTCTTTGCGGCGGATGGTTTCTTCTTCGCGGGCACTTTGCGTGTCTGCTTTTTTTTGCTTGTCTTACTCAAGGTCGATGCCTGTTGTTTTGTCGATTGAAAAGGTTCGTACATCGGGCCGCCCGGGGTGCCGTTGGGCGGGGTCAGGTCAGCGGCAGCGTGATCCAGAGCAGGCCCTGGCGGTACTCGCTGCGGACGCCGTCGAGGTTGACCTGCTGGGGGACGGGGATCACCCGGCAGAACGCGCCGTAGTCGATTTCCATGCTGTGGATCTTCATGTCCACTTCGGGCTGGACTGCCGGCGGGTCGCGGCGGGCTTGGGTTCGGGCGCGTGGCGTACCCCGCTGACAGTGAGCCGGCCCGGCTCGATGCGGACGTCAATCTTATCCCGGTCGATCCCCGCAAGGTCCACACAGATGTGCATCAGCCTGCCGACCTGATAGATGTTGACCGCCGGGGACCAGGCCTGGGTCTGGCTGAACTGGCTGAAGCTGCGGTAGACCGCGTGATCGACGACAACGCCGACGAGGCCACTGTGCTTGCTGGGGGTTTACGTTTGGTCACGGGGGCCTGGGTCCGGGGACTAGGGTCTGAGTTCTGGTCAGACCAAGTGTATCGTATCCCGATTACAGGTGGGGAGACGGAAACCGGGTCTGATGGGGCGTAACGGGGCATTACAGGGGCCGGCATTGCCCGCGGGAGCCGGTCGGCCTACCATTGACGACCCCGCGTCAAGCCTCACGAGCCGACTACCAGGACCCGACATGACCGTAGAAAACCCCGTCGCCCAGGGCATGCCCGACGTTCAGGGCAGCCAGGACCTCCGCAAGATCGCGATCGACAAGGTCGGCGTGAAGGACATCCGCTACCCGATCACCCTGCACTGCCCGGCCACCGGCGGCAGCCAGAGCACGGTCGCCCATGTGAATATGTACGTCGGGCTACCCCACCACCAGAAGGGCACGCACATGAGCCGGTTCCTGGAGGTGCTTAACCGCCACCACGAGTCGATCCGATCCGACCAGCTCATGGAGGTCTGCCACGACATGAAGGACCGGCTGGAGGCCGAAGAAGCGCACCTGGAGCTGACCTTCCCCTACTTCATCGACAAGAAGGCCCCCGTGACCAAGCGGGTCGGCAAGATCGATATCGGGGTCTCGTTCGAGTGTTCCAGCAACGCGGTGGACGACTTCGTGATGGGCCTGAAGGTGCCGGCGACGAGCCTGTGCCCCTGTTCCAAGGAGATCTCGGCCTACGGCGCCCACAACCAGCGCTGCGAGATCGAGGTCAAGGTCCGCTTCACGCCGGGGAAGATGATGTGGATCGAGGAGCTTTTCGACATCGTCGAGCAGGCGGCGAGCACGCAGGTCTTTGCCGTGCTCAAACGACCTGACGAGAAGTTCGTCACCGAGGCCGCCTACGACAACCCGAAGTTCGTCGAGGACATCGTCCGCGACCTGGCGTTGGCCTTGAACAACGAGGACCGCATCTGCTGGTACCAGCTCAACAGCACGAACTTCGAGTCGATCCACAACCATAACGCGTACGCGTTCATCGAACGCGACAAACGCGGGTGAACTCATGGCGGATGGGCGATGGCGGATGGCGGATGTAAACTACTCGCCGACCGCTAAACACTAACAGGCCCTCTGCATGCCCATCCCCCATCCCCCATCCGACATCCGACATCCTGCCCCCCTGTGGCGCAACATCAGCTTCACGCTGATGTGGACCAGCACGGCCGCCAGCGGGTTCGGGGACCGGATGATCATGCTCGGGGCCTGGGCTCTGTTGGGCGGGATGATCGAGGGCACGAGCGATTCGACTTCCATCCAGGCGTCCACCCAGTTCTTTTTCTTCCTGCCTTACATCCTTATCAGCCTGCCCGGCGGGTGGCTGGCGGACCGGCTGCCGCGCAAGTGGCTGCTACTCGGGTGTGACGAGATACGCGGGCTGATCCTGCTGCTGGCGTTCTTCGCCGTCGCCTCGGCGAGCGGGCCGGCCAACATCCCGGACGATCACCACTGGAAGGTCCACCTCGCGCTGGCGGCGATCGGCACCTTCGCCGCGATCTTCAACCCAACACGCAACGCGATTATCCCGCAGATCATCCCGACACCACAACTGCAATCCGGCAACGCGGTGATCCTGGTCATTAACGTCGTCGCCTCGATGATCGGCATGGTCGTCGGTGGAGTGATCATCCAAGCAGACCAGGCGGTGTCCGTCCGGCACGGGCTGCTGATGGGGGCATTGTTTTATCTGGTCTCGGGCACGTTCTTCGCGTTCCTGCGGCCGACCCGGTCGAAGCAGGCGGCAGCCCATGCCGAGCCGCGCAGCTTCTGGCAGGCGTCGCGTTACATCGTCCGGCACAAGAGTATCGTGGTGCTGATCGGGTTAGGTGTTCTGGTCTGGTCGTCCGCGGCTGCGGTATCCAGCGGGATCCCCGGCGTGGTCAAGGGCCACTTCAATCTCCAGAGCGATGACCTTAAAAATGCCTTCACCACGATCAGCGCGGTAATGGGGATCGGGCTGCTCGCCGGGGCCGGGCTGGTCATGGCGGTCCGTACACGCAAGGAGTCTCCGGCGCTGACGCTGGCGGCGCTGGCGATGGTGGGCGGTGTGTGTTGTTGTTCGTGTTCGTGCCCTGGCTGCCGGCGACGTACGCGGCGGCTTTTTGCATTGGCATGTTCGGAAACGTCGTGATTATCACCGTGATGACCCTGCTGCAATCGGTCACGCCCAACTACATGCGCGGCCGGGTGATGGGCATCAACTCGATGGTCAACACGGCGTTCAGCGTGACGACGTACTTCATGATCTGGCGATTGCCCTCGGCGGATGAGAACATCATCTATGCGCTGTACGCGCTGGGCGGGTCGCTGATCGTGATCGGCGTGTACGGGTTGTACCGCTACCTGTCGCGCGGCCCGATGCCCAACCGGGTCGCCAACGCGGCGTGGCGGCTGGACCGGCTGGCGTGCCTGGTCTGGCACCGGCTGACTGTCAACGGGCGGGAGAACGTCCCTTCGTCCGGGCCGGTGATCCTGGCGGCGAACCATACGTCCGCGCTGGACCCGTTCATCATGCAGGCCGGGACAAGGCGGATGGTGCGGTGGGTCATGCTCACGCAGTATCAACTCAAGCTTGCGGGCTTCCTCTGGCGCGCCGTGAAGCCGATCGCGCTGGACCGTGACAGCGGGGACATCGCGAAGATACGGCAGGTCGTGGATGAGCTTAAGAAAGGTGAGATTGTGGGCCTGTTCCCTGAGGGCGGGCTGCAACGGAAAGTGCGTGAACTTCAGCCGATGGAGCCGGGCATCGGGATGATCGCCAAGCGAAGCGGCGCGACGATCGTGCCGGTCTGGGTCACGGGCACCCCGCTGAGCAACAGCATGGCGGTACACATGCTCAGGCCCAGCCGGTCCACGGTCACGTTCGGCAAGCCTTACAAGCCCGATGAAAAAGCCGACGCGAAACAGATCACCGAGGACCTGCGTAACCGGCTCATAGCGTTGTCGCAACAGGTTGGCCCGCAGCGGTAGACGCCCTTACCATGGTGGTCCTGAGTAACTTTGATCCGAGCCACTCTGCTGGAGGACCGTCATGCCCCGCCCCGTCACTTTGTTTACCGGCCAGTGGGCCGACCTGCCGTTTGAAACCATCTGCGCCAAGGCCGCCGGCTTCGGGTACGACGGGCTGGAACTCGCCTGCTGGGGCGACCACTTCGACGTCGACCAGGCCGCGCGCAGCAAGGCCTACTGCAAGCAGCGCTGGGAGGTGCTTAGCGACCACGGGCTGACCGCGTTCACGATCTCGAATCACCTCGTCGGGCAGGCGGTCTGTGACCTGATCGACGATCGGCATAAATCAATCCTGCCCAAGGATGTCTGGGGCGACGGCAAGCCCGAGGGCGTGCGCAAGCGTGCGGCCAAGAAGATGATCACCACCGCCAAGGCTTGCCGGAACTTCATCGACTGTAAGCCCGGCCGAAAGAAAAAGGACGACTTCCCGGCCGTGGTCAACGGGTTCACCGGTTCGAGCGTGTGGCATTCGATCTACGCCTTCCCCCCCACCGACCAGGCGTACTGGGACAAGGGCTTCGCCGACTTCGCCAAGCGCTGGACGCCGATCCTGAACGCGTTCGACAAGGTGAACGTGAACTTCGCGCTGGAGGTGCACCCGACCGAGATCGCGTTCGATATCGCCACCGCAGAACGCGCGCTCAAGGCAGTGAAGAACCACAAGCGCTTCGGGTTCAACTACGACCCGTCGCACCTTGCGTATCAGGGGGTCGATTACATCCGCTTCATCCGCCGGTTCGCCGACCGGCTTTACCACGTGCACATGAAGGATGTCTGGTGGGGTCACGGCGACGGGACGGTGGGCGTGTTCGGCGGGCACACCAGCTTCGCGGACCCGCGCCGTTACTGGGACTTCCGCTCGCTGGGCCACGGGGATGTGAACTTCGAGGAGATCATCGTCGCGGCTCAACGACGCGAAGTATGCCGGGCCATTGAGCGTGGAATGGGAAGACAGCCGGATGGACCGCGAGCACGGGGCGGCCGAGGCGTGCGACTTCGTGAACGCGATCGACTTCAAGCCGTCGGACCTGGCGTTTGATGCGCAGTTTGACCGGTAAAAGACAGCAGCAAAACGCTTGGCGGTCGGCGGGTTTGCGGCGATAATAAAACTATGGCACACGTCGATTGGATCATCCAGAGTTTCGCTACGCTGGCGCAGACGCCGGGCGGGGGTTCGGCTGCGTCGGGGGGCAGCGAGTGGGTGATCTGGGCGGTGATCCTGCTCGGGATGGCCGCGGCACTGTTTATTGCTGAGATGTTCGTGCCGTCCGGCGGCATCCTCGGGGCGTGTTCGCTTTTATGCCTGATCGGCGGGGTGATCATGCTTTTCTGGATCGACGACACGATCGGACTGATCGGGGCCGTCGTGTCGCTGATCGCGATCCCGTTCGCATTTATGGGCGCGCTGTATATCTGGCCGAGCACCCCGATCGGTCGTGCGCTCACGCTCGGGGGCGCGGAGGATCAGGAGCAGTCGCCTTACGACGGCCAGGACCGGCCGATGAACCACACACACCGGGCCAGCATCCCCGTGGGCACGGTGGGCAAAACATTGACCGGGCTGCGTCCCGTCGGGACGTGCCTGCTCAACGGCCAGCGTCAGGAGTGTCTGTCGGAATCCGGCGTGATTGAGCCGGGTGTGCAGGTGAAGGTGGTTTCGTCGGACGGGATGCAGGTGAAGGTCCGACCGATCCAACCTGGCTAAACGGTCACCCTTGTTCGGTTAAACGATCCCGTCTTCGCCGCCGAGCGCGTTGATCCGGTCGTGCGCGGACTCTATGTGTGAAATCTTGATCCCGAAGTTCTCGCCGACCTTGACGGCCTGACCGGTGCCGATCGCCTTGTTGTTGATCATCAGGACCAGGTCGCTGTCGGCCGGGCGTTCCAGTTCCATGATCGCCCCGGGGCCCAGCGACAGCACGTCGTCCAGGTGCATCCGGCATTCGCCGACCATCACCAGGACGGGGACCTCGAGTTTCAGGATCGTGTCGATATCGGTAGCCATCGGCATTGATATCGGCTGAATGGATGTGCAATCTTCGATGTTCGATCTTCGAGCTGAAAATGGCGTTTCTCCCGATTAGATCGCACATACCACATCGAACATCGCACGTTAACCGAAGGCGATTTCCGCCAGGTCCACGGCCTTGGCGAGCGCGGCGGCCTTGTTGACCGTCTCCTGGTGCTCGGCGTCGGGGTCGGAATCGGCGACGATCCCGCCGCCGGCCTGGAGGTGGACGCTCCACTGCCCCCCTACCGCGGGCATGATGACCATCGTCCGCAGCGCGATCGCCATGTCCAGGTTCCCGCTGAAGTCGGCGTAACCCACGGCCCCGGCGTAAGGGCCACGACGGGTCTTTTCCAACTCGTCGATGATCTGCATCGCACGCACCTTCGGCGCGCCGCTGACCGTCCCCACCGGCAGCGTCACGCGCAGCGCGTCCCAGGCGCTAAGCCCCTCGCGCAGCCGGCCGGTCACCGTCGGAAAATGTGCATCGTGGCTGTACCGCTCGACCACCAGCAACTCCATCCAGCGAGTCGAACCCGGCACGGCGACACGACCGACATCATTACGGTGCAGGTCCCGCAGCATGATGTGCTCGGCCCGGTCTTTCGGGTCGGCTAATAGTTCCTGCTCCAGCGCCTCGTCCTCGGCACGGTCCCTGCCCCCGGCGGCGCGTACCGGCGAGCGGGCGGCTGGTCACAGAATCGCCTTCGACCTTGCACAATATCTCCGGGCTGGAACCAACGAGCATCCCGCCTTCGATCTGCAGGTAGAACATGTAAGGCGACAGGTTCACCACACGCAGCGAACGGTAGATATCAAACGGATCGACCTTCGTCGTCAGGTCAAAACGCTGGCTGGGCACGATCTGAAACGCATCGCCAGCCCCGATGTATTGCTTGCAAGCCTCGACGGCTTTCTGGTAGCCGCCGTCACCCAGAGTGCTGGTCGGCAGCTTGCGCGGCGGCGAGGCGAGGTCGATGTGCCCGGCGGGCAGTTCCAGGCCGCGTTCGTCGGCGTGCGGTTGCAGCAGGCGCTTACACAACTCATCCAGCCGTTTCTGCCCCACTTTGTATGCTTCATCTATCGAGCCATATTCATCCGGCAGGACGTGCGTGATGACCAGCACCGCCTTCTGCGCCTGGTCGAAAACGACCACATCGTTGTAGAGCTGCATGTGCAGGTCGGGCAGGTTCCGGTCGTCCGGCGGCGGCGAGGGGAGGACTTCGCCTTCCAGATAACGCACGGTGTCGTACCCGGCGTAGCCGACCCACCCGCCGGTGAACTCCGGCAGGCCGGGGAGGTTTTTCAGTTCCCACTTGCTCGTGATCCGGTCCATCTCCAGGAGCGGGTCGTCGCTGCGGAATGTTTTGGACTTGGTTTTGTTCCGGTGGTCGCGGTACTCCACGTCGTAGCCGCGTGCGATCACCTCGGCGATGGGTTGGGCGCCGAGGTAGCTGTAGCGCCCGATCTTGTCGCCACCGACGACGGATTCGAGCAGGAAGCTGGGGGCCATGCGGTCGTCGGGCCGGACCAATCTACGGTAGGCCAGCACCGGCGTGAGGGCGTCGCTGAAGAGCCTGCGGAACATCGGCACGAGCACGCGCCGCCCGGCCGTGGACGGGGCCTGGGCAAGCTGCTCGAAGGATTTGGGATCGGGTTGGCTGATCGTCATATCCGTTATCACGCGACGCGGGGTCCTTGGGATCGTGCGTTTCCCGGCATCGGGCCGGAAGTTTTGTGCTGATCCCGATTTGGGCGGATGCTCATTGGCCGATAGTCTATAGGGGCAGGCCCCGGCCCGCACGCCCGCATCAGGCTCGATGGGAAAGCTATCGGATGAAGATCGACACCTTCTTAGCCCACTACGGCATCGCGGAAAACCCCTTCGGCGCGGAAGAGGCCCGGCTCGACCCGGTCTTCGACCGCCTGATCGAGACCGAGCTGTCACACCCTGAGTTCGCCAAGGTGCTGGGCAAGGTCGATCGGCCGGGCACGAGCGTGGTCTTCGGCGAAAAAGGCAGCGGCAAAACGGCGATCCGCATGAT
The DNA here is from genome assembly GCA_041402025.1 of Phycisphaerales bacterium. Classification (GTDB taxonomy): domain Bacteria; phylum Planctomycetota; class Phycisphaerae; order Phycisphaerales; family Phycisphaeraceae; genus JAJRRS01. Next base: position 58,769 of record JAWKTA010000003.1, on the reverse strand, counting down.
GATCGCCAACCAGGTCGCCAAACATAACGCCGAGAACCCCGGCAGGCTGGTGCTGGTCGTGCCCTATGACGACCTGAACCCCGTACTGGATCAACTGCTGGCTTCCTGCGGCGGCAACGCCGAGGCGGCGCTGAATGAACTTCGGCTGGCGGACCACCAGGACGCGATCCTGTCGATCGCGGTGACGCTGCTGAACGACGCGATCCTCGGCGAGCAACCGGCCGACCCGACCGCCTCCACGCAGCCGGCACACAACCCGCGCGAACTGAAGAAGATGCTGCGGAAGCTGCCGAAGCAGACGCGGGTCAACCTCGCGGTGTTGTCGGCGTTGTATGACCAGCCACGTACGGGGTCGGTGGTGAACCGTTGGCGTCGGCTGCGCAGCCGGTTGGGTTTGGGTTGGCTTCGGCCGGTGCCCTGGGCGTGGGTCGGCGCGTCGGTGTCGATCCTTGCTGCGGTGGGCTTGGGCTTCACGCACCTGCTTAGGTCTTTCCAGGGTGAAAACGAATATGGGCAATGGCTGCTTTTGGGCCTGGGCCTTAGCCTGGCGGCGGCTTTGATCTTCGGCGTCACCGGGGCCGTGACGTATTACACCAGACGTTCGTTGTGTAGGCGGGTACTCGCGCAGATGCCGGCGGTGAAACGCACGCACGCGGACCTGTCCGCGATGTTCGAGGAACTCGGGAGTTCCGGGCTGTCGGGCCAGCCTCTGCCGACGGACAACGGGAAAGATGCCAGTGACAACCGCTACCAACTCACCAGCCGGTTCATCGAGCTGCTCGGTGGGCTGGGGTACGCGGGTTTGACCGTGCTGGTGGACCGGGTCGATGAACCGACGCTTGTGCACGGCCGGGCCGACCGGATGCGCGCGGTCATCTGGCCGATGCTGGACAACAAGTTCCTCCAGCAGAAAGCTGTGGGCGTCAAGCTGCTGCTGCCCATCGAGCTTCGTCACATGGTTCACCGTGAATCGCCTGCGTTCTTCGAGGAGGCGCGGCTCGACAAGCAGCACCTGGTCGATCGGCTCACCTGGTCGGGCGCGACGCTGTATGACGTGTGTACGACCCGGCTGCGAGCGTGTCAGGGGCCGGATACGAAATCGCAACCGGGCCAGCCGGTGCAGTTGATGGACCTGTTCGCCGAGGATGTTTCGCGCGACGCGGTAATCGACGCCCTGGACCAGATGCAGCAGCCAAGGGACGCATTCAAGTTTCTTTACGGCCTGATTCAGGAGCACTGCCGGCTCAGCCCGGAGGACCAGCCCAGCTACAAGATCGCACGGATCACGTTGGACAACGTCCGCCGTGCCCAATCCCAACGGGTCCAGGACCTGCACCGTGGGCTGTCCCCGGCGTGATTTATTGCCCATGACGCTGCCACCTGATTGTGCATTCCACGTCTAATAATACTTTTCCTGCCTAGAAAATAGGCGATCCATTTGTCCCACCACATCGGGAACGATATTAAATTCTGCTTGCCAGGCCTTAGTTGGACGTATATATCACTTTGCTTTAGGATTCACGGCGTGATTAGCCGATTAGTCATCATGACTGGCACGATCCTTGCAAACAGTACAATAGGAAGATCGTCTAGAAACGATCGATCAGGAATTTCCCACTTGGCCAAGCCAACAAATAAGGAAAGCAGACTCATGACAGCCAATGCGTTATTCTCAAGCACACCGGAACACTGCCGATGATTCTTGCTGCGGGCACGGTAGCCCTGACGGGCACATCTTCCGCTCAAGCTCAGGACGCACCCCCGGTCAACTCCGGCAAGGTCGCCTTCTCCACCGGTTTCGATGTCACCACCGAATACTGGTTCCGCGGTATCGGTCAGGAAAACGAAGGCCTGATCCTTCAGCCGTGGGTTGACGCGACCTTTGAACTCTACTCCAGTGACGACCTGACCCTCACCGGTTCGGTCGGCCTGTGGAACAGCGTCCAGGACGCGACACCCGGCGATGCCTGGTATGAATCCGACTTCTACGCCGGGGTCGGCGCCGAGATGGGCGCGATCTCCGTCGGCGTCAGCTACGTCGTCCTGTACAACCCCGCCGGCGGCGACATCTTCGCTGAAGAAGTCGATTTCACCCTCGACATCGACGTCACCGCGTGGGACCTGCCCGCCTGCCTGAGCCCCAGCTTCACGCTGGCGGTCGAAACCGACGGCGGCTCCGATGCGGGTACGGAAAAGGGCACATACCTGGGCATCTCGCTCGAACCGACCGTCGAGGACGTCCTGGGCAGCGGCAACGCACCCGTGACCCTGTCGATCCCGATGACCCTGGGCCTGGGCCTGGATGATTACTACGAAGACGGCACGGGCGACGACGACACCTTCGGGTTCTTCGACATCGGTGCCGTTCTCAGCACCCCGCTGGACGGCCTGATCCCCGCCGACTACGGCGCCTGGACCGCCAGCATCGGCGTTCACGCCATCTTCCTGGGCGACAGCGCTGAAGACATCAGCGCCGCCTTCGGTACCGGCGACGACGACACCAGCGTCTACGCGACGTTCGGCCTGTCGATGGAGTATTGATCTAGCCTGAGCAATCAGGTCCCACTACCCACCGAAGCCCACGTTTTCTAAGCGTGGGCTTCTTTTATGCGCAAGATAAGTGGATTGATTCAGCCCGCGATCTGATCGAACGCATCAATGAGTTGATCCAGTTCCTCATCCGTGTTGAACGCCCCCGGGCTGACGCGTACCGCCCCGTCGGGGAAGGTGCCCAGCCGGCGGTGCGTATACGGCGCACAGTGCAGGCCCGGGCGGACGGCGATCCCGAAGCTGTCATCGAGGATCGAGCCGACGTCCGGGGCGTCGAACCCGTTGATATTCAGCGACACCGTCCCGACCCGGCGTGTGGCGTCGGGCGTGCCGAAGACGGTGAATCGCTCGTCGCCGGAGAACCGGTCGATGATCTTTTGCACCATCGCCTGCTCGTGCTTGAGCGCGGCGCCGACGCCCTGCTGGTTGACGTAGTCGATACCAGCGCCAAGTCCTGCCAGACCGACGGTATTAGGTGTGCCGCCCTCAAGGTAATGCGGGAACTCGGCGGGCTGCGTCGGTGTCGAGCTATCGCCGCCCGTGCCGCCCTCACGCCACGGATTGAGTCGTGTTTTGTCATCAACGACCAGCGAAGACGCCGGGCAGCGTTCGCCAACATAGAGCGCACCGGTCCCGGTCGGACCGAGCAGCGACTTGTGCCCCGGCATCGCCAGCAGGTCGATATGCATCTGTTTGACCGACACCGGCAGCACGCCCGCCGTCTGCGCCGCATCAAGACAGAACAGGATGTCGTGCTCGCGCGCGATTGCGCCGATCGCGGCGGCGTCCTGGATCGTGCCCAGCACGTTCGAGGCGTGCGTCATCACGATCAGCCGCGTGTTCGGCTTGATCGCCTTGCGGAAATCCTCGGGGTCAACAAACCCGTCATCATCAAACGTGATCCGCGTCAGTTCGATCGCCTTGCGGTCGGCCATCGCCTGCAAAGGCCGGCTGACAGAGTTGTGCTCAAGGTCCGTCGTGATGACGTGCGGCAAATCGCCATTCACCCCATCACTTCCGAGGCCCAGCACGCCCTTGATCGCCATGTTCAGCGCATCGGTGCCGTTGAGCGCGAAGACCATGCGGTGCGGCTCGTCCGCCTCGAACAGCCGCGCGAGCTTCAGCCGGACGCCATCGAGCATCTGCTCGGCCTTGACGGCCATCCGGTGCCCGGCGCGCCCGGGGTTGGCGGCGTCCTCGGCGAGAAACTTCGCCATCGCTTCGTTCACGCCCGGCGCTTTGGGAAAACTCGTCGCGGCGTTATCGAAATAGATCATCCGGTCGCTCATACGCTTGGCAATCCCTGCACACGACGCCAGGCGCTGACCTGGCCGAAGTGGGTGTTTTCGTGGACGAGCATCAGGTAAGGCAGCGCGATCGCGGCGGTCGGCATCGGCTTCTGCCAGCGCGGCAGCGAGACCGGCTTGGCCCACACCGCGTCCCCCGCTTCACGCAGCGCCTTCTCGACCCGCTCGTGCCCGGTAACAAACGCAGCAACCAGTTCGTCCTTCGACGCGTACACAGACCGGTCGGCCACGGGCTTGCTCTGCATGCCGAACGGGTGGTCCTTGGGATCGTCGAACGACTCGCCCTTGATCACATATTCGATCACGGGGAGGTACGCGTTGAGGTGACTGAGCACCCAGGCTGGATGGTTCGTCCCCGGCGCGGGTTGCTTGGCCATCTGTTCGTCCGACAAATCGGCGACGAGCTTCTGGCCGTATTCCAGGTTCTTCTTCCAGGCGAAGAGCAGGCCATCGATTGCGGTAGACATGGTGTATTTCCGTTTGAAGTTCTTTGTTGATTGGTTGGGAGTACTGGCGAGTTACCTCACGCCCCCACATACTTCGCGTAGATGCTCTTGGCGACGTTGGCGTGCTTGGTGCCCTTGACGATCGCCCGGCCATCGCTGAACAGGGTCAGTTCGTACGGCTCGCCGTTGTCGGTGATGTCGGCACGGAGCATGAACTTGTTGGCCGTGACCTTGCCGTGGGATTCGAGCCGTTTAGCGATCTCGCTAAAGTCCATCTTCTGACCGTTGGCTTTCTGCGAAAGCTGCACGGCATTACGGCCGCAGAGCGTCGTAGTCGAGCTGCCGAACTTCCCGTCGAGGAACTCGAAGTTGCGCTTCTTGCAGCACTCGCACTCGCCGACATCGTAAGCACGCGCGACCTTGAACTGCTTGATCGTGTTGGCCCAGAGGTCGAGGTTGAGCATGGTCGGGCTGACCACGTCGAGGTTGCCGGTGAGGATTTTCAGGGCCTCGGCGACCTGATAATTGGACACGATCGAGACGGCCGGGCCGATCACGCCGGCGGTGTCGCACGTCGGGTTCACGCCCGGGGGCGGGGCCTGCTCGAAAATACAGCGGAGACACGGCGTGGCTTTGCCGGTCTTTTCCCACTCGGTTTCGCCAGTCTCGCCCGGGGCGACCGTGTGGGGCAGGATCGCGTAGGAAGCGCCGACCGTGCCGACCGCGCCGCCGTAGACGTACGGGATGCCGTGCTTCACCGCGACGTCGTTGGCGAGGTAGCGCGTCTCGAAGTTGTCGACGCCGTCCATGATCAGGTCGACCTTGCCGACGCCCGGCAGGCCGGTGGCTAGCTTCTCGATGTTGGTGTGGTTCACGTCATCGACGATCGCCTCGACCTTCACCTGCGAGTTGATCTGCGCGATCTTGCGTTTGGCGGCCTCGGCCTTGGGGATCGCTTCCCTGACGTCGTTCTCATCGAAGAGCACCTGCCGCTGGAGGTTGGTGATCTCGATGAAGTCACGGTCCACGATGACCAGGTGCCCGACGCCGGCGCGGGCGAGCATGTTGGCGATCACCGTGCCCAGCGCGCCGCAGCCGACGACAAGGACCTTGGCGTTCAAAAGTTTGCGTTGCCCTTCTTCCCCGAACCCGGGCAGGAGCATCTGACGGTGATAACGTTCTAAATCCTGGCTCATCGTTGATTCTTCAGCTTTCGTTCTTACTCTGATTCTTCCGGCAACTCGATCCGTTTGCCCATCCCGATGCGGTCTTCCGTGACGTATCCGATCGCCCGGTAGAAGGCCAACGCCTGTTTGTTGGAACCGCGTATCTGCAGGTTTACCTTCGGGCAACCCAGCTCCGCGAGCTTGTGCTCCGCCGCCTCGACCAGCAGCCGGCCGTAACCTTTACGCTGGTGCTCGGGGTCGACGGCCAGGTAATTCAGCCAGCCGCGGTGCCCTTCGTAACCCGCCATCACCGTCCCGACCAACTGCCAGTCGAGCTGGGCGATCAGGAACAGCTCTGGCTGAAACCTGATCTTCGCGGCGATGTCTTTGTGCGGATCGTTCTGCGGCACCACCAGCCCGCATCGCTCCCACAGCGTGACCACGTTCGTGATGTCCGGTTCCTGGTACGGCCTGATCTCAAAGGGCATGGTCTGGCCTCCTGCCTGGATCGCTGGTTATCCCGCGACGTTGCTGCCGCCCTCGACCGGGTCGACCCGGACGCCCTGCTCCTTGAGGTATTCCTGCGCGGCCTTGACCTCGTCTTCGTCGCCCTCAAAAAGCACGGCCATGATGCCGATGTCCTTCTGCACGCTCGCCTGGCGGATATCGAACATCACGCCCGGGAACCGCGTCGCCATCTTCCACAGGCACGGCTCGTTCTGTTTGCCGCCCTCGAAAGTCAACCAGGATTTACTAGTGATCTTGGACATAGTGGTTTACCCTCCCGCGATCGCGGGGACGATGGAGACTTCGTCACCGGGTTTCAGGGCCGTGTTGAGGTTGTCCAGAAAACGGATGTCCTCATCGTTGACGTAGACGTTGATGAAGCGGTTGATCTCGTTCTCGGATTTATAGAGGCGTTTGCCGAACTCGGGGTAGTCGCTGTTGAGCGAACCGAGGACCGCGCCGACGGTGTCGCCGGCTACGGCCAACGATTCCTGGTCGCCGACCTGCGGGCGCAGCGCGGTGGGGATACGGACGGTAACGGTGTCTGCCATGTCTGATTCTCGCTTGATGCTTGCTTTGATTGAGTGTTACTTTGCGGCGGCCGCGGGTGTGGCGCTGGGGTGGGTCTCTTCCATCTGCTTGACGAGTTCGTCGAACTCGGACATCTTCGCGTTGATGGTGGGGTTGGCGGCGAACTGGCCCTGCATGACCTCGACGGTCTTCAGCCCGTTGCCGGTAATGCAGACACAGATGGATTCGTCGCGGGGGATGCGGCCGGACTGGATCAACTTGATCGCGCAGGCGAGCGTGGTACCGCCGGCCGGCTCGGTGAAGATGCCCTGCGTGCGCCCGAGCAGCTTGACCGCGTCTAGGATCTCCTGGTCACTCGCGGATTCGCCGAACCCGCCGGACTCCTTGATAACCTTGATGACGTAATACCCGTCGGCCGGGTTGCCGATGGCGATGCTCTTGGCGATCGTGTCCGGCTTCTGCGGGTGGAACAGCTCGGAGCCGTCGCGGAGCGCTTTGACGATCGGGTTGCAGCCGTCGGCCTGGGCACCGTACATCTTCGGCTTGTTGTCCTCGACCAGGCCGAGCGTAATGAACTCCTGATAGGCCTTCCAGATCTTCGGCAGGATCGTGCCGCCGGCGACCGGGGAGACGGTGTGCTGCGGCAGCTTCCAGCCGAGCTGCTCGGCGATCTCGAAGCCGTGCGTTTTTGCGCCTTCGGTGTAGTACGGGCGGAGGTTGACGTTGACGATCGCCCAGTTGTATTTGTCCGCGATCTGCGAGCAGAGGCGGTTGACGTCGTCGTAGTTACCCTTGATGCGGAACATGCGCGGGCCGAACGAGAGCGTCGCGACGATCTTGCCCTCTTCCAGGTCGTGCGGGATCATCACACAGGCCCGCAAGCCGGCGGCGGCGGCGTGGGCGGCGACGCTGTGTGCGAGATTGCCCGTGGAGGCGCAGCCGACGGTGTCGAAGTCGAACTCGACCGCCTTGGTCAGCGCGACCGACACGACACGGTCCTTGTAAGAGAACGACGGGTAGTTGGCGCTGTCGTCTTTGATGTAAAGCTCTTTGACGCCCAGCTCGGCGGCGAGGCGGTCGGCCTTGATCAGCGGGGTGAAGCCGGAGTTGAACCCTGCCTTGGGTTCGCCCTCGATCGGCAGAAGGTCCTTGTAACGCCACAGCGAACGCGGCCCGGCCTCGATCGAAGCACGCGTGACCTTGCCCTTCATCTTCTCGTAGTCGTAGGCGATCTCCAACGGGCCGAAGTCGTTGTCGCAGACGGTCAACGGCTTGAGGCCGTACTCCGCGTGACACTCTTTACACTGCAGTGCTTTGACGTAACTCATGGGGATGTTCCGCCCTAATGATTTCCCGCCCCGCCGACACGCCGCCAGCGAGGCATAAAGCCAACAAAAAAACCCCTTCTTATCAATGACAAGAAGGGGCATGGCTTTACGGGTAAAGTCCTGGCCGCTTCTTATCTTCCCCGGTCGCAATGCCGGGCGGGAGTTCGCACCTGCTCCGAGGCGGTGCCTCGAACGGTTGCGGTGGCTTCACAGGGCCCATTCCCTCTGCCACTCTGGATAAGACGCTGGATTTTGTAGCCGGATAGTGTAGCCCAAAGGCCCGCCGGGGTCAAGAAAACCGGGTTCCACCGGTTGCCCCCCGGCCCCGCCGCATCAGGCCCGTGAAACCGAGCAACGCCACCAAGGCCGAGCCCGGCTCGGGGACGAGGCTGCTTAAATCCCCGTGTGGGTTGTAGGCAACGGTGTCGAGCCAGATGCTCCCGGACCAGTTCGAGCCGCCGGAGTTGGCAGGCGCGGAGCTGAAGTAGATGGCGTCGATGAAGGCGTTGGGCCCGCCGATCTGGCCGTCTCCACCCTGGAAAGTATCCCACTCAAGGTCGTCACCCAGGTCGAATTGGTAGAGGTGCCAGCCGCCGTCCGCGATGACCGGCCGGAACTGGGATTGCTCCGTATAGGCACGGACCACCGAGCCGTCATCCAGCACGATCGAGACATAGAGCGGGTCCGCGCCCGGCTCGAGCCGCAGGAAAAAGCCGACGTAGCCCTCATCGCCCATCGCCATGCCGCCGTGGACATTGTTGGTGGGGAACGATCCGCCGGAGATGAACCGTAGCTGCATCCGTTCCGGCGTGTCCCCGGTGCTGTCGATATCCAGCCGCAAGGAAGAATCGCCCTGATGCGCGTATTGTGTGTCGATCGTGGATGCGGAACTCGCGGCGATGTTCTGCGAGATCGACGCCTGGCTGGGCGGTGCGGTGAAGTGGCTTTTCGATCCTTCGAACTCATCGAACAGGGTCAACTCGGTCAATACGGGCACCGGCCCGGGGACGGTCGGGCGGGCGGGTTGTGGCAGTGGGACGTATCCGGGGTTGGGCGTGGCGAAGACCGCGAAGTTGTTCGCAACCAGGCGTTGATACCCCGCCTGGGCCGCAGTGGAGCCGTCGCTTGGGCTGTTGATCGTGCGGGAATTACTCAACCCGTCGTTGCTGTCGTCCATCACCATCGTGGTCGAGCCGCCGCCGTCGAGGTTGATCGCGGCTTTGACATTGAAGTAATCGATCAGCAGGTCCGCCATCTCATCCGTGCGCATGCCGGAACTGTAAGTGCCCTGCCGCCCGTCCACGGTCATCAGGATCACGTGGCCGTCGAAGGTAACGCCGATCGCGGTGTGCGGGTTCAGCGCGGTGGTGTAGCTGTCGTTCGGCGTGACGTTGTTGCCGTTCTGCACGAGTCGCTGGTTGCCGCCGATGGCGTTATAGAGAGTGACGCCCTGGTCGGTGGTGAATGTGCCCGCGCCGCCGGAGGTCAGGACCCGGGCGACGTTGTCGCTTGAGATGTTGAAGATGTGTTCGTTGCCGCTGCTGCTGGGGGAGTACCCCACGCCGTTGGAAACGCCGGTGTGCACGACGTCGGTGTAATAGTTGCCGCCGGAAGGCGTGTACGGCGGGCTGGTGTCGTAGAAGTCGCCGTTGATGCCGATCTGCGCCCCGATGCTGTTCACAAACGCACCCGTGGTAGTGCGTGTGACCTCGCCGGGGTCCGCGCCGTTGCCCGGTTGCATGAGGAAACTGACGCCGGGGGCGGTCGGGTCGATCTCCATGATGTTGATGACGACGGGACGCGGCAGGTTGAAAAGCCCGGCCCCGAGGGTCGAGCCGTCGTCCGCTTCGATGATCTGGTAATGCGTCACCCCCAGAAATGGGTCGGCGGTGTTGATGACCGCCGCGGACACCGCACTCGATCCAAAAGCTATGAGTAACAAACAAAACACACCGAGCCGACGGGAGAGGCCGGCCAGGTCCACCGGGTTATGCAACCGCATCTCATACCTCCAGAAAATAAGAGAGCCGTGTGGGAGCACGGGGGCCGGGTGCGGAACTCGGCCGAGAAGGAATTATATAATAACACGGCATTACTATCAATACTTTCGAGAGCGGATTGTTAGCCTAATTCCAAATAAAGCTATAAAAAACGCCCCGGCATCGTGCCGGGGCGTTAGAGGTTTGTTTAATTGAGCCTAGGTCTTCTTACCACGCGAAGTGGGCGAAGGCCTTGTTGGCGTCTGCCATGCGGTGGACCTGGTCGCGGGTGCTCATGGCCTTGCCTTCCTTGCGGGAGGCGTCCATGAGTTCACGGGCGAGCCGCATGTACATCGGCTTACCGGATTCGCTGCGGGCGGCGCCGATGATCCAGCGGAAGGTCAGCGACTGCTGGCGGCGGCGGTTGACCTGCATGGGCACCTGGTAGTTGGTGCCGCCGACGCGCTTGGAGCGGACCTCGACCTCGGGCCGGACGTTGGCGATCGCCATACGGAAGATTTCGATGGCCGACGGGTCGCCCTTGGTGCGCTTCTCGATCTCGTCGAGGGCATCGTAAACGACGCGCTGCGCGACGGACTTCTTGCCGTCCTTCATCACGCAGTTGATGAAACGGGACAGGACCTTGTCGCCGTAGCGCGGGTCGGGTTTGAGCTGCTGTTCTGCTTTGGTGATTCTGCTGCCCATGGGGGCGATCCTTTCCGTCGGCTCGTCTGAGTGGAGCCATTAGCCGTTAGCATTTAGCCATTAGCTAAGAACTTGACACCCATCGTTCACCGTCGCGGCCGACGCGGCCCGACGATTACTTGCCGAACAATGATGAAACTAAAAAATCGAATGAACGTATCGCGATCAGCCAACCGTTGCTTGCCTTAAGCTAAAGGCTAACAGCTAACGGCTAATGGCTTTTTAGCCCTTCGACTTCTTGACGCCGTACTTCGACCGGCCGCGCTTACGGCCGTCAACGCCGAGGCTGTCCAGCGAACCGCGGACGACGTGGTAACGCACACCGGGGAGGTCGCGGACACGGCCGCCGCGGACGAGCACGATGCTGTGTTCCTGAAGGTTGTGGCCTTCGCCGCCGATGTAGGCCGAGACTTCCTTACCGTTGGAAAGGCGCACACGGCAGACCTTACGCAACGCGGAGTTGGGCTTCTTCGGGGTGACGGTCTTGACCTGCAAACACACACCGCGCTTCTGCGGGCACGCGTCAAGGTCCTTGACCTTGGACTTGACCGAGGGCTTGCGGCGGGGGTTGCGGACGAGCTGGTTGATCGTGGGCATGTCTGACAGTTCCGAGGTCCGGTGGTCCGAGGGATACCGGGGGGTTCCGGGTGTATAACCGATTATTACGAGCCGGGTAGTATAGGTCTGCCGGGCGGGTTGTTGCAAATCCGTCGGGGCCGGGGCGGCCTGGAAGGCTCCATAACCAAGCCGTCCAGAATCCCCGTATCACACTTCCGGGGCAGGGTTTGGGCGAATCTGGCCCCGGGAATCCCAGAGCAGCCGTTTCAGCAGGTCCACGTGCCCGGCCATCGACAGGCCCGATTCAAGGCCGACACAGGCCGCCCGGCAGCTTTCACGCTCCGCCGGATCGGCCAGGGCCTGCATCGCGTCGGCCAGGGCCACGGCGTCGGCGGGGTCGGGGATCACCCGGCCACGGGAAGGCCCGTCCGCCGGCGAGATGAGGTCGCTCGCGCCGTTGTAGGCGGTGCTGATCGCGGACACACCCATCATCAGCGATTCGATCACGACCTTGCTCGCCGGGTCGTAGAAAGTCGGTTGGACCGTCACATCGGCGGCCGAGTAGAGCGCCTCGATCTGGCGCGTGTGCCGGAGGAAGCAGACCCGGTCGCGCACGCCCCGCTGCTCGGCCTCACGGTTGTGTTGATGCCAGAAGTCCCCCGCCAACAATACCATCGCCGGCACATGGCGTTCCTTGAGGTGCGCCAGCGCCAGCATCAACGGCGTGAACCCCTTGAGCCGGGGATTGATCGCGGCGAACAGAAACACGGTCGTGTCATCGGAAATCTTGAAGCTGTCGCGGATGCGCTTACGCCATTCGGCACGCTGCTCATCATCAACCTTCGGCATTACCGCAGCGTTAGGAATTAGCTCAACCTTCTCGGCGGGCAGGCCATATTGCTTTTCCACCTGATCGCAGACATAGCGGCTGACCGCGGCGACTTTCACCAGGCCCGGATCATTCAGCGCGCGTTTCTCCAGCGCCAGCAGGAGTTGATGCTTGGGGCTGAGCCACACGCCGATGCGCTTGCCGATGCGTGTCAGCGGCGAGGGGCGCATCGCGATGTTACGGTTGAGCGTTTCTTTGGTTGTGCCGCCCCGGGGCTGGATCACGCGCGCCGCCACGGCGGTCGTCATCGACAGGCTGGTATCGTAGCCCCCCTCTTGAAGTTGCTTGGCCGCCCAGCGCGAAAACAGGAACAGCCGGAGTGCCGATGAGCTTTTACGCCGCGCCATCGCAAGGATCGTCACGCCCGGCAGGCAATCCGGTTTTTTGCAACGCCCCGCCAACAGCGTCACGGCATGCCCGCGCTCCGCCAGTTCGGTCGCGATCTGCGCGGTCGATCGCTCCAGCCCGCCGGCATGCGGATCGAAGCTCTCGATCACGATCGCGATCTTCATCGGGGATAAGTCGGCCTCGCTCACGCGCCGGCCCCCACACGCCCGATCAGTTCGATCGCCTCTTTGGCTACGCGGTCGACGTCGATGCGCGTCATACAGCGGTGGTCCAGCGGGCACTTTTTCTTCTGGCACGGGCCGCAGAAGACTTTTTCCATCACCTGCCGCTCGGCGTCGAAACCGATTTCCGTCCACGCCGGGTCGGTGGGTCCAAAGATCGTGACGACCGGCGTGCCCATCGCGGCGGCGACGTGGCGCGGCCCGGTGTCGTTGGTCACCATCACAGAGGCCCGGCGGACGATGCTCTTTAACAGGTTCAACGTCATGCCCGCCGCCGAAAGGTCCAGGATCGGCGTCTTCGCGGCGGCAATCACCTCGTCGAGGATCGCGCGCTCCTTAGGCGATCCGTTGACCGCGACAAACACACCCAGCTCTTGCGCGCAGCGGTCGGCCACGCCCGCGAACCGGTCGGGGAACCACATCTTCGCGTCCCCGTAATTCGCCCCCGGATTGAGCAGCAGCAGCTTTCGGCCCGACGCCGGGTCGTAGCCGCCCTTGCGCAGCAAGTCATCGGCCTGCGCATCATCTTCCGGGCGGGTGAAGAGCTGCATCGCCGGGTCGGGATCGACGCTGCCCATGTATCGGGTGAGTCCCAGGTAGTAATCGCGCGTAGGCACGGGGACGTAGCCCTGCACCGTGCGTCTTGCGATTAAAAGGTCGGTCAACAGCATCCCCCTGCCGTCGCGGTCGTAGCCGATTCGACGCGGTATCTTGGCCAGCTTGGTCAACAGCGCGCTGCGGAAACTGTTGGGCAGGATCACGGCGGTATCGAACTTGCCGGCGGCGAGGCGTGCGGCGAGACGGATCGGGCCGCCGGGCTTGGCAGCGGTCTTGCCATGCGAGCGGACGCGCGCGGTCACGACCCGGTTGACCCACGGGTTGGGGTCGATGATCGGCTTGACGTTCGCGCCGACGAGCGCAGTGATATGCGCCCCGGGATAGAGACTGCGCAATGCCCGCAGCGTCGGCATCGCCATCACGCAATCGCCCAGCCAGGTCGGCATGACAACCAGCAGGCGTTTAGCGTCCTTAATGTTCGGGTCCGCGTGCATCGTGGCAAGTATACCAACGCGGGGATATCGGTAGAGCTGTCAGCGGCGGTCCCAGAGCAGCGCGGTGATGACAGCAAGTTGGGCGAGGATGGCCGAACCGATCAGCCTCAGGAAAACCACGGCGTCGGCCGACCCCAGCCAGAACGCGCCGAGCAGGCACGCGCCGGCGACGGTCTGGAGCACGATGGCCATGATCCGCGTGTAGGAAAACTCTTCCCCGATGCCGCGCTGACTGCGCAATTCCTGGAGGATCAGGCGTAATGTCTTGTCGTCGGCGGCGCTGGTTTGCGGTTCCCTTGGCGCGACGGGCGCGGGTGCCGGGGCGGGTTCACGCGCCGGCGCAGGCGCGGGTGTGGCCACGGGTTCGGGCTGTGCGGTTGCTTGCGCGTCCTGATCCGTATCGTCCGATTCATCAATATCGGCGACCGGCACGTTCCAGGGCCGAAACGGCTTAGGTTCGCTGCGTGCAGCCAGCGCGGCCTTGACCTGCGTGGCGGTCGCGGTTCGCTCAGCAGTTGACTCGGCAGCGGCCTGTTCTTCACGCGCGGCCTGACGCTCACGTTGCAGCTTGGCGACGGCGGCGGCATCCCACTTGCGTTGCGGCGGGCCCGAACGGTGGATTTGCTCACTCGATTCCGGCTTGCGCTGCTGGGCCACGATGCGTACGGCCTCGACGAGGTTGCGGGCATAAAAATCGGGCGTGGCCTTGTCTTTCTCGCCACCCGACTGGTCGGTCAGCCCCGGGTGCTGACGCGGGTCGAAGGGCTTGAGCCGGTCGGCGTCCTGGCGGAGCAGGATCGCGCGCGTGCCCGCCGCCAGCCCCGCCTGGATATCGCGTACCTGGTCGCCGATCGTCCAGCTCTGGGCAAGGTCCAATCCCATATCGCGTGCCGCTTCGAGCAGCATGCCCGGCGCTGGCTTGCGGTTAGGATGTTCCTTGCGGTAGCGGGAGACCGAGCCGTCCGGGTGGTACGGGCAGTAGTAGTAGCGATCGATCTTCGCGCCGTTGGCGCCGGCGGCGAGCAGGTCGCTGATGCGCTGGTTGACGGCCTGAACATCTTCTTCGGTGTATTTACCGCGTGCAACACCGCCCTGATTGGTGACGACCACGATCTTGTAACCTAAGCCACAAAGCGAGGCGACCGCGCTGGCGACGCCCTGGATCAGCCGGACCTCGGCCGGATCGCCCAGGTCGCCGTCGTTGTGGATCAGCGTGTTGTCCCGATCGAGGAAGACAGCCGCATTCATGCCTAAAGCATAATCCCCCCGCCCAAACCCGGCCAATCGGCCTGCCCTGTCACCTCAAACAGACCATCGATATGCCTGAAAGTCTTGTGTCATGTGTCAGAGGCGCAGGCCCTGGACGGATGGAAACACCGGCCATTCAGAGTCACACGGGGCTACCCCTTCAAGCGACGGCGCAGGCTCAAGCACCCGCATCCTGCGCCCCACACTAACACCGTAGCGGGTTCGGGGATGGATGGGTTGCCGGCCGCGGGCGGTGTGCCGGCGTTCCAGTTACCCAGGACGATATTCAGGTCGGCGATACCAACGAACCCGTCGCCGTTGATGTCGCCGGGGATCGGTTCAGGTTCCGTAGCGAGCGGCGTGTAGGTGAAGCTGTGGATGATCAGTTCCTGCTCAAGCCCGTTCGCGGGGCCGTTGACACTGGCGTTGGGGCCGGTGAGCCAGAAGTTGATGATGGGTATCTCGTTGAGGTCTTCGGGGATGATCGGGCCGGTATAAAGGAACTCGGCCGGGTTGCCGTTGTTCGCGCCGGGGCGTTGCTCGACAATGGGGTTCGGCGGGTTGGCGACACCTGCGACGTGGCCGTTGTAGCTGTTCCACTTGATTGAGTCGGGTGCCCAAGTGAAACGGTGCGTGGTGAAATCGCCGGTGAGCGCCTGGTAGAAATTCTTGGAAGGCGACTGAACGTCCGGGTCGTGTGTGGTCATGTAAAGATTGGCGCTGCCCCAGGCGCCGGTCATCTCGATGTCGATCTCGTGCGGGGTGTCGCCGATCCCGTTGCCCACCGACCCGCTGGTCTGGTTCGCGACGGACTGGGGGTCCAGGTAGGTGAACATCCCGGCGACGGCATCGGGGGAAAACAGGTCGTACCGGCTGGACAGCTCCCACTCGTAGGTGCCGAAGCTCAGGGACTCGGTCATATCGATCTCGGCGGCGTACCACTTGCCGTTGGTGGCCTGGCGGATCTTCAGGTGCAGGTCGCCGTTGCCATCGACCCACACGCTCTGCGTGCCGTCAGAGAAAAGGTTCGGCCCGGGGCCCTGCAACTGGCTGCCGCTGGTTCGGACGTTCCAGGTATAGCCGGACCACTCGATCTGCCGCGCGTCGGCCGCGTAAGTGAGAAACATCGCCGACACGCCCGCCGCAACGATCATCTTCTTAAACATCGGTCAGACTCCCGTTGGATAACAAATACCCCGCCCTACCACGGTCAAATGACGACCGATGATTCCTCCTGCGCGAGTGTGACACTCGACAGTTTTGCGACCGAATCGGCCAGCCCCCCGGGCCTGCAACGCTGAAGCCATAGCGCCTTGTATTCGGCGACCAATTCCTCAAACGCCGTGTCCGCGCCGGGCTTGGCACTTGAGCGCCAATCGGCGGGCGTTGATGAATCCAGAGCCGTGCCTTCGCAGACGCGCTCGCAGACCCAGCGCGTCATCCCGATCGACCAGTTCAATTCACGCGTCAGCAGCGCAGGGTTGTCGAATGACGGCCGGGCGTTATCGATCATGTCCTGCGCCGAGGCAAGCCCCGTCAGCACACGTTCGGCATCCTGTCTGGTGACCGCATCCCACCGTCCGCCGGTGAAACTTTTGTCTTTATAGCGCAGGAAGTCGAACCACCAGGTGCCGTTCTGGCCCCGTGGGCCGGCTTCAAGATACAGATTGCTCACCGCCCACAGCGCCCGTCCGAACCGGCCGGTCGGGTCCTTGAACAGGTGCGTGTTGAGCGCTTCCGACGGGTCCGTCTGCGCGGCGTTCGCGTCAAACGCCCACGACACCGCCGCGCCGTAGGCGATCCCCGGCCAGGACAACATGAACGGTTGCCAGTGCCCGTAATCACCCCAGTCAGTAATCAGGTAGCCCTCCGCCTGATATGCCAGCCCAGCTTCGGCGGCGGCACGCAGGTTACCGATAGCGTTTTGGCCCCGGCCGATCAGGCTGCACCAGCTCGACGTGCCGGGACATACATATTGACGCACGCCCGCTTCACGGAACAGACGCGACTGTTCCATGAACGGATGTTCCGCCTCGTAGCCCCAGTTCAACAAGACCGCTTCCTTCGGCAAACGCCCGGTCAGTTCCGGGTAGTGCAGCACCACGTCGCCCCAGAACATCGGCGTCTTCTCGTAACGCCGGACCTGCTTGCAGACTTTCGTGAGGAAGTCGAGGTACACCACGCCGCGCCCCTGCCGTTCGCATAACTCACGGCTCTTGCCTTGGCCGATGTCCATCGTCTCGTCGCAACCGATATTGAAAAGCGCCGAATCACTTCTGGGCGCGAGCTGGCCGACCAGGTCGCTGACCAGCTTCATGGAGCGCGGGTCGCCCGGGTTCAACGAGAAAGGCTTCTTTGAGCGGTAGCCCCAGGGCGTGTCCCAGCCGTCGGGACACTCCGCCAGGTCTTTGTAGCCATCGACCATGAGCCAGCGGTGCAGGTGCCCGAAGAGGTTCTGGCACGGGACCAGGTCGATGTGCCGCTCGCGGCAGTGACGCTCGAGTACCTTCAGTTCATCGAATGAAAGCGCCGAACTATTGCGCCAGACCGCTTCGTGGCCGCGGTACGCGATCGTGTGTTCGACGTACAGGTGTAGTTGATTGATCTTCCAGGCGGCGAGCCGGTCGATAATCGCGCACAGCGTCGACAGGCTCGGCACACGGTCACGGCTGATATCCAAGAGGTACCCGCGCACCTTGAAGTCGGGCCAGTCATTGATCTCACCGCACGGGACCATGAGGCCCGCGACCTCCTCGATCTGACGCAGCGTCTGGTCCGCGTAGAACAGCCCCGCCTCATCATGAGCCACCATCTCCACACCTTCCGGCGTGATACGGATGCGGTAGCCCTGCGCCTGATCAACACGGCCGGGATCAACCTGCCGCGTTACACGGCGCAGCACCGAGCGCTCCACGGCCTGATCGGACCATTCACACGCCCGCGGACGGGGCAACAACATTTCGTGCAGGGATGGACGGCTATTCATGCGACTGCCAACTCAATCCATTATTAAGGTAATAACTCATCATAATACACCGAATCCACTCAGGGCTTGTCGGGGTAGATGTTACGGCGCACAAGGGTTTGCTGATTCAGGTTCCCCGCGTGCCCATCCATATAGGCGATATTCGTATTGGCGTCACCGCCGTGGCGGAAGCGGAATTCTCCGCGGGATGTCATCGTGTCTTCGTTCGGCAGGAACGTGGGTGCCTGCTCGTTTGTCGGGTCGCCAGGCTTCAGGTAACGCGTATCGTTCGTGTTGGCCACACGCCCGCCATCCGTGTTCGATATCAAGGCCAGGCAGGTCCCCGATTGGGGCACGATGGTCGCGTCAGCGGCAAGGATCAACTCGGTCTGGCGGCCCTGACTATCAAGCTGTAAAGGCTTGCCCCACTTGGCATCGGCCACAATGCCTTCCCGGCGGTTGGCCAGGATCGGGTGGCTGCCGCCGTAATGCAGCCAGCCATCCTGAGCGAACTCGCCTTTGTCCACCGTCGGGCAAAGAAATGCCTCGCTTACCTTGTCCTGGTCATCGTACTTCACGCCGGTCTGCTGGATGTAGTCTGAAATCAACAGCGCCCAGTTGGTTTCATCGCCGGGCGGCACCGCATACGCTGAGATACCGATCGGCAGCACACCGTCCGAATTACTCACATAGCCGAAGAACCCGATCAGGATCTGCCGCTCGTTCGACAGGCACTTGATGTCCTGCGCCGAGCGCCGGGCCGCGCCCAGCGCGGGCAGGAGGATGCCGACCAGCAGCGCGATGATGGAGATCACGACAAGCAGTTCTATCAAAGTGAAAGCGCACTGACAGCTACGGTTAAAACGATGACCCATGATTCTCTCCAGGCAAATCGGTGGTGCGTGATGGCGTTAACACGGAACGCCGCAATGTCTCCATCCGCCTTCGGCGGTTACTGGGTTTCCCGGGAAGGCTCGGTCGATTCAATGATTTCGGCCGCTGCTTCGATCAACGGGTGTGTGTTATCGGTGAGACGGTCCTGCGTCGCTTCCCAGAAGAATACGCCCGCAAGGCCCTTGCCCACCGCCCATCTGGTTTTCATACGTATCGATTCGGGGTCGTCAAAGCCGACGATTTCAGAACCGTCCGGCGCGACCAGCCAGGGCGCGCCGTTGTCCATGCGCTTAACCGTCCAGCCTTCGGCCATCTTCCTGTCAAGGTCGGCGTAGGTGTAGGTAGTGTGCGCGTCGCTGTTCTTCTCAACCGTGCCGAACATCTCAACGCCACGGAAGCCCCGGCCGTAGGCGGGCAGGCCCATCACCAGCATCGACGTGGGCAGGCCCCGCTCGTCGCGCCAGTGCTTGAGCGTCTGCTCGGCCGTCGCGACGTTGTGTTTGGCGCCCTCGATCGATGCGGTCAGCGGTGAATGATGCCCGGCCAGTTCGGCCCAAGGGCCGGTGCAGTCGTAACACATCACGTTCAGGAAATCGAAGTTGTCGCGGAACACCTCGGTCGGGATGTAGGTATACGCCCACGCCCCGCCGACCGCACGGGTCAGCAGATAATCCCGGGCGGTGTCGGCTTCCAGCTTGTCGATCGATTGACGCAGCAGCGCGATCATGCGGATCAAACCCTGCGCGGACGCTTCGGAGTTGGGGAACTCCCAGTCCAGGTCGATGCCGTCGTAGTCGTTGGACTTGACATAGTCGATCAGCTCGTGAACGAAAAGATCGAGCTTAGCGGGGTCCGCCGCCACCGGCGCAAGAAACGCATCGCTCTCGGAACCGCCGACGGAGATCAGGACTTTCACGCCATGTTTGTGCGCCGCATCGATCAGTGGCCGGTTGGGCATCGCCCGCTCGGGGATCAGGTGTCCTTGTGTATCGGCTTTGATAAAAGCGTGGCAGATGTGCGTGAGCTTATCCAAGGGCACCTGGTCCGGGGTCGAATCAACCCAGGCGGGCAGGTACGCCAGCAGGATCGGCCGGTTGGCATGGCCATCGGCTGCTTGCATCTCGGCGTGTAGCGAGGGCGACGTGCCGAGGCCCATGATCACCAGCGCGATCACCAGCAACCGTCTCGGCGATTCCCACAAGCTGTTTCGGTTCAGATTCATGGCGATACCTTGAGCATCCCGTTACGGGCACGACTGTTATTTACGGTTAGTCTTGATTTCCAGGTTCGTGAACGATTCACGGACGGCGGCGCGTCGCGCGAGCATCGCCGCCCCCATCGCGACGCCGCGCTCCCCGTGGGCGCTGGGGCGGACTGTCAATTCCCGGCAGCCGTGCAGGATACGCTGGTGCATGATCCGTTCGTTGAGCGAATCGAAGAACGCGCCGTTGGCGACCTCCAGGCTGCCGCCGAGGACCACCGAGGCGGGGTCGACCAGGTCGACGAGGATGCTCAACAGCCGGCTGAACTCATCGATGAACGGTTCGAGCGACGCGTCGAGCTTGTCGGCCGGTGCGCGGAGCAGCTTGACCTGCTTGTGGTTGAGCTTCATATCGCCGATCAGTTTGCGAAGGCCGTCCAGTTCGCCCGCCCCGTTGTGCGAGCCGGACTGGAGCTGGCCGTGCTGGATGACGGACATACCCATGCCGTAGAGTTCGGCCGATTCCGCGCGGTCGGTCGTGGCGTTAAGCGCCAGAAAGATCATCGATTCCGGAAGGTCAGCACCGAGCTGTTCGGCCTCGGCCCAGGACGCGAGCTTCACGTCGTTCTCCACCACCAGGGGCATACCCCAGCGCTCACGCACCTTGCCGGCGAGGTCGTAGTCCGACAATCCAAGCCGCCACGACTGCACGATCTTGCCCGATCTAAAGTCCGTGATCCCAGGGACCGCGAAGCCCAGCCCCGCCATCGGCGCATCCGGCGACAGGCCCCGGCCGATCAGGTCATCCATGTATTGCCCGATCACGTTCAGCGCATCATCAATCGAGTCCGCATAAGGCACGCGGCGGTGGTCGACCTCGTTGCCCGCGGCGTCGACGACGGTGACGGAGATCTCCGAGCCTTCGATGAAGAACCCGCCGAACCGGCCGTAGTCCGGGTTCATCTCCATCAGTTCCTGCTTCTTACCGACGGTATCGGATTTACGTTTGCCCTTGGGCCGGACCAGGTTGTGCTCCATCAGGTCGCGGACGACATAGGTCAGGGTGGAGCTACCCATGCGTGAAAGCTCACGCAGTTGGCTGCGCGACTGTGGGCCGTGCTGGCGGAGCAGTTCCCATACCAGCAGGCGGTTGTGGGCGCTGGTCTCGCTGTGGTCCTGGCCGCGCGGACGCATCGGGATGCGGCCGGCCTGGGTGATGTTGCTAGTGGATGCCAACACGGTTCGGCTCCTTGCCATAAGTTGCCTGCGCTGTTTCACGGCCGGGACTGTTCTCGAAACGCGACCGCACGCGCAACGTCGCGGCACGCAGGGCAAACTTCTGCGCGTCGGGGTGATTCAGTTTCTGTTTCAGGTCCGCCAACTGCTGGATACAGGGTAACAACCCCGGGGCCATTGACGCGCACACCGTGAAAGCGGTCACGGCGTCTTCCAAACGCTCGGCGGCGACCAGCGCCCGGCCCAACTGAAAATGCGCCTTGGGGTACGCGTGGACAAGGCTGACGGCGTGCGTCGCGTGGTCCACGGCCAGGTCGGCGTCGCCCCGGTAGAGCGCGAGCTTGGACAGGCCGATCCACGCCGGGGCGTGGTCCGGGTCGTAGGCCAGCCCGCGTTTGTATTCCGCCTCCGCGCTATCGCGTTCGTCCAGGCGAACAAGCGCATCGCCCAGCCGACAATGGGCCGACAATGCTTCGGAGCCGGCGATGCCTATGTCGATTAATTCACGATAAAGCTCGACCGCCTGCCCGTACTCGTTATCGATCATCGCCGCCTCGGCGAGCAGGCTGACCAGTGTGGCGCTGCGCTTGTCGAGCGCGATGGCTTTTTCAATATGTTTGCGAGCGGGGGCGGATTCACCCCGCAGTAGCGCCGTCCGCGCCGCAATGCTGAGGATATGTGCATCGTCCGGGTATTCTTCGAGCAGTTCGTCGACGATCGGCTGGGCCTGCTCAGCCCGTCGGCTGTCAAACACGGACAGCACAAGGTTGATCTTATTGTCACGGAGCGTCTGGCGGATCGTTTCCTGCACATCGTCGCCCAGCGGCGCGACGTAACCTAAGTCCACAAGCTGCTGGATCGCGGCCATGGCCTCGGCGGGGTCTTCACGCAACCCCTCGCTGTGCAAGCCCGCATCGCCACCGACGTCGTCCCAATTGAAAACGGTGTCGGCCTTGACCGGCGGATCGGTGATCTCCAGCCACGGTCGGCCGTCCATGTCCGCGCCGATCGGCAGGCCTAAAAGGTGCAGCACGGTCGGCGTGATATCCAGCACGGTCGCGCCGAAGAATTTTTCATCGGCCTTGATCCCCGGCCCGGACGCCAGCGCGATGCCGAGCTGGCGGTGCCAGTTCACGGGGTTTTCCCAGCCGCTGCCCGAGGGGCGCAGGTCATCGGACTTGAAGCCGTGGTCGCTGACCAGGATAAGCGTCGTGTCCGGTCCCGCGTGGGCCATCAGCGCTTCGAGCATCATGTCGAAGAACCGGTACGCGCTGGTGACGACATCTTTATAGAGTTCGTACTCGCGTTCGGACACGCCCGGCCGATACGGCGGGTGATACGGCATGAACCAGTGGCCGATGTGGTCAAGCCCGTCGAAGAACACGGCCGCCAGGTCCCAATCGTTATCGAGCATCAACCGTGTCGCAACGGATTGGACCGAGGCACACTTGGCGATGATGTTGGCCAGCGCGTGCAACGGTTTGGATTCTTCCTGTTTGATCTCGTTGAACCGTGGGATGAACGCGGCCATGTCCGTGGCAAGAAGTTCTTTGGTATTGACACGCAGGTCGGCGATTTGATCGGTGAGTTCGGCGGGGCTGACGCTGCCGGAGAGCGGTTTTTTCCTGGGGTCCGAGAAGAACCGGTCGCTGACCACAACACCATCGACCGGTTCGGCCGGGTGGCTGGCGTACCAGGACACGATCAGCGAGCGCAGATTATTTTGATGCGCGATGTTCCACAGTGATTTGCACCGGCGGCTGGTGCTGCTGACCGGGCGGACACCCGAGCCGTCGGGGATCGGTTCCAGGAAGCCGTGGATGCCGTGACGGTCGGGGCGTTTGCCGGTGGCGATGGAAGTCCAGAGCATCGGCGAGAGCGCGGGGTGGATCGTGGCGAGGTTGCCGTGCGCACCGGCTGCGACCAATCGACTGAGCGCGGGCATATGCCCCTGCTCCATCAGCGGGCGGATGATCCGCCAGTCGGCGGCGTCCCACCCAACCAATAGCACACGTTTTGAGAGCTGTTCACCCATAATCATCACGATCCTGCAAACCGGGCACACGGCCCGGGAAACCGGTCGCGGCCTGTTAAAGCGGCGACCGGAAAGGAGGTACTTTTACGCTGACATTTTCCGACGACGGGCCGTCAATCCCACCGAACCCGCGGCCAACAACGCCAGGGATGCCGGTTCAGGCACGGCACCGGCTCCGATCGCGGCGCCGCTGTCTTCATACGCCCAGCCACGCACGGTGATGCGGGTGTTGCCGTTCACCGCGCCGGGTTCGACCAGCAGGTCCAGCCAACCGAAGTAGCCCTGCGACGTCTGGATGCCCAGGTAGCCGCCGGAGCTGAACGTGCTGGAGTTGAGCACCTGTGCGCCGTAGAAGATGCCGGCCTCAACGGCGCTGCCGTCGATCAGGGCGTTGGGCGCGAATGCAGTGGCGTAGTTAAAAGCCTCACCGCTGGCGGTAAAAACCGTGCCCGCGTCGGTGTCGCCGTCGTCGGCGAACGCCGTGTTGTAACCGCCGACACCCAGGCGCACGTCCTGGACACCGTCGTTGTCGATGTCGAACGCGTTCGCGCCCGTGTAGGACACGGGGTTGATGACGATATCAAACACCGGGCCGGCGCCGTTGTAGGTGCCGGCGTTGCTGATGATCGCCGCGTCCGCGGTGGCCCCTGCGCTCAGGGCGAAAGCCCCCATGCCGGCAGCGCAGGCGTAGCCCACCCATTCACGACCGGACTTCTCGGCAGGTTGTTGCGTTGATTGATGCTTCATCGTTTTTTCTCCACTCCAAAACAGTAGGTATAGAACCGACGCACGCCGGGCGTGCACGTTAAATCAGCCGTTAATCTTGCGACGGCGGGCGGCGACACCGACCGCGCCGGCGGCCAGCAGCATCAGCGAGCCCGGCTCGGGGATGCTTGGCGTGCCGGTGGCCGGCGGTGTGCCGAGGTTCCAGTTGCCCAGCACGATATTCAGGTCGGCGATGCCCACGAACCCGTCACCATTGATATCGCCCGGGATCGCTGGGACACCGCTGTCCCCAGCGGCGATGGCGGCGCCGGTGTCGTCGTAGGCCCAGCCCTTGACGGTGATGCGGGTGTTGCCGCCAACCGCGCCGGATTCGACCAGCAGTTCCATCCAGCCGAAATAGCCCTGAGAAGTTTGTACCCCGAGGTAGCCACCGGCGGCGAACGTGCCGGAATTGAGTACCTGAGCACCATAGAAGAAACCGGCCTCGACCGCCGAACCGTCGATCAGGGCACTGGGCGCGAAAGCGGTGGCGTACGCGAATGCGTCGCCGCTGGCGGTGAAGACCGAGCCGGCCGAGGTGTCGCCGCTGTCGGCGAAGGCGGTGTTGTACCCGCCGGCACCCAGCCGCACGTCCTGCACACCGTCGTTATCAAGGTCAAAAACATTGGCACCCGTATACGAGATCGGATCGATCACAATGTCAAAGGTCGGCACGCCGGCGTTGTAGGTCCCGCCGTTGCTGATGATGGCGGCGTCGGCGGTGTTCCCCAAACCGATAGCAAAGGCACCCATCCCAGCAGCCTTGACATAGTTTGACCACTCCACACTGGCTTTCTTCTGAGGCAGCGTCGCGGATACTTCACACATCTTCATGCACCTCCTACACTTAAAATGACTCAGCAGGGCCGAGCCTTGTCTGATTCGCGCCTTCTTGTTTGCGGATCACCAGTTGACCCAACGGGCGTGCATGCATCTTGACAGACCCGGTTCATAATGTCAAGATTATTTCGTGCCGCGAACGAATAAACATTGTCTTTCTTTGAATATCCAAACTAACACCTAACAAAAGCCGCCGCCGGCCTAGGGGAGTTCAAACGGATGCATCTACTGGATTGGCTTATTGTTGCGGGGTATGTGGTGGTCTCTCTACTGGTCGGCGTCACCATGACGCGCAAGGCCTCGGAAAACCTCCAGGAGTTCTACCTCGCCGGGCGATCGTTGCCCTGGTGGGTGGCGGGCACTTCGCTGGTCGCCACCAGCTTCTCCGCAGACACCCCCCTCTTCGTCGCTGGCCTGGTCCGTAAGGAAGGCGTCTTCGGCAACTGGTTCTGGTGGTCTACCGCCTTCGCCGCCATCGCCACCGTCTTCTTCTTCGCACGCCTGTGGCGCAGGCTCGATATCGTCACCGACGTCGAGTTCCTTATCGTGCGCTACGAAGATTCGCCGGCAAGAACTGTGCTGCGTGTGTTTCGAGTACTCTTCGACGGTGTGCTCGTGAACTGCATCATCATGGCCTCGGTCACACTCGCCGCCTCCAAGCTCATCCAGACCATGCTCCAGTTGTCCGACGAGGCGCTGGTCACGCTGCCCCTGATCGGCGGCATCACCGCGACGACCCTGGTCATGCTCGTGCTAGGCCTGATCGCATTGGTCTACACCACGCTCTCGGGGCTGTACGGCGTGGTCTACACGGACCTGATCCAGTTCGGGCTGGCGATGATCGGCGCGATCTCGCTGGCGGTCGCGGCGTATCTGGCCGCCGCCGCGAAAGGGCCGGTCATGCCGCAGATCACGGCACTGAAGGAATACCACGAGCAACAGACACATATGTTCCCACCGATAGAGGGTGGCGGGCTGGCGCTATTCACTTTCCTGGTCTACGTCCTGTTCAGCTGGTGGGGCGCGGCACCGGGTAACGGGTTCGCGATTCAAAGGCTATTGGCCACGCGCAGCGAGCGTGACTCCATGCTGGCGTTTCTGTGGTACAGCGTGTGCCACTTCGTGGTCCGGTCCTGGCCGTGGATCATGGTCGGGCTGATCTCGATGATTTTTTTCCCCACGCTGGACGATCCCGAGACCGCTTACCCGCTGATGATCGATAAGTTCCTGCCGGTCGGGCTTAAAGGCATCATGGTCGCGTCGCTGCTGGCGGCGTTCATGAGCACGCTGGACACGCACCTGAACTGGGGTTCATCCTACCTGATCAACGACCTCTACAAGCCGCACCTCAAGCCCGGCGGGTCGGACAAACACTACGTCGCAGCGGCCCGCTGGTCGATGGTCCTGCTCACCGCGGCCATGCTGATCGTCACGACCCAGATCACGGGGATTCTTGAAGCCTACAAATATCTGGGCGTGCTCACCGCCGGCATCGGCACGGTCATGGTGGCGCGCTGGTACTGGTGGCGGGTCAACGTCTACAGCGAGGTCAGCGCGATGATCGCGTCGCTGGTGATCGGCAATCTCGTGTCCATCCTGCTCCCGGACCAGACACACGCGGACGGAACGTTCGCCACCTACTTCGGGCACCGGTTCCTGATCAACATGGTCGGATCGACGGTGATATGGGTGGGCATCACGCTCCTGATGGGCAACGAACCGAGCGAGCAGGCCAAGGCGTTTTTCAGGAAAACCGGCGTCGGCGGGCCGGGCTGGCGGCGCGTGGCCGAGTCGACACACACCACCCTGCCGGCGATGGGTTTCGGGTACCTGTTCCTGGGCTGGATCACCGGCTGTGTCTTCATCCTCGGGCTGCTGCTGGGCGTCGGCGAGGTGCTTTTCATACGCCCGGTCCCGGCGGTCATCTATATCGGTGTGTCGATCGCGGCCGGGGTGCTACTGGTGACGTATTTCAGCAGCCTGTTCCGCAACCGGGATACGGTTTCGTAACCCGGACACCGGGTGCCAAACATTTTCAAGCTAAAGCTGTGTTGCGTGCCGAACACGCTTTCGACCGCCATGCACCGATGCCCGGCGGAAGGCACTCACATTCATGGCGTTCTATAAAGTGGAATGCATGTTTGCTCATCCCTTATCGCCGGTCAGGAGCAGGCCCTTGACCAGGAACCGCTGCGCGATCACGAACAGCAGCACCAGCGGAGACAGCGCAACCACCGAAGCCGCCAGCAATTGATTGATCCACGATCCTTCCAGCGTGTTATACATCTGAAGCCCCAGGCTGATCGGGAAGCTCTCGAAGTCGGACAAGTAGATCAGTGGCCGCATGAATTCTTTCCATTGCCCGATGAACGACAGCACCCCGACCGTCATCAGCACGGGTTTGGCATTGGGCAGGAACACCGACCAGAAGATCTGCCATTCGGACGCCCCGTCGATCCGCGCCGCCTCCTCCATCCCGCGCGGCACGCCCTTGAAGAACTGGCGGAACAGGAAAATGAAAAAAACCGCCCCCCCCAGCCACTCCGGCACAATCAACGGCTTGTAGGTATTGATCCAGCCCAGGTACTTAAACTCGATGTACCGCGGGATCAGCAGCACCTGCAGCGGGAGCATCATCGTGGCCAGCAGAACGATAAACCAGACGTCACGCCCCCTCCACTTCAGCCGGGCAAAAGCGTAACCGGCCATCGCCGCGCTGAGTACCTGCCCGGTCACGGAGGCCACGCATATCACGACCGTGTTCAGGATAAACCGGAAGAACGGCAACTTGTTCATCGCCTTGCTGTAATTCGACCACTGCGGATCGTCCACGAACAAGGATGGGAATTCGTACACCTCCTTCAACGGCCGGACCGACCCGACCACCGCCCAGAGGATGGGGAACAGGAAGATCACCGACAGCCCGATCAACAAGGCGTACATCAAGGCGTTCCAGAGACACCGCCGCATCCTCGCATGCTTTGCGTGCCCCAACCCCGAGCGCAAAGCCGCGCGGCGTGTGTCCCGTGAAACACTGTCCGTGGCAAACACGCTCATGCCGGGTCCCCCTCGTAGTAGACCCATACCTTCGACGAGCGGAGGATCACGAGCGTGAACGCCAGGATGATCACGAACAAGATCCACGCCAGCGCCGACGCGTAGCCGAGGTTGAACTGCTCGAACGCCTGCCGGTAGAGATACAGCACGAAGAACAGGGTGGAGTTGTCCGGCCCCCCACCGGTCATAATGTAGGCTTCGTTGAATACCTGGAAGCTGCCGATCACGCCCATGACGAGGTTAAAAAAGATCGTGGGCGTGAGCTGCGGCAGGGTGACGTTGCGGAACTTGCCCCACAGCCCCGCCCCGTCGATATCCGCGGCCTCGTAGAGCTGGTCCGGCACGTTCTGCAGGCCGGCGAGGAATATCAGCATCGCCCCGCCCACCCCCCATACCGCCATGAGGATCAGCGACGGCTTGGACCAGGCGCTGTCGTAGATCCACGCCGGCGGTGAGGCCCCCTCACGCAGCACACCGACCGCCGCCAGCGCGTCGTAGAACGGCCGGATCACGATGTTCAATAGCCCCACGTCCGGGTTGAACACAAACAGCCACATCATGATCGTCGCGATCCCCCCGATGACGTGCGGCATGTAGAACACCGTGCGGAACAACGCGATGCCGCGCAGCGACTGGTTCAGCAGCACCGCCAGCATCAGCGCCACCATCAGGCCCAGGGGAACGCTCACAAAGCTATACACCAGCGTGTTCCACAACGCGGTATAGACCAGGTCATCGCCCCGCTCATCGAGCCGGAGCGCGTTGGTATAGTTCTCCAGACCCACCCAGCGGATCTGGCTGAGGCTGATCCCGTTCCACTCGGTGAAAGATAAGAGCAGCGACGCCGCCATCGGGAACGCCACCAGCAGGAAGAACCCCACCAGCCACGGCGACGCGAACAGATACCCGGTCAACCCGAACCGCGACATACGCTTCCGCCAGTGCGAATTGTTACGGGCTACGATTGACATACCGTCTCTGGCAGTTTCTCCATGTGAAACGCCACATCTATGCCGTTGTCACCGTCTCCGCCGTGCCGCGACAAGACACAACCAACCCATCACCATCACACCGGCCGGGTCGGGCACCAGGACCTGCTTCAATGCCTCGCCGACCATCCGCTGCCCCAGGCCGTTGGGGTGGATCTGGTCCGCCACCAGCAGATCAGCCGGGTCAAGCGACTGGTAATTGCCCGGCAAAACCGCGAGCAGCGCCGGGTCCGTCACGACCGTGTTGTTAGCCAGGATGTCGTACAGCGCGTAAACATCGACCAGCTCGACGCCCTCCGCCCCGGCGATGTCGCGCACCGCCTGGGCGTACAAGGGCAAGGCGGTGAGGTCGACCGAGGTGGCCGGCGCGTGGTTCGGCGTCATCAGGATGACCCGCAAACCCTCGGCCTTGGCCTGCTGGACCACCAGTGTCATGTTGTCGATGAAATTGCCCCGCGTGTAAGTAAACGGATCGTAGGTGGCTTCTTCCGCGGCATCGAGCGCCACGTTGTGCCGGCCATTTGTAAATACCGAGTCATTGATCCCGAACTGGATGATGACCACGTCCGCGTCCCGGCCAAGCACGTCGGTGCCCATCCGTGCAACCGCCTGATGCGACATGTTCCCGCTAAGCCCTTCGTTGAGTACGTCCACGGGTTGGCCGATCAGGCCGCCTAGTTCATCGCGGAGGATGTCGCCGTAGGTATACAGCCAGCCGGTCGGGCCGACCACGTCGTGGTCCAGCGCGAGGGACACGTTGGAGTCGGTGTTCCCCCCGACGGTCGTGATGCCGGTCGAAGGCCGGCAGCTATTGGCGATCGTGACCCCCTGCCCGCCGTTAGGACCGCCCCGGTTGGTCGTCGTCGAATCACCGAACGCGATGATCTTCAACGGCACGACCGCGGCGGATACCCCGGACGCGACAAACCCCTGAACGGTGCCCAATGACAACACAAACACACCGAGCCAACTTCTGAACAACACTTGTGTTCTCCCTAAATAAGAGTAATTACAACACACCTCACACCCGCACAATCCCACACGGTCAATCCTGATCCTCCCGGGCTTCACCGGCTTGAACGCGCCCCGCGATCCTTTCCGACAGGATCGACATGTACGCCTCGGCGTAACGCCGGCCGAGCACGATCATGCCGTCGCGGTCGAAGTGCCCGTCGCTATCCGGGGGGTTCAGCCCCTCGATGGACACCACACGCACAGACGCGACGCGCTGCGCCAGCGCGTCCATCTGAGTATTGATCTCGTTCTCGATACCGATATGGCCCGCGATGAACGGCAGGTCAGGCTGATCCAGGTCGCGGCGGATGCCGTCTATGAGCTTCTCGAGTTTATCGGCGTATTCTTCGTCCATTGCGTTGCCCTCGCCCTGGTGCCACAACACACCGGCGAGCTTCACGCCCTTAAGCGAACGCACGCGATCCAACGCATGCTCATACAGGTCTTCACCGGGCTGCCAGGCCTCGATCTTCGTCCCGCCCCGCGCATTGACGATCAGGCCGGGGACCTTCTCCGGGTACGCTTCGCGTAACGACACGGCAAACGGCCCGCCGAGGTTAAACCGCTGCATCGAGAGGTCCCTTCGGTCCGACGCGTAACGATTCAGTGGCTGACGCGCGGTTTCCCACCCGCCCCGATCGTTCAACAGCAGGACACCCTCAAGCACCGCTTCGTCGCCCTCGATCATCGTTGCCCGCCCGGACATGTTCGACTGCCCGATCAACAGGAAAACATCGGTCGGATAGGCCGTCTGCGCCGACACGCAACCGGACGGGGCCGCCATCACACACAGCAGCACACCCCACATCAATAACAAGAGCGGCCAACCATTCATCGCATCACACTCCAAACCGAACATGTCCCTTGACATATCGGGACAAACCCCGTTCATCCAAGTTACTTCCTTGCCTGGAAGATCAACGGGCGGTAGCCGGGGTAATAGTGGAAACCCCACTTCGGCGCTTCGGGGATGGACATAAGCAACTGCGCCTCATCGAATGATTTCGAATAGTTGTATCGAAATACACCGAAGGTCCATGCACCCGGCGTTGACCCCGGCAAACCGCTACTAAAAGCGGCCAGCGGGATCGCCAGTTCAACGACATAACCACGGTCATCGTCGCGCCAGTCACCGTCGGTCCCGTTGACCGTCACCGCGACTTCGGCCCCGGACGACCAACCGGCAAACCTTCTGTACCCACCGCCGCCGTGGCTGGCGTGCATCGCGTCAAACAACGCGCCGCTGGGCGCGATGACGAACTCGTAGAAGGATTTATCGCCGGACCCCGTCCGGATGAAGAATTCCGCCACGTCCCCATTCCACAGCTCGGCATCGTCTTGATCCGAATACGACCAGATGTCGTCGTCGTCACACTCGATCCCGACATAGAGATGCGTCGGGGTCCACAGCAGCCTGGCGCGTGTGGGCGATAAAGCGGGGTCGGTCGCCGGCGTGAACGGGTAGAACGTGCTGATGACCTCCGCACCTTGCCAGGCGTCTTCGTCGAGCCTGCCATCGACGGTGATATCACCCGAAGCGGCCGCGCAGACGTATGCAAACTCTCGCGCGGACGGTTCCGGCATAGGCACGGTCTTGCAGGATGACAGCGCGAGAGCGCCTGCCACCAGGAAGGACGTTATGACGGGTTTGCTAGACATGCGTAAGGTCCTAAGTCTTGGTCGATGGTTTGGGCAATGCGGATGCCCGGCCGGCATCGCGAGCGGGGGGACGCGTCGGCGCGCCGTCGTCATCGTCGGGCTGCCTTGCGACGATCCCGACATCGCCCAAGTCACGCTTCAGCGAACCGAGTGTCTTGAATAGCCGGGCGGTATCGATAATACCGCCGATCAGAAACCAGATGATCGTGCCCACACCCAGTACCAGCATCAGGCCCAGACGCCATTCCCAATACGTCACCCAGTGTTCTTCCGACAAGTGGCCCCACAGGCCGTGGCGGGCACCGATGAACTGCACGGTGCCGGCGATGAACAAGATGAACCAGGCGAAGGTCCAGGTCAGCTTGCCGTAGTAGATGCACTTGTCCCCGAAGCTGAACTCCTCGGTGGGCAGCACGGCCCGCAGGCCGGAGACGGGCTTGACGACCTCACGGTCGTGGTCGCTCGTGATGGCGTACTTGCCGCGGTGGAGCATACGTTCCATGTTGAATGCCGGCCGCTTGGAGAACAACCACGACACCAGCGAACATGAGATATATCCAACGATCGACAGGCTCATGGCTAAGAAATTCACCCACTGCCCATCCAGCGGAAACTCGTCGGGGCCGACCTCCCAATTGATGCTCCACACGTGGTTGGAGATGCCTTCGAGCACCGTCTTGAGCATGTCCAAAAGCCAAGGGGCGTCGCTGACCATCCAGGGATAGAACGTGTCCTTCCAGACAAGCCGCATGATCATACCGCCCACCGCGATGACCCAGCCGATGGTCAGCGCCACCCACGCCCCGCCGGTCGATCCGTGCTTCCAATACAGCCCGCCGATGATCAGAGAACCCGCCCCACCGATGTAGATCGCGCCGGTGATAGCGAAGAACATGAAAATCAGGTCGTTCTGCTCATATAGCAGGCTGAAGAAGAAGATAAATACCGCCACGAAGAATATAGAGAACTTAAGCAGCCGCATGTGTTGCTTGGGTGTGAAGGGGCGTTTGCGGAATGGCAGGATCACGTCCTGAACGAAGATGCTGCCCCAGGAGTGCAGGTAGGTGTCGTGGGTAGCGGTGTTGGCGGCGAGCATCGTGGCGCACAAAAGCCCGATCATGCCGACCGGCAGCGCCTTGGACAACACAACCGGCACGGTCATCTGCTCACGGATCTGGGGGTTCGGGATCCCGTCAAGCACGCCCATCGCGTTTGCGACCACATGCTCGTAGCCGCCCTGGTGCATAATCACATACGCCCCGATCGGCAGGAACATCGCCACCACGGAAAACACCAGCCCCCGCCACTCACCGAGCACACCGGCCATCTTTGCTTCATGCGCGGTCCTGGCCGACGCGTTATACGCCTGCGTGCCCTGCCACGCCTTCCACCCGTACACATAAGTGAACGCCCCGATGAGGAAATAGAAGATATTAAACCCCTCCACCTTCGACGTCTGGTAGGGCTGGATGAGCGATGCGTCCGCCGGCGCCTGCTTGAGCGTATCGATGATCGTCGACCAGTCAAACATCCAGAATATCGCCCCCAGGATGACAATAAATACGACGTTGGTGAACAGGCCCTGGATGAAGTCCGTGACCATGATCGCGATCTGCCCGCCGATGAACACGAAGAATAGTGCGATGGACAGCATCACGATCATGACCCCGGCGTAGACCAGGTCGATGTCGCGCCCCAGGATGTGGACCGGGTAATGCGGGAAGCCGCAGAAGTAGATCATAAAACGCGCCCCGACCGCGGGGAATATCCCGAAGTTGATAATGCCCGCGAGCCAGCCGAGTATCCCGGCATAGACGCGGACCCCCTTGCTGTAGCGCACCTCGAAAAACTGCGCCATCGTCATGACCCGTGTCTCGCGATAGCGGTAGACCACCCAGCCCGACAGCGCGATGATCAACGCCAGCGGCGTCATCATCAGCATCCACCAATCCGCGGTGAAACCGGCCTTATAGTACATCTCAAAGAACGCGATGATGCTGATCGAACCCAGCCCCGCCGTGCCTTGGGATATGCACAAAAGATACCGCCCTGCACAGCGGTTGGCCGCCAGGAAATCGGCGACGCTCTGGATGCACTTCCTCGTCGCGACACCCGCCACCGTGATTCCGGTCAGCAGCCCAAGCACGATGCACCAGTCAATCCAGTGCATATTCTCGGCGAATACGGCAAGGCTCGGGATCGACATTCGGATTGGATTCCTTCCTTATTGCTTGGCTGACACGTCCCGCGAACTCCGGCGGTCGGCAGTGGATCACGGGGGGACACCATCGTGACGGGCTATGCGCCCCCGTGGTTGCACACGCTGCAGACCCCGGACGGGCCGCGCTCAGGTACCGGGCCTGCCCATCATTTCGTGGCGGTCGATCTTGTCCTTATCACCGCCCGCGCCGGCATACAGCCGGGCGAGCCAGCGGTGCGCCGACTTGATCCCCGGCGCGATACGCACACACGTCTCGAAAGCCTGGATCGCCTGCTCGGTCATCCCCGACTCCGCGAGCGCCACGCCGAG
Organism: Phycisphaerales bacterium; assembly: GCA_041402025.1. Classification (GTDB taxonomy): domain Bacteria; phylum Planctomycetota; class Phycisphaerae; order Phycisphaerales; family Phycisphaeraceae; genus JAJRRS01. Next base: position 24,749 of record JAWKTA010000003.1, on the reverse strand, counting down.
ATTGAAATGGGCACGCGGGAAGTTGTGCGTCAGCCCGACCGCACGCAACGCCAGGTCGATCGCCTCGTCGTACTGCTTGCGCGAGATCGCCACACGGGCCAGGCCGTTATACGCCACCGAACTCTCGTCATCGTATTCAAGCGTGTTCTTGAAAGCGCGCTCGGCCTCGTCGTACCGCCGGAGCTTGATATACGTCTGGCCGAGTGTCGGCTGCAGAGCCGGCATGTTCGGCGCGAGCGCTTCGGCTTTAGCCAGGTACTGCAGCGCCCGGTCCAACTCGTTGCGTTGGGTCAGCAACTGCCCGAGGCGGACCAGAACAACCGGGCTATCGGGCTTGGACTTATACAGCTCCATCAGGACGGCCTCGCACGCCTCGAGCTTGCCCAAGCGCATGTAGCAGTTCACCAGCTGTATCTGGTAGTACTCCTTGTTCTCGTCCTTGTCTTCAGCCAGCAACTGCTCCCACAGGGGCACGGCTTTCTCAAGCCGGTCGCTGTCGGACAACGCCTTGGCCAGGTTGATCTTCTGCCCCATCATCGTCGTCTTCACGGTTTCCTGGACGTCCTCGCTGGGGGCCTCGATGTAGCCGAGCTCCACCAGGTGACGGATGGCTTCGGCGGACTCGGTGGGGTCTTCCCGGCGGTCCTCGGGGTGCATGCCGCACTCACCGTTGATCTGGTCCCAACTGATCACACGATCGGCCCGGACCTCGGTATCGAATATCTCAAGCCACGGCCGGCCATCCATGTCACCGCCGATCGGCAGGCCGAACATGGACAGGATCGTCGGGGTCACATCCAGGAGCGTTGCTCCGTAAAGCTTCTCGTCTTTCTTGATGCCCGGCCCGTTCACGCAAACCACCCCGAACGGTCGGTGCCAGCTCACCGGGTCTTTATAACCGTCCGTGTCTCTACGGCCCTCGCCGCTGTGGAACCCGTGATCGCTGACCAGCATCACGATCGTGTCGTCCCCCGCCTTGTCCAGCAGCGTCTCGAGCATCATGTCGTGGAACCGGTAGCACCCGACCATGACGTCCTTGTACAGCTCGGCGTCCCGGTCGGATACGCCTTGCATCTTCGGCGGGTGGTACGGCATGAAGGTATGCCCGAAATGGTCGATGCCGTCGTAATAAACGGCCGTGAAGTCCCACGGCTCGGTATCCATCAGACGGCAGGCCGCCGCATGCACGCTGGACGTCCGGGCGATCAGACGCGCCAGCTTCAGCAGGCGGTCATCCTCTTGCTGATTGATCTCGTGTGCCAGGGGCACGAACGGCTGGATCGCGGGCCCGCCGAGTTCCATTGGATTTACACCCAGTTGCAGCATGGCATCGCGTATCCGCGTGGGGTGGAACGTGTCCTCGGGCATGTTATAAACGGTGTCCCCCGTACCGGCCGGGGAAATGTACCGATCGGTCACGATCGCGCCCTTGATCGGCTCGGCCGGGTGACTGGCGAACCACGCCACGACGTTCGAGCTCAAATCGTTCTGCGTGAGGATGTTCCAGATGGCCTTGGTCTTCCGGCTCGTGCTCGTAACGGGACGGATCCCCTGGCCGTCGGGCAACGGCTCGGTGAAGCCGTAGATCCCGTGCTTGTCCGCCCGCTTGCCCGTGGCGATCGAGTTCCACAACATCGGCGAGAGGATCGGCTGGATCGTGGCGAGCTTGCCGCTGACCCCGCCCGCGATGAACTTCGCCAGCGTCGGCATCAGGCCCTGTTCGATCAGCGGATTGATCATCACCCAGTCGGCCGCGTCCCACCCGATCAAGAGCACTTTCTTGGCGATCTTTTTTGTCATGGCGTAATCGGTTCGGGACTCGTGATCCACCTATTATGTACGAAAACTCTAAACAATGGGCTGGGCTTACGGTTACGCATGCCCAGCCCGAATTTAACCGCAATGACACCGGAATCCATGCGGGATTATACGGCACGGCGGCGCAAGCCAACGGCACCCAGGCCGGCGGCTAGGATGCCCAGCGTGAGCGGTTCGGGAACCGCACCGGCGGCGATGCTGACGCCCGGCTCCGTCTCATAAGCGAACTCAAACACGGTCACGGCATCCGCCACACCGTAGGGCAGCGGGTTCGGGTTGTGCAGGGTCTGGATACGCATCCAGCCGAAGTTCCAGTTGGCACCGTCCACCAGGGCGAACCCCATGTACGAATCGACGGCCCGGCCGAACCCCGAACCGGTCAACGAGGTGGGCTTGATGATCTCACCGGGACCGCTCACGACGCCCGTGTTGGCGTTGAACCCGATCTCGGTGCCCGCATCGAACGCACGGATGTAGTACAGGCTGGCGCTCTTGTTCAGGTCCGTCAGCGCCACGGTGCTGTACAGGCTGCGGCCGCGGACTCGGGCGTAATCCGAGCCGAAGCTCACGAACTGGATCTTGATGTCGTCGTACCCGACACCGTCAATATTGAAGCTCACCTCCGTGCCTTCCACGTTCAGCGTGACGTCCGGGACATCGACGTGTACGATCGCCCCTTCCGACACCTGCCCGAAGGAGAACGCCCCCAGGCCGGCCGCCGCCGAATACGCCATCAACCGCTTCGCCCTATCCTGTTTGCTTATCATTTCCATCTGGTTTCTCCCATCAATGAATTACATAACAAAGTAAAAACGCAAACCGTCAAATGCCGATACGTTGATCAAACCCATCCCCGCTGCACGGCCCGCTCATGGCCCCACATAAATGGTTCAAGGGCGTAGCCGCTGCAAAACAGGGAATACCTCACAACTTACTGACGGCGCCTGAAGGACAACGCACCGACGCCCGCGGCCAGCAAAGCCAGGCTGCCCGGCTCGGGGGTGATGGCATAGTCATAGACCGTGGCATAACCCACGCCGGCAGAAATCCCGTCACGGAAGTACTGCATACGGATCCAGCCCCACTCGCCCGTTCCGAGCTTGATCCCCATGTATTGCAGATCGTTTTTGCCGAAGTTCGTCGTGTTCGACTGGGCAATCGGGCTGACCAGCGCGCCGACCACAAAGTTCGGGTTAGCCGGGCCAATAATGTCGGTATCTTCAAATGAACGGATGTAGTTGGCGTTTCCCTTGGCAAGGTTGCTGTATTCCTGTGTGCCGTTGATCCCGTCGGCGTAGAACCGCAAGAACCAGGCGGCCTCCTGGCCGAGCATATACAGGTCGACGTCATTGACGCTGTCACCATTCAGGTCGAGTACGGCATGCGCGCCGCCTTCCAACAGCGTGATATCCGGGATATCGGTGTAGGTCGAAGGGCCCGGAAGGGTCGGGGACGCCTGTGTGCTTTGTGCCATACCAAACGCGCCCAGCCCGGCCGCTGCCGAGTAGGCCATAAGTCGCTTAAACGTATCCTGTTTCTCTCTCATCTCCATTTGCTTTCTCCTGTCAAAAATGTGTATCACGAAATGAAACATGTCACCGAATCAACACAAATACTCGTTGGCGTTTGCTGCCGTGTTCTACGATATGCTCAATCTCCTTTCCGCCGCCTCCACGTTTGACGGGCAAAAAGCTTATGAAAACGGGGCGATCGGGCCGGCCTCAACCGCCCCGGGAGGTCGGGGCGGTTGAGGCTCGACTTCAGGTATCACATCCACCGACGACGCTTAAGCGACAGGGCGCCGGCACCCGCCGCGAGCAGCCCCAAGGCGCCCGGCTCGGGGACCGCACTGGTCGGCGGGGTGCCCGCGTTCCAGTTGCCCAGCACGGTGTTCAGGTCCGCGATGCCCACGAAACCGTCGCCGCTGGGGTCGCCCAATAACGGATCGCCCACCGCGACGGTCTGGTTCCAGTTACCCAGGACGATATTAAGATCAGCGATGCCCACGAACCCGTCACAATTCAAGTCGCCGACTAATGAGCACCCCTTGTCGCCTGCGATGATGTCCGTGTCCGGCGTCATCTCAATGGCGAAGTCGTAAAGGGTGACGAATCGGTTCGTATCGTAGCGCAGGTCGTGTTGGGTCAGCAGCCCGTCGGGGAACGGGAAGCCCGCGGCGTTGGCCGCGTCGTGAAGCGTGACCTTAAATCGTACCCAGCCGTACCGAGTGACGCCGTTGGTATCGACGACCCGCAGACCGGCGTACTCGTTGTCGGGGACACCTTCCGGCACAGTGCCGTTGCTTGCCCAGGGTTCGTGAGCCGGGTTCCAGAATGAGTTCTGGTTCCACCCGGGGTATTGCGACAGCAGACCGTATAAGTCACCAAAGGACCCGGGCGTTTCATCGACACTCTGCGGGTTGCTCGGCCCGATGATATGGCCGTCAATGAACGACCGCACGTAATAGGCATTGACGCCTTTGGTCGAAGGCGCATCCAAGTCGATCTGGATATACGTCGCACCGGCGTTGGGGTAATCCACGCTGGATCCGGGCGTGCCGTACCACCCCGGGTGGGCCGACCCGCGCAGCTGCACGCTACCGATGCCGCCGATGCCTGCGGCGTCTGTGTTGGCCAGGAAGAAGTCGTCGTACCCGTCGCCGTCGATATCAAACTGTAGTGCCGGGTCGCCCCGGTTGATCACGATACCGCCGAGGTCCGTGTAAACGATCGCCCCCTCCACGTCCGAGGCGGTCTGCCCGAACGCGAAAGCGCCTAGACCAGCCGCGGCGGAATAATGCATCAGCCGCGAGGCCGCTTCCGGCCTTAATTTGCTGCCTCTCATACCAATCCTCCTTACGAACGGGGTGAGTTGAAGAAAACCATTCGTTAATTCACTAATAAAGTAAACTAAATACGTCCGAAAGTCAAGCCTTAAGTGCATCTTGACTTTTGTTGCCGACTTGAAATACACGCTTGGCCAAGCTGCCGGTCACCACCGGGCTGATCACGGCCGGCGATCGCCCACCAAGGCGGAGCAGACGACGCTTGAAATCGTTGTAATCTCTATCTTTAGATGCAGACCACAGCACCTCACTCAGCGCGGCCAAACGCGGCATGACGTGCTGCTGCAGCTCCTCCTGCGTCGTGATAAACTCTGTCCAGATCGGCGCTTCGCTGCCCAACAGCAGCCCGGACCCCGCCCCCCCCGCCGTATCTCCTGCCGGCTCGAATTCATAGACCTTCCGTAACGGCAGGACCGGCATCCACTTAGGCTTGGCCTCCTGGCCCGATAACGACCACGGGTAATCCAGATAAACCCATTCATGGGTCGAATTGATCGTCTGCCGCCCCGCGCTGATGACCTTGTCGGACTGTCCGGCGTGCCAGCCCTGGATGATCTGGTTTTCCGGCATGCCGATGTCAAGCTTCTCCGCCCAGCCGATCGACACACGCTTGAGTTCATCGCTCACAAAATCCGCGATCTGCGACATGAACCACACATGCAACTCGTCCTCGTTCGCCAGGCCGGCCCGCCTCATCCGTTCGTTGCAATGGGGACACTCACTCCACACGCCAGCCGGACGCTCGTCACCGCCGACATGGATGTAGGGTGAGTCGAAAACCTCAGCGACCTCTCGAAGTACATCTTTGATAAACTCAAGTGTCGCGTCGCGCCCCACGCAGAAAGGCAGCCGGCCCTCGACTTGAGTGTACGCGTTCCACCCCTCGTGGCCGATCTTCAACGGCCGCCCACAGCACGACAGGTGCGGGTAGGCATAAAGGGCCGCGTTGCAGTGGCCGGGCATCTCGATCTCGGGGATCACGGTGATCCCGCGGGCATTGGCGTACGAAACGATTTCACGCGCCTGGTCTTTGGTGTAGAACCCGCCGTACCGTTGCCCGCCCTCGGTCCGCCAGGCGGCAAGCTCGGTCAGCCGCGGGTACTTGTCGATCTCGATACGCCAGGCCTCGTCATCAGTCAGGTGCCAGTGGAAACGGTTGATCTTCAGGGACGCCATCCGATCGATCCACGACTTAATCAGCGGGACGTCTTGAAAGTGCCGCGCCGAATCGATCATCAGCCCGCGCCATGGATACCGCGGCTGGTCCTTGATGCGCACGCAGGGGATACTGCGTTTCCGGCCGTTGCCATCTGTGGCCTCGGCCCGCGGTGTCGCCAGCTGGATCAGCGATTCGGTCGCAAAATAAGCCCCTTCGTAGCCGGAGGCACACAGCGTGACCATCTCCCGTTCGACCGTCATCCAATAGCCTTCGGCCCCCAGAGATTCTTCGCTTGGATCGATGATGATGACGATCGTACCCGCCGGCAGCGTGGCCCGGCTGATGGAACCAAGCCAGATGCATCCGGGGTGTTCAAGGCCCAGACGCAACGACAACTGCTGCCCGATCCACTTACCACGCCTGTCGTCTTCCTGCATCGCCAGGTACACGCGGGTGCGCTGAGACAATTGGAAGGCACCGGGCCGGGCTTCCTGGTTCATGGGTTTCGGGATAATCATGATCAACCTGTCAAACAAATGGGCTGGATGCCGCCGGGCACCGGCCCGGGATGGGTACACAATCCCTCAGCTAACGGAATCTCGGGGCCTGTTCGGACTCATCGAGCAGCCGTGCCGGATGGTTGCTCAAGCGAGAAAGCACGCTCTCATCGAGGTTCAGCATCGCCGCGTCAATCGCCGCGATCGCCGCACCCACAGACACGCCACGGTCCTGGAATTTCGAGGAAAGCACGCGGATCTCACGCCCGGGCGCCTGCAGCAAACGCTGGTTCATCTCGGTCTGGATCGATTCGATCATCTTGATATTGGAGATGCTCGCGTTGCCGCCGAGCACCACCGCCGCCGGATCGATCAGGTCCGCCACAGCCGCCATCGTGGTGCCCATGCGCACGGCCAGGCGGTGCATACCCTCGGTAATCGGCGCATCCGGCTTGTCCATCAGAAGCAACTCTTCCGCCGAGACCATCTGGCGCTCTTCGGCCTGCAACAACAGGTCGATTTCGCCCGCGACGTAGTGTGATCCGCGCCGCAGCCTGCCGTCCAGATATAGCGACGAACCAAGGCTGCCGATCCGGTAGCGATCACCCACGGTATTCACGTTCATTAAGAAGTAAACGAAGTCCAGATGATCTTGCGCGCTGCCCAGTTGCGCTTCGGCGTGTGCCGCGAAGTTCACGTCGTTGTCGATGTACGCGTTGACCTTGAAGTGCTTCTTGACCAACTTGGCCAACGGCAGGTCTTTGACCTGCAACGACGTCGATCGCATGACCACACCCTCCTGCGGATCGATCATGCCGGGGACGCCCATCCCCACGCTCAAAAGCCGGCCATTGTCGTGGCCACGGCTTTTCGCCCAGTTATCGACATGGGCTTTCAGCTGCGCCAGCGTCTCCATGATGTCGCCGGAGATCTCGAACTGGTCCCGGTCGATCATGTTCCTCGAAGCATCCACATACGCCAGTGACGCCAGGTCGCCGCCCAGGCCGATGCCTACGCTCCAGCCCAGGTGCGGGTTGACCTCGACCAGTATCTGTTTCCGCCCGACCGACTGGGACGCGACCTTGCCCACCGTGCGGACGATCTGATTCTGGATCAGATCGCGCACGATATAGGTGATCGTGGAGGTCCGCAGGCCCGTGATCTCCGACAGCTGGCTGCGTGTGAGCGGCCCGTCGTGCAACAGCTTCAGCACCAGCCGCCGGTTATGGATCGAGGCGCGGGGGTGGCTGCCTTTGCTGTGATCTGAAAAGTTAATCGGGTCTTTCACGGTAGCTCCCTGGATGCTGTTAACACGGGTATATCAGCGGTCACGTGACTGGCACGATTGTCACCAACCATGACCACATCGTGTGCCCGCGCGTCTTACCACTACTTTGTACGCCGCTCATCAACGTTATCGAACCTCAAATAACGGTAGGAAATCTCGTCCGTCTGCAGGCTGGCTACGTGGCCGTCCTGGAACAAGATATTGCCGGCACCCCCCTGATGCCGTGTCGGGTCCGGTGACCTCAAGATCGGAGAGTTGATGTCCAGCAATTCATTGCCGCCGTGCATGAAATACGCGTCCGCGATCTTCGTCACCGTGCCGTCTGCACGCACAAATGCCCCGCCGTTCTGCCGGCGATGCCCGACGCTGTCCCAGAACAGCGTGTATTCGCTGGGATTGACGATCGCATCGGTCTTGTCGCCCGCCCACAACTTCGTCGAGTCATTAAACAAAGGCTTACCGTCACTGCCCGTCTCGCCCTTCCACGGCTTGATCATCGCCCAGTTGCCGCCCTCCCGCCGAGTCGCGTCGCCACCGACACCGCTTAGCCCGGTGGTGGACCAGATCGCATCGTGCCCAGGCCCGTACCATGTCAGGTCCGAATTGATAAAGTAGCTCCCGCCGACCTCGACCGTGTACTGCTCCGCGGAGACCCCGGCGGGCACGATATCCATCGGATCGCTGTCATCCGGGCATATCAAAGTACATGCGGCCAGGTCCCCCTTCTCACCCGGGCTAACGATCTCGCTGGGGTAGCGGTTCATCATCAAAGCCGGCCACCGGTTGCCCCGGGCCGTGTGCCAGATCGAGCGATAGTCACTCTCACCCAACCAGATCTGATATGTGACGCCGACCTGGTTGAGCTTGGTCTTACACATAAGATTCCGCGCCGCCCCACGGGCGGCCCCCAGGGCCGGCAACAGGATCCCCACCAGCAGCGCGATGATGGAGATAACGACCAGTAACTCAATAAGTGTAAATGCTTTGCGTTTCATGACATGGCCTTTATGCTCGTGATTCGGGGCCGAAGCCCACTGCGGAATCCGGAACCAAAATCTCTCCGTCACTCTCAACTTAATGCGGAAGATCGGCAAAGTCAACATTAATTCACTTAAAAATAAAATTAATTGACGGGCTGATGGAATCCGGATATAAGCAAACCATGACAAAACTCACCCATCCCGTTCGAAACCTGATCCTGACGCTCACCTGCCTGCTGGCGGTCGGCTGTAACCGATCTACCGCGGATACGACCGCCGCCGGCTCCCCGGTCGCGCCGGCCGATGCCATCGCCGACACGGCGACGCCCCCGCCCCTGCCCGATGAGATCCGCGGGCTATGGGTCTGGCACGACATCGCGGTATCGACTTCCGAACAGCAGGATCGGCTGCTGGACTTCTGCCAGCGGCACGGCTTCAACCTGCTGCTGGTTCAGATCCACGACGTCAAGGAAGCGCCCAGCTACACGATCAAGTACCCCAAGGAGTTGACGCGCCTAGTGGGGGAAGCGACACAACGGGGCATCACGGTCGAAGCGCTAGACGGCGCCAAAGACATGGCCGTCGCCGCGAATCAGACACGCACACTCGCCATCCTCGACGCCATCATCGACCTCAACCAGTCGATGCCCCAAGGCGCACGATTCGCCGGCATCCACTACGACATAGAGCCCTACCTCATGGACGGCTGGAAGCAGGGCCAGGCGTCACGCGATGTGATCATGCGCGACCTGTTGGACTACTACAGCCTCGCCCGAGATAAACTCCGGGAACGCGGCTCGGGGATGCACCTGGCCTGCGATATCCCCATGTGGTACGACCTCAAGACGGAACCCGGGGACAGCTGCGTCCTCGAATACAACGGTCAGACCAAGAACCTGCACCAACACATCCAGGACATCTGCGACTACATCGGCATCATGTCCTACAGGACACACGCCGTGGGATCTAACTCCGTCACCGAGCACGTCGAGAACGAGATGGCATACGCCGAGAGCATCGGCAAGAAAATCTGTGCGGCCCTGGAAGTCAGCAAACTGGAGAACACGCCGCAGATCACGTTCTACGGCTGGTCGCCCGAGGCTTTCCTTGAACAATACAACCTCGTCCGGACGACGCTGCGGGACCGGCCGGGCTACGGTGGGGTGCTCATCCAATCGGTGCGTGCGCTGCGGAACCTGCTTGAAAACGAACCGCTGCCGCAATAATCATGCGTGCTTACGTCGACGGATCATACTTGGCGGCTAGGCCGATTGTCGGCCGATTCCAGCCGCGGAAACAAGATGCTTGATCGCACGCGGCGATACCGGCGGCGATGGGCGTGGGAGGGTGTCATGGACAAAACTTGGATCAACGGGCTGATGCTCGATATGGCGCGCGTCACCGAGCGTCACGAGCATTACACGGACATTGCGCGCACGGCGTCGCAGTGGGGCTACAACACACTCTTCGCCCACCTGACCGATGATGACGGCTGCGCGATGATTTTCGACAGCAGGCCTGAGTTGGCGACGCCCCACGCGATGACGCAGCAGCAGGTCCGCCAGTGGATCGCCCTCGCGCGGGACCACGGCCTGAGCATCGTGCCCGAGATCGAGTGCTTCGGCCACACCCGGTTCATCCACACGCTCCCGAAATACAAACACCTGGCGATCCGTGGCATCGGACCGCACAACGCCATACACCCGCTGCACCCGGAAACCCACGCCATCATCGGAGACCTGCTGCGGGAGACGGCGGATATTTTCGATTCACCCTATATCCACGCAGGCTTCGACGAGGTCAACCTCGGTGACGGCTCGGCGCTCGGCCCGGAAGCCGCCGGCAGGGATAACTGGGAGGTGTTCGCCGATTATGTCTGCCTCGTTCATAAAATGATCACTGCTCTAGGCAAAACCATGATGATCTGGGGCGACCACCTGGTCAGCGAACCCAGGATCGGCAAGCGCATCCCCAAGGACATCGTCATCTGCGACTGGCAGTACCACCCGGATGTCAACACGTCGACGACCCACGCGCTGCTGGAGCAGGGATTCCGGGTCCTCTGCTGCCCGTCGAGCAGCCGATCGGGTGACATGATCCTGCCCAGGTCAAACACACAGGGCAACCTCCAGCGGTTCTCACGCATCGCGCACGACGCGGGCGAGGGCGTCCTCGGGCTGGTCAACACCGTCTGGTGCCCGGGGCGGATGCTCTGTGACACGGAACGCTTCGCGTTGGCGTTGGGCGGCGCGTGGTTCGGCGATCCCGAGGCGGACCCCTTGCCGATCGTCAGCCGGTTCGCCGCCGAACGCTACGGGGTTCAGGATCCGGACGTCCTGGCCGAGACGATCCTGCGTCTGTCCATCCTGATGCCGCACAACAGCCTGCCCCGGCGTATCATGGAGACCGAAACGTCAAAGAAAGCGCCGCCATCGCCGGTCACGGATTCGGAAATGAGGCAGATGCGCGAGGTCGCGATGGCGGTCCGCCCGCTCAGGGCCGTCTTTGAATCGTTACGCGGTCAGGTCAAACAAAACCAGCGGGAGTTCGACAACTATCTGCTTGCATGCGACCTGATCTACTGGTGGGACCGGCTCGCCGAGGCCCGGCTAATCGGGGCTGATAAGTCGTGTTACGACACGCTTGCCGGCCAGGGCGACCAATTGGTCAACCGCTGCAACGCCGACTGGAACCGGCGCCGGTATGAAGACGATCCCAAGCGTGAACACGACACCTACGCCGAGACCGACGGCCTGATCACCAACCTCGTCAAATCCATCGCCGGACTGAAAGCCCATGTAGCCCCGGTTGTTGATTGATCGCCTTTTCACGGAGATACATGCACTGTCCCCAGCCGGAGCCATCAAGTCTTTCTTCACGGCGCTGGTCATCGCCGGCGTGGGCTACTGGCTTTTCAGTGACACGGTAAAGTTCTATCTCGGGTCTGGCGGGGACAAGCCGCTGCGCGTCTCGTTTGCCGCCACGAGCGAAGAGTTTGAGGTCTGGAAACAGATGCTCGACGCGTTCCGTGAAAAGTACCCGGACATCCCCGTGAAAGGCGAGTTCATCCCCGCACGCTATGAGCAGAAGGTCCAGCAACTTATGGTCGCCGACGACGCGGCCGACGTGATTCTTTACCAGGACGAGCCGTTCTTCCAGATGGTCGAGTCGGGTAAGTTCGAAGACCTGATGCCGTATATGCTCGAAAGTAACCACACGGGCGACGGCGCGAAGGACCTGTCCGACCTCAAGAAACGCTACTGGGCCACGGCGATGGAATCCTTCGGCCGATACGAGGGCGAAGGCGATCAACAGCAATGGCGGCAGTACGCCGTGCCCGTCTGGTCCGGCTGCAACCTGATCTTTTACAACAAGGCCGCCTTCGAGCTTGCCGAGATCCGCGTGCAGAAACACGAAGGCCCGGACGCGATCCGTGAACTGCCCGACGGTTCGTGGCTGCTGGACGACGAGCGCTGGACCATCAGTGACTTTGTCCACGTCTGTCAGCGGCTGACCATCGACACCGACGGCGACGGCAAACCTAATCAGTACGGCACGACCCTCCCGCCGTGGATCTATTGGCAGACCATGCACTGGACGATCGGGGCGCACCTGCTCACGTCCGACAAGAAACACACGCTGGCGTACGGCCCGGCGTGCGAGGCCTCCTACCAGCTCTACCAGAACCTGCGCTGGAAGTACGGCGTCGTGCCCACGCCGGCGGACCTGGGCACGATGACCGAACGCACGGGGTTTTTCACCGGCCTGGCGTCCATGATCACCGACGGGCCCTGGGGCATGCCCTTCTGCAACGCGGTCGCCGAGGAGGGCCTGGCCTACGGCTTGATGCACCTGCCCCGCAACGACCAGACCGGCTACCGTGCGACACGCGTCACCTGGGACGGCCTGGCGATGTATACGGGATCGACAAAGAAACAAGAGGCCTGGCTGCTGATCGAGTACCTAAGCTCCGAAGCGTCCCAGCGTGCCATCGCACGCCTGCAGCGCGCCGTGCCCGCCAAACGCCCCCCGGATGACGTGATCGAGCGGGCCATTCTACGCGGTGAGCCGACCGATGCGGACAACCAGTACGCGGCCGTGCTGTTCACGACGATCAACCCGGCGGTTGATTCCCGCAAGTTCATCCAGGCGACGCTCGAGTATGGACGGCTACAGCCGATCACCGAGCACTGGGACGTGATGACGCACGCCTGGGCCGATGCCCTAGATGGATTGCAACGCATCGATCCCGCCAAGCGGTACACCCCCGCCGAAGCGATCGGCCGGTTCTACGCCGAGAAAGGCGACGCCCGGAAACTCAAACAACTGCTGCCCCCATTGGACCCCACGGCCGCCGACGTGTACCGCGACATCTACGAGAAGAGCCAGAAACCCTGAACCGAGAACCCCCCATGCAACCGTTACCCGTTGCCGTCGTTGGATGCGGCATCTTTGGCGACATCCACGCCACGACCTACGCCCACTTTGACCAGAGCGAGCTTGTCCTGGTCTGCGACCTGGACGAGAATCGCGCCAAAGCCGCCGCCGAGAAATTCAACTGCGACTACACGACCCGCGTCGAGGACGTCGCCGATGACAAGCGCGTCAAAGCGGTGAGCATCGTGACGCCCGAGTTCGCCCACCGCGACCCTTGCGTGATGCTGGCCGGTGCGGGCAAGCACATCTTCGTGGAAAAACCGCTGGCAACCAGCAGCGACGACGCCGCCGCGATCGTCAAGGCGGTGCGCGACGCCAAGGTCATCGGCGGGATCGACTTCCACAACCGCTACCACCCGGCCTTCCGCACCTTCCAGAAGCGGCGCTCCCAGGGCAAACTCGGTGAAGTCAGGATGATCCTCGCCCGCCTAAGCGACCGGCTCGAAGTCGCAACGAAGTGGTTCAGTTGGTCCGGCAAGAGCGGCCCGCAATGGTTCCTCGGCAGCCACCTGGTCGACACCGCTTGCTGGCTGATGGGCGCGGAACCGGTGCGCGTCTACGCCGACGCGAGCAAGGGCGTACTCAGCGGCCGGGGCATCGACTGCTACGACTGCATCCAGATCCACCTTTCATTCCCCGACGGGCTGGCCACACTGGAGTCGTCCTGGATCCTGCCCGACGCCTGGCCGAGCGTCGCGGATTTTTCGGTGAGTATCCAGACCACGACCAGCCGGGTCGATGTGCAGGGGTCCAACCACGGGATGGTCGAGGCGCGCCCGGAGGGCTACGGCTGGCCTTTCCTCAACGGACTGACGCCGATCGGTGAGGACGACTGGGGCTACTTCAACCTGCCGATCCACGACTTTGTCCGCGCGGTGAACCGTGGCCAGGAAGCGCCGGTCCCCGTCGAGGTCGGGCTGAAAAACGTCCGGATCATCGAAGCGGCGATGCGGTCGATCCGGGAGCAAAAGGCTATCGAACTTACGTGATCGTTACGCCCGCCCGTCGAGCGCGAAACCCGTGGCGAAGGGCTGATTGAAAAAGCGACGGTACCGCCGCTCCTCGGAGACCTCATCGATCTGCTTGACCACCGCTTCGGGCAGGTCACGGTCGGCGACCGTGTAAACATCGCGGAAATGCTCGGGCCTGCTGCCGCCGAGGATGATGGTCGAAACGTACGGCTTGCTCTTGAGCCAGAGCACCGCCAGCTGGTTCAGACGCAGGCCCTGCCCGTCCGCGATCGCGCGCAGCTCGGCGACGATCCGCACGACCGCTTCGTCGTCGATGAAGTTGCGTATCCGGTTCGCGGTCGACTCGTGGATCGGTTCGGTCGTGTAGCCCGGCTGGTGGTACTTGCCCGTCAGGATGCCCCGGCACAACGGCCCGTAACACATCAACGCGACATTGAACCTTTCAAGGAACGGAACCGTCTCCGGCTCGATCGCGCGGTCGAGGATGTTGTAGCACGCCTGTTGCGAAATGATCGGCACCAGGCCCCGTGATCGGCTCTGGGACAACATGTACGCCATCTGCCACGCGTAGTGATTCGCCACACCGACGTACCGCGCCTTACCCTGCGAGACCAGGTTGTCCAGCGTCGCCAGGGTTTCATCCAGCGGCGTCTCCGGGTCCGGGTGGTGGAGCATGAGCAGGTCAAGATAATCCGTCTTCAAAAGCCCAAGGCTGCGCTCCACCGAGTGCGTGATATTGATCCGGCTGTTCCGCCCCACCGCCTCGCCACGGCAGTAACGGTTCCAGACCTTCGTGGCCAGGTACACCCGCTCCCGCTTCGCCGGCGTCAGGACCTGCCCCAGCAGCTCCTCGCTGCGGCCGTAGCTGTCCGCCGTATCGATGAAATTAATGCCATGCTCAATCGCCTCATCGACGGCCCGTGCCGTCTGCTGCTCGTCCAAGTCCCGGCCAAAAGTCATCGCCCCCAGACAAAAACGCGACACACGCATCCCCGAATTACCAAAGCGTACGGTTTGCATTATTTAACTCCCATCGATCTCGGCCCACAAAGCCGGTCATGTTGTCAGAGATGGATAGGTTACATACCCGGCAGGTGTTGCAGAAAGAAACGCAACCAGTTGCCGTGGAATATCGCAGCCAAATCCGCATCGCTGTATCCCCGTGCCGAAAGGATATGGTCTAGTTTCTGAAGGTTCGCGATCGACGACAGGTCATGCGGCGTCTGTTCGGTGCCAAACCCGCCGTCGAGGTCGCTACCGATCGCGGCGTGGTTGACGTTGCCCGCCATTTGGCAGACGAGGTCGATATGGTCGGCCGCCGCTTCCAAACCCACGACACTCGGCGAGGTCTTACCGCGCTCCCAGCCGGGGTACAGCATCCACGCATCAAACGCGGTCCCGATCACCGCACCCCGTTCGATCAGCCGCTTCAATTGCCCGTCACTGAACTGCCTATGATCCGGCACCAGCGCACGGCAGTTTGAATGGCTTGCGAGCACCGGCCCGGCAAAACGATCCAACGCTTCATCGAAACTCATGTCCGAGAGGTGCGTCACGTCCAGGATCATGCCCAAGCGCTCAAACCTGCGCAACAGCTCGATACCCACTGGCGTCAGCGGCCCATCGTCCCCGGTGCCCACGGCGTGGGCGCTGCGGCCGTAGTGGCACAACCCCGCCACACGCAATCCTAGATCCCACCAGAACTTGGCGTCGTCCGGGGTGACGATGGGGTCCGTGCCTTCCATGCTGAGGATCAGGCCCAGGGGCGGTCCGGCCCGTTCTCCGTCTACACACAGCGTCCAGTGCTGCTTCAGCGCCTGGGCCGTGTCGATCATCGTGACATGCCCCTGGCGGACGAGCATCCGGTAATACGCGAGTTGACCCTGCGCCGCCGCAAACGCGATCGCCGGGCTACGGTGATCCAGGTCCGTGCGGGCCACCGCCGACACACCCGGATTGCAACGCGCCAGCACCGTCCCCAGGCAGACCGCAACCCCGCCGCGACTTAGCTCAGGAAGACTTACCGTCGCACGCCCCCGGCACGGATGATCCGTCATCCCGCGCTCGGCAGCGCGCAACGCATCAAGCGGCAGGGTCAAATCACGATTGAACGACAGCGCGTTCCAAGCAAGATCGAGATGGGCATCTATGAGCGGTCTCATGAACACAACCCAGCGGTGAACATCCGCTCATCATTCTATACAGGTTACGTGCGTATTGCCCGTAAGAAACCCCAAGCTTCAACGAATCCAAAGGATGAACGGATCAGTTGCCTCTGAACGTATGCCTACAGCTTGATCCGCACCTTCATCCCGACACGCTTGCCCTGCGCACACGACGTCAACTGATTCGAAATACACACCCTGTTGTCCGGCCCCATCGCCGGGGTATACGATAACTCAAACGCCCCCCCGTCGTGACCGCTCATCTGATCAATCACCACATCGCCCCGCTGCAACTGCAGGACCGCACGCCTGCCGTCCCCCGTCAGCACCGCGTTCACCGGCGCAAGGTGCAGGTATTGCCTGACATCCACCGCCACCGAGGACGTGACCTTGTCCTGGATCGTGACCGCGCGATCCGCGATCGCCACCGTTCGCAGCCACGTATAGCTCCACCCGTCCGCCTCGACACGATGTTCGATCACCATTCTATTCGGCGAATAACTCTTGATGGTTATGGTCGATACCGGCGGCGGCCCGCCCGTTTTATTCAACTTCGCAGCGACCGGGCACACGGTCAACACGTTATGCGCAGCCTCCGTGCGGTACCAGCTCTGCCACAACTCCCGGTCATAGCTGCTGCACCCGGAATCAATCAGAACCGGCTCGTCCCCCGCATACACCAGCACATTCGGCTTGCCCGGGTGGATGTGGTGCGACTCGTCCGGCATCGCATCCACATACACACTCACCTCCCGGCCCCGCAGCACAACCATCCGGCTGTCACCGAAACAAACCGATCGGCCCGGGTAAGACTTCGGCAACGGGAACACGTTGCGTACGATCGCCAGGTCCCGCGCCACGTCCATCGCGTACGAATCCGAGACCTGCAGCGTCAACCCCTTGGGCGAAGCCATCGCCGCGAGGTGGCGGTACTGCCTTAGTATCCCCTGCTTCAGGCCGGGGATCGCAGGCAACTTGTTGTCTTTTAACAGCAGGTACGCATCCACATAAAGCCGCGCGATGAAGTGGCTGTAGCTCGGGCTGCCTTCGATGCTCCCGCCGTCCGGGAGGATCTCCCTGTCCAACTGCTCTTTGACGATGCTCTTGCCCAGCGCAATGAAATCCTCCGCCCCTGGTAGTTCCGGAAACAACGCACCGGTATAGATCAACGCCGTCCCGTGCTGGAGGAAGTGGTTCCCGTGCCCGGTCTGGTTGGCGAACGGCTGGACGCCCTCCTGTAAAGGCACCGGCGCCGTGCAGGTCGATCGCTTCGTACACCAATCGCCAGTGCTGCGCTTCATAAACGACGACCCGCCCAGCCCGACGTTGTGTATCATCACCTTGCAGCCGCCAGGTGATCTGTATGTCGAACCAGGTGTATTTCTGTGCAGCCTAGCGTCAAAGCCCGCTGCTGCCCGTACGGGTTCGCGCGCACCAGAAAAGTAGCCGAACCACAACTTCGCCCACTTCTCCTCAGAAGTCTGAAAATACCGCTGCGCGATCGGCAACAAAATACAGCCGGTTCAAATCTCAGACGTGCTGCCTCCAAGCAGGGTCTGGCACGAGGAAGGATGGGTCTGATCGTAGACCCTGTCCCACACCAGCCGCTCCCTCCTGCCAGGACGCAGCAGCGAACCGTCCTCCAAGCGCATCCATGTGAAATGACGCCCGCCCGCGCGCCGCCCAAACGGTCGGCCGTGCTGAAAAACGCGCTGCCGTCCAGCACAAACAGCGGAAATACGGTGTCGTACCGTTTGAGCAATCCCGCGGCGTAAGGGTAGTAACAGGTTCGCGGTCGATCGCAAAAGACCCACGATGTACGGCTTATTAAATGTAGACAACCACAGCACTCCAAGTTCAATTTTAAACAGGAGACACGCAGTACCTGATATTACCAAATACAATGATCCACGGCACCCGGCAACCCACGATCGGTCCCGGCACACCTCACCGAATTGCGCCCGGCAGTATGCTGCGGAAACTGTCATTGACCTCGCGTATCGACATCAGAACAGAAGACATCAAGTCTGGTGCTGCGCAGGAATGACTCGAACTGATCGCCGGCGCCGCCGCGATCTGGTCGTGCAGCGGACATTTCGCACCCGTGCCGCACCAGTTGCGGCCGAACGGCACGCGGTCTTCTCTTCGACCCGCTCGAACACCGCGGCGTCGTACAGGCATATCTCGCCCGGCGGCTTCGCCAAGCGCGTACCCACCGCCCGGCCCGGCGAGCCGGACACCAGGCCCACCTGTGATAACTGCGTCAACAATTTCGCCGCCAGCGTCTGGGGCATGTCACGTGCATCGGCGACCTCGCGGGACGACAGCCGGAGCCCCCGCCGATAAACCTCCGCCAGTTTGCTCATCGCCGCGACCGCGTTCTGCGTGCTTTTGCCGTAACGGATCATGCTAGTCATCCACGCAGGTTACTCAGCGACTGCCTGCCGGTAAAGATCGGGATCCCGATCTTAAGGGCGATCGTAAACACCATCAGCCCAAGCGCCCAGATACCCACCGAGATACGCCACTCGGTCAGGCTCGGCGAGTACTCGACGATCTCGTGCAGCGTCGAGGGGATGAACGCCGGGATGATCAGCCCCATGCCCTTCTCGATCCACAGGCCGACGAACGCGAACACGCACGCCGTCACCAGCAGCTCGGGGCGTGTGTTCACCCGCGGGACCAGCAGCAGGACCGCCGCGATGACCGTCAGCACGACCGAGGTCCAGACCCAGGGCACCAGACCGGTGTGCCCGTGCAGCCCGAAGTAAAGATACTGCGCGCTAGCGGTGTGGCTGCCGCCGGTATACACCTCGGTGAAGATCTCGGACGCGAGCATCAGCAGGCTGACGAGTATCGTGATGCGCATGATATTCACGAGCGTGCGGATCGGCCTGTCCCCGAACTTCACGCCGGCGAACCGGCGGATCACCATCAGCGCGAGGATGATGAACGCCGGCCCCGAAACGAACGCCGAGGCCAGGAAACGCGGCGCCATCAACGCCGTGTTCCAGAACGGCCGGCTGGGAAGCCCGCAATACAAAAACGCCGTCACCACGTGCACCGACACCGCCCAGGCGATCGACAGATACACAAACGGCAGATACCACTGCTTCGCCGGCTTCTGCCCGCGGAAACGCATGTAAAGCAGGTACCCCGTGATGTGCAAGTTCAACAACAGATACCCGTTAAGCACCAAGACGTCCCACGTGAGGATCGACATCGGCCAGTTGAACCGCCCGATCCCCGGCAAAAGGTGCCAGAACCGGTCGGGCCGGCCCAGGTCGACACTCACGAACGAGATACACATCACGATCGCCGCGATGGCCAGCATCTCACCGACGATCACCACGTCGTGCATCTCCTGCTCGTGGTACAGGTACGCCGGGATCACCATCATCACCGCCCCCGCCGCCACGCCGACCATGAACGTGAAGTTGGCGATGTAAAGCCCCCACGAGACGTGGTCGGTCATGTTCGTCATCACCATCCCGTCGCGGACCTGCGTCGCCCAGGCGTGGACCCCGACCAGGAAGACCGCGGTCAGCAGCGTCATCCACCCGTAGAACAGGGGCGACCCGTCCGTCGCCAGCCGAAACGATCGCGCGAGGAAGCGCGGGTACGTCAGCAGGTGGCCCGGTGGCCGGTAAGTTTGTGCGGCGTCCGTGGTCATGTTGTGGCTTCCTTTACCAGCGTCAGCAGGAACCGTGTGGGCTTTAGCGCGTCCAGATCGTGCGGCATGTCCGGCGGCATCACCAGCCAGTCGTGCGCCTTGAGCGTGCGCGTCTCGCCGTCCACACCGAATTTCAACTCACCGTCCAGCACGTGTACGACCGCGACGAACGGCGCACGGTGCTCGCTCATCGACTGGCCGGCGTCCATCGCGAACACGACCTGCCGGATCGCGTCGCTGTTGACCAGTGGCTTGCTGACCGTCGCACCCGGAACAATGGGCGTAAGGTCCAGGAGGTTGGCGCACGAGACGTGTTCGGTTGTGTAGAGGGCTTTGGCCATGGTGTTTACTTGTCGAAGAAGTAGAAAAACTGCGGCTTGGTGCCCAGCTCTTCCTTGAGCACGAACACACGCTTGTTCTGAAGCACCCAGCGGATATCCGAGTCGGGGTCGAGGATGTTCCCGAACACGCGCGCCCCGGTCGGGCAGGCCTCCAGGCACGCGGGCATCCGCCCCTCGCGTGTGCGGTGCAGGCAGAACGTGCACTTTTCCATCACGCCCTGCGGCCGGATGCGGTTGCTCAGGTACCCCTGATTTGTGTTGATTTCCTCGGCGGGGACCTCGGGTTTCGTCCAGTTGAAACGTCGTGCGTGGTACGGGCACGCCGCTTCGCAGTACCGGCAGCCGATGCACCAGTTGTAATCCACCACCACGATCCCGTCGTCTTCCTTCCACGTCGCCTCGACCGGGCACACGCTCACGCAGGGCGGGTTGTCGCACTGCTGGCACTGCACGGGCATATAAAACTTGTCTTCCTGCCTGACGGGGTGGTCGTAGTCGGCGTTGCCCTTCTCCAGATCGATCCCGCCCTTGGTCATCTCCAGCACGCGGATGTACGAGTTATGGCTCGGCCGGTCGTGGTTATTCTCCTCGTGGCACGCCTGCGCACAACGCCGGCACCCGATGCACACCGACAGGTTCAGCGCGTAAGCAAACTTCACCCCCGGCAGCGGCTTGGGGTCGCTGATCCTGACCTCGGCCCCGTACCGGTCGCGCGTGTCTTCTTCCAGCCGCTTGATGACGTCGTCCATGTCGCCGGGCGAAAGCTCCTTGTAATGCCGCTGGAGCATCTCATCCATCGAGGTGTTCGCGCCCGCCCACTCGACGATCGGCGAGATCGCCTTGGCGAACGCGGCAGCCCCGAGCGTCGCGCCCACGGCCTTGATCGCGGTGCGGCGCGTCATGTTGTTCAGCACCGGCAGCGATGTCTGCTTGTTATCAGTCATGTGCGTCCTCGCTGTCGTGTGTATCAGAATCGTGTGCCCCCGGGGTCCGCAGGAACCGATCGTTGGGCCGGAGCACGGGCATCACCTGCGGGTACTGCGGGGCGTGCGGGTCGTGGCAGTCGATGCAGTTGTTGCGTGCGCGTGGCCCGCGGGTCAGGTCCCAGTGGCCGGTCATCCCGCCGTGCGCGCCGTGCTGGTAATCGCGGTACTGCGTGCCGTGGCACTGGGCGCAGAGCATCATGACGTCCTTGAACTCCACGGGCTTGCCGTCCGCGAGGCGGAGCTGGTTGTAGCCCTGCGGGTTGTGGCAACTTAAGCAGGTGCGCCCGCCGTGGTTGGTGACCAGGCCCTGGTGGAAATCTTGCAGTTCGTGGCCGCCGCTGATACGGGGGTTGGGTGCTTTGGTTGTGTGGCAGGTGGTGCAGTTGGCGACGATCGGCCGGCCCATCTCGTCGAGGTGCCCGGTGTCGATCGTCGGCGGACCTTCGGGCCGATGGATCGTGACCGGGAACAGCGCCGGCGCGGGCGACTCATCGCCGACCGGGGCCGTGTCCGCCGGCTCCGATTCCAGCGCCGCCGAGGCCACCACCCCCGCCGCCACCGCCAGCACCATCAGGCCCAACAGCCACCGGATTCGGGTCGGGATCGTCGGTTTTCCGTTCACCTGGTGCTCTCCTGTAGGCCGATCCGATGAAATCTCAAAACCCAGCCAGCCGCTTGACCGGGTCTCAAAAGGTCGTTCTCAGGGCAAAAACGCCGATCTAACCCGGTCCGGGCCAAACACCGCCCGCCTGTTCAGACTGAAACGTCCTCTAGCGATTAAGAATCTAACTGCTCTTAAAAGAAATATCAAGAATAAACGTACTTTAATTCTTGATTATTATCTCAAGGCTTGTTAGCCTTTTGATTAATCGTGCCAAAAGCCCTCTTGGAGCGCCCCATGCCCGTCAGCGGACTCGTCGTCACTCTCGCGGCCGAAAAAAACCGGGCCGGCCAAACCGCGTCCACCCGCAACGCCGTCATCCAGCAGCTCCGCCGGCACCCCCAAATCCAGGTCGGCGAACTCCAGGACAACCGCCTGCCAGTCGTGATCGACACGCCCGACAAGCACGCCGACAAGGACTGCTGGGCCTGGCTGAACAGCCTGCCGGGTGTCAACCACGTCGATGTCGCGTTTATCCACTTTGAAGACGAGGATGCGTTTGAGCATCAGGCCTGTAGCGCAAACACGGAACGGCTGATCACCGCGCCGACCATCGGAGAGACTTGAACATGGAACTTGAACGCCGAGACTTTATGAAGCTTGCCGCCATGACCGCCGCCAGCGGGCTGGCTGTATCCATGGCTGGCCGCGCAGCCTGGGCCAGCACGCAACCACCTTTACCCGACAAGCCCGACATCCCCGGCGTCACTTGGGACAAGGCCCCCTGCCGGTTCTGCGGCACCGGCTGCCACGTGCAGGTCGGCGTCAAGGACCGCAAGGTCGTCGCCATCGCCGGCGACAAACACGCCGACGTCAATAAAGGCTGCTCTGCGTCAAGGGCTACCACGTCGGCATGATCCTCTACGGCCCCGACCGGCTCACCAAACCGCAGCTCCGACGCGACGGCCAACTCGTCGAGATCGAGGACGAGGCCATCGACATCGCCGCGCGACGCATCATGGAGCACGACAAGACCTTCGGGTTCTACATCTCCGGCCAGTCCACCATCCCCGAGGGCTACGCCGCCCAGAAACTCATGAAAGGCGGCCTCGCCAACAACCATATCGACGCCAACGCACGCCTGTGCATGGCCTCGGCCGTCACCGGGTTCTTAAGCACCTACGGTGTCGATGAGCCCGCCAGTTGCTACGACGACCTGGACGTGTGCGACGTCCTGATCCTCTGGGGCAACAACCCCGCCGAGATGCACCCGATCCTCTTCAGCCGGGTCATGGACCGCCAGGCGCGCGGCGAGAAAGTCACCGTCATCGACATCGGCACACGCCACACGCGCACCACCGAGCGGGCCGACCACTTCCTGCCCATGCGCGGCCACGGCGACCTCGCCATCGCCAACTGCGTCGCCCAACAGCTCATCGAGAAAGACGCGCTCGACCACGAGTTCGTTGAGAAATTCTGCAACTTCCGCGCCGACCGCGACCCGTCGGAGAAGTTTCAAGACATCATCGACCACGATACATACATTGCACACGTCAAGGAGGCCGGGGACTCCGGCCTGTTCGGCGCACCGATCAGCTTCGAGCAATACAAGAAGCTCGTCTCCTACTACACCCCTGAGAAAACCGAGGAACTCTCCGGCGTCCCCGCCGCGCAGCTCCGCATGCTCGCGGACGTCTTCGCCGACAAGTCCAAAAAAATCGTTTCGCTGTGGTGCATGGGCATGAACCAGCACACCGCAGGCACGGCGGTCAATAACCTCGTCCACGGCATCCACCTTTTGTCCGGCCACTGGGGCAAGCCCGGCGACGGGCCGCAATCCCTCACCGGGCAGCCCGCCGCATGCGGCACCGTCCGCGAGGTCGGCACACTCGCGCACGCGCTGCCCGGCGGGCGCGTCGTCGCCAACGCCGAGCACCGCGCCCAGTGCGAGCAGTTCTGGAACCTCCCCGAGGGACGCATGAACCCCGCCCCGGGCCACCACACCGTCAAGATGTTCGAGCAGTTCTGCACGGCCACCGACCAGGGCGGCGACGTCGATACCGTCTGGGTCCAGGTCACCAACCCCGGCCAGTCGCTGCCAAACACCAAAAAACTCTTCAAGGCCAAGGCCGAACTCAAAGACAAGTTCCTGATCGTCTCCGAGGTCTACCCCACCGCGACGACCGAACTGGCCGACCTGATCCTCCCGTCCGCGATGTGGGTCGAGAAGAACGGCGTCTACGGAAACTCGGAACGCCGCACCCAGCAGTGGTTCAAGATGGTGCCCCCGCCCGGCGAGGCACGCGACGACTGCTGGCAGACCCTCGCCGTCGCACGCAGGCTCTACGAACTGGGCCACCCGGGCCTCAAAGACAAGGACGGCGAGTACCTCTTCCGCATCAACGACGCGGATGGCAACGAGGTCCCCTACTGGGAATGGGAACACTACTACGACATCAACGTCGACCGCGCGCTGTTCGATGACTACCGGCGGTTCACCTTCCTCAAGCACAAGAACGTCGCGCCCTATGACGTGCTCGCCGAGCACCGGGGCATGCGTTGGCCGGTCGTCGAGACCGAGCCGGGCACGTTCAAGGAAACACGTTGGCGTTTCGTCGAGGGTTCGGATGTTTACGTCGAGCAGGGCAAGGGCATCCAGTTCTACCACTCCACGACCAAGGACGACAAGGCACAGGTCTGGTTCCGCCCGCACCAGTGGCCCGCCGAGGTCCCCGACGACGCGCTGCCGCTGAACCTGGTCACAGGCCGCGTCATCGAGCACTGGCACACCGGCACGATGACGATGCGCGTCCCGCAGCTTAGGCGCGCGATGCCCGGCGCGTACGTCGAGATGAACCCAGACGACGCCCGCGACCGCGGGATCAACAACGGCGACATCGTCCGCGTCACCACACGCCGCGGCGAACTGAAACTCCCCGCCTGGGTCAACGGACGCGCAAGACCCCTGCGCGGCGAGGTCTTCGTCCC
>JAWKTA010000002.1:0-192231 GCA_041402025.1 Phycisphaerales bacterium | reverse complement strand
TGGCGTCATCGCTACGGATCGCACCGACGAAAGTCTCGAACATCAGGTTGAACTGACGCGGCTCGGTGAGTGTGCCGGGCTTATCCGTGTCCGGTCCAACAATGTTGGCATATGCCGAAAGCTCAAGATCGGTCAGCAGCT
Source organism: Phycisphaerales bacterium (assembly GCA_041402025.1). Classification (GTDB taxonomy): domain Bacteria; phylum Planctomycetota; class Phycisphaerae; order Phycisphaerales; family Phycisphaeraceae; genus JAJRRS01. The sequence continues at coordinate 192,090 of JAWKTA010000002.1, read as the reverse complement.
TTCGTTCGCCGTCATCGATCGCGATGCCCGCTTTTTTAAGTTTTTTCGCGATGGTGTCGGGCTGGTTCTCCATAAACGCCCACATGCCTTTGCCATCGACGATAAGGACCTCGACCTGGTCCGCGCGATACCGCTTTTTTGATTCGGTGCAGTCCACCATCGGATCGCTGAACCCGCCGACGTGGCCGGAGGCTTCCCAGGTGCGGGGGTTCTGGATGATGGAGGAGTCCAGGCCGACGATGGAGACGGGTTCGCCGTCGGGGCCGATGGGTGGGCAGTCGACGGTCTGTTTCCACCAGTGGTCGCGGATGTTGTTTTTGAGCGCGGTGCCCAGCGGGCCGTAGTCCCAGAAGCCGTTGATGCCGCCGTAGATCTCGGATGCGGGGTAGACGAAGCCGCGGCGTTTGCACAGCGCGACGAGTGCTTCCATGGACTTGCTGGCGGGATCGATGTCGGGCATGGGTGGTTTCCTGCGTAAAACGTCGTCATCGGTCAAGTTTCTCGGCCCCGCCTATCCGATGGGGCCTCAAGGCATAGTTATCCCACCTCCGGGGCTGCCGGGGCGGGGATAGGACCGCAGATCGTAGCAATTTATGGCTGGATCGGCAGGTTCACGCCTGTTGCAGCGGGAACAGGGGCTGTTCGTCCGCGACGGCGTCGTTTAATTGCGACAGTTCCGCGTCGGTCAGCGGGTTAAGTTCATCTGCGAAGCTCAGGGTCATCTGGAACAGGCCGGGGTCGCCCGGGGGGACGGCGGCGGTGACGCCGGGGAGGTTCAGGGTGTAGCGGAGCATCAGGTGGGCGACATCGGGCCGATCCTCGGGGGCGTACCAGCACTTGTCGTAGGGCCGGTCCTCGTAGCGTTCGACCTTCGTGCGGGCGATGGCCTTGAGCGCGAGGATGCCCATGCCCGTGCGTTGGCGGCGTCAAGCAGAGCGGGGCCGAACGTGCCCTGTTCCATCACGACGTGTTCAGGGGGAAGAGCACGGAATCGAAATGTCCGGACGTGATCAGGTGCAGCGCGGCGTCCTGATCGTGGGCAGCAGAAGCCGATGTAGCGGGTCTTGCCTGTTTGTTTGGCTTCGAGGAAGGTCTCAATCGCGCCGCCGGGCGCGAGCAGTTGCTTAGCCTCATCCAGGCTGGAGACTGCGTGCATCTGGTAAAGATCGAAGCGGTCGGTGCGGAGTTTCTCCAGCGAGTCTTCCAGCTCGTGTTGCGCCCTTGCGGTGCGTCGAGCGTCTTGCAGGCGAGGACGGATTTGCTGCGGTAGGGTTCGACGCGGGGCCCATGCATCTTGCGAGTTGCCGTACTGCCGGGGCGACGTCGAAGTAGGTGATGCCCGCATCAAAAGCCTCGGCGACGTAGCGGTTGGCATCTTCCTGGGTCTCGGATTTCAGGACTACACCGCCCATGCCGATGACGGAGAGTTTCAGGTCGGTCTTGCCGAGTTTGCGGTATTGCATGGCGGGGCTCCTGCGATCGGTTTTCTACCAAGCGGATTGTACCCGGCGGGGCGGCCAGGGCGGGCGGACCGGGCCGGGTTTGGGAATAATTAGCCCGTGGATCGGTGTTACATGTATGCGGTTAGAATCCCGGCGTATGACCTCAAGCGTATCCCTGCCCTTGGCCTCCGAGATGGACCCGTTCGCCGAGCGTTTGGCGGCCGATGGCCAGACGCTGTCGCGCAGCGGGCGATCACGACGCTACAGATCAACATCGGGAAGATGTGCAACCTCGCGTGCCACCACTGCCACGTCGAGGCCGGACCGAACCGCACGGAGATCATGGACTGGCCGACGATGGAAAAGATCGTTGGCTGGTTGAAGCTTTATAAAGATGAACTCGGTATTGAAGTCGTGGACCTGACCGGCGGGGCCCCGGAGATGAACCCACACTTCCACGAGTTGGTTATTGCGGTCCGGGCGCTTGGTTTGCGTCATCGACCGCTGCAACCCGACGATCCTGCTGGAGCCGGGGTACGAGGATATGGCCGGGTTCCTGACCGAGCACAGGTCGAGGTGTCCGCGAGCCTGCCTTGTTACCTCGAAGACAACGTCGACAAGCAGCGCGGCCGGGGCGTCTACGGCGGGTCGATCAAGGCACTTCAGATGCTCAACGGCCTGGGCTACGGCCAAGACGGCACAGGCCTGAAGCTCGACCTGGTCTACAACCCCGTCGGCTACGGCCTGCCCCCTGGCACAAGGACCGCTCGAAGCCGATTATAAAAAATACCTGCATGAACACTTCGGCATCGCGTTCAACAAGCTCTGGACGATCACCAACATGCCGATCAAACGTTTTGAGCACGCGTTGTAAGCGCGATGGTAAATATGACGAATACATGGGCAAACTTACTGCTGCATAATGGCGCGAGAACGTCGCAGGCGTGATGTGCAGGGACCGGTGAGCGTCGGGTAGCGCGGCAGTGTGTACGACTGTGACTTCAACCAGATGCTGCAGATGCCGATCGCCCCCGGAAGTCATGGCACCATATGGTCCGGGTAGTGAAGAGCACATCGTCGAGTCCGAGAGCAAAAAGCTTTGGGACTACACGCCCGAAGAACTGATCAGCCGAAGCATCCGTACTGGCTCGCACTGTTCGGCTGCACCGCCGGGGCGGGTTCGAGCTGCACCGGGGCTGCTGGCGTGACCGGCGGGCCGTGTTGCTCGGGTTTCCCGGACGCCAAAACCTCTGATAGTTTCTAAATCGCCGCCTTAAAGCTATCCTTTGTGTCCCGATTGATCGGTGCAGGGAGTGGTGGTTTTGAGCGGTAACAACCCCTTGGATAAACGTGCCAGCGGCGTGCTGCTGCACCCGACCTCGCTCCCCGGGCCTTACGGCTGCGGCGACCTGGGTGCAGGCGTACAAGTTCGCCGACTTCCTTGCCGATGCCAGACAGTCCTGGTGGCAGATGCTCCCGATCAACCCGTCGGACAAGCAAGGCTGCCCGTACAGCCTACTCTGCCTTCGCCGGCGACCCGATCTTCATCAGCCTCGACACGCTCCGTGAGGACGGCCTGCTGACCCGCCGCGAGATCGGGCGCATGAAGGGGCGCGAACGCGGGCAAGGTCGATTACCGTGCTGTACGCAGGTTCCGTGAGCCGTTGCTGCGGATTGCCTTCGAGCGTTTCATGGCGGGCCGAAGCCGCACCCGCGATGCGATGGATCGCTTCCACCATCAGCGCAAAGACTGGCTGGAGGATTGGTCGCTGTTTAGCTACCTTGCGTCATATGCACCACGGCCGAGACTGGTGGCAGTGGGCGCCGGCATGCCAACGCCGTAAGCCGCGACCTGGATTGCCGGCTCCGTGTGGAGTTGGCCGACCGTATCGCTTACGCCGTCTTCCTCCAATACCAGTTCGATAAGCAGTGAGCCGCGGCGAAAAATACTGCAACGATAAAGGCGTCGGCCTGATCGGCGACATCCCGATCTTCGTTGCCCACGACAGCTGCGACGTCTGGGCACACCCGGAACTTTTTGCTCAAAAACCACCGGCATGCCGAAGGTCATCTCCGGTGCGGCACCCGATGCATTCAGCAAGACCGGCCAGCTCTGGAAGCACCCGCTCTACGACTGGGCGTAAACACAAAGCCACCGGCTACGACTGGTGGGTCCGCCGGTTCCGCCACTGCCTGACGCAGTTCGACGCAGCGCGGATCGACCACTTCCTAGGCTTCTGCCGGTACTGGGAAGTTCCCGCCGGCGACCGGGACGCGAGGCGAGGCAAGTGGCGAGAGCCCCGGCGCGGTTGTTCACCGTGCTGAAACGCAAGCTCGGCAGCGTCCCGATCATCGCCGAGGATTTGGGCTTACTCACCCCCGAGGCCGAGGCGCTGCGTGACCGGTTTGCGTTCCCCGGCATGCGTGTGCTCCAGTTTGCCTTCGGGCAGGACGACAGTTACCACATGCCGCACAATTACCCCATGCGCAGTGTCGCCTACACCGGCACCCACGACAACGACACCGCACGCGGCTGGTTCCTCAAGGCCGGCAAAACCGGGCCTAAGGGCGGGCTCAGCGAGAGGCAGCGCGTCCTGGCTTACACCGGCGGCAAAGTAAAAACCCTCCACCGCGACCTGATCAACACCGCTTTGTGTTCTGTCGCCGATACCGCTATCTTCCCCGTGCAGGATTTGCTGGGTTTAGACAGTAGAGCGCGGATGAACGTCCCCGGCACCGTCCGGGGTAACTGGACATGGCGGCTTAAGCGCGGACAGTTGACAAAAACACTTGCCAGGCAACTCGCCACGCAGACTACGCTCGTCGGCCGCGGCTGATCCACACGCAACACGCACCCCTATACGCAGTTTCAATCAAAGAACGGAAGCATATGATGGGTAAAACATCCGCCAGGCGTCTGCCACGCAACACAGTTAAACCGGTTAACGTCGTTGAACGCCTCCGCGCGCTGGCGCTCAACCTGCGCTGGACCTGGGACGCCGACACGCAACGCCTGTTCGCTTCGCTCGAGCCGGCGGTCTGGGAATCGTCCGGCCGCAATCCGCTAACGGTGATCGCGCAGCTCCCCAAGCACCGCCTGGAGCAGCTCGCCGCCGACGCCGGCTTCCTGGCGCAACTCGCTGCGCGTGAGAAAGAGCTTGCTGATTACCTGCGGTCCGGTACATGGTTCGCACGTACCGCCAAGGGCGCGCAGAAGCGCATGCGCGTTGCCTACTTCTGCGCCGAGTTTGCGCTGCACGAATCGCTGCCGATTTATTCGGGCGGGCTGGGTGTGCTGGCCGGTGATCACTTGAAAAGCGCATCGGATTTAGGCGTGCCGCTCGTCGCCGTCGGCCTGCTCTACCGTCACGGCTACTACCGCCAGGAGATCGAGCCTGACGGCTCCACCCTCGCGATCTACCCGACCTACGACTTCAGCCAGCTCCCGGTCAACGACACCGGCAAACACTTCTCGATCAGGATCGGGTCACGTAAGGTCAAGGTGAAGATCTGGCGCGCCGATGTCGGCCGGGTCGGGCTGTACCTCATGGACACCGACCTGCCCGCCAACAAGCCGCAGGACCGCACGATCACGCACTACCTCTACGGCGGCGACTCCGAGACACGCATCCGGCAGGAAGTCCTGCTCGGCGTCGGCGGGCTGATGGCTTTGGATAAAGTCGGCATCAAACCCACCGTCTGCCACCTCAACGAAGGTCACGCCGCCTTCTGTGGCCTGGCGCGCGTCGTCGATCTACTCAAGAACGGCAAAAAGCTCGACAAGGCGGTCCAAACCGTCCGTGCATCGAGCGTTTTCACGACACACACGCCCGTCCCCGCCGGTCACGACCGCTTTACCCCCGCGCTGACGCGCAAGTACCTCAAGCCGCTCATCAAAGGCTCCGGCCTGAAAATGCACGACGTGATGGAATTGGGCAGCGAACGCCCCGGCGACAAGAAAGCCCCGATGTGTATGACCGCGCTCGCCCTGCGCCTAAGCGAGCGCGCCAACGGTGTTGCCAAGCTGCACGGCGAGGTCTCCCGCCAGATGTGGCAGTTCCTCTTCGATGTCAAAAAAACCAAGGACGTCCCGATCGGCTACGTCACCAACGGCGTCCACTGGCAGACCTGGCTTGCTCCCGAAGCGCAGCCGTTCTACGCCAAGCACATCAAGCCCAAAGTCAACGGCCCCGGCGCGTTCGACGACCCCTGGAAGAAGGCCGACCGGGTCCCCGCCAGCGAACTGTGGGAGCTGCGCAGCGTGCTGCGCCGCAGGCTCGTGCGCTTCGCCCGGCAGCGCCTGGTCGAGCAGGCCGTGCGCCACGGCGGCGATGCGCAGGACATCATCGACGCCGAGAACATGCTCGATGAAAACGTGCTGACCATCGGCTTCGCCCGGCGGTTCGCCACCTACAAACGTGCGCCGCTGATCTTCCGCAACGCCAAACGCCTGATGAAGATCCTCAACGACAGCAAACGCCCCGTGCAGCTGATCTTCGCCGGCAAGGCGCATCCCGCCGACAAGGACGGGCAGGCGTTTTTGCAGGAGATCGTCAAGCACTCGAAAAAACCCGGATTTCGCGGCAAGGTCGCCATCATCGAGAACTACGACATGCAGGTCGGGCGCATGCTCACGTCAGGCTGTGATATCTGGCTGAACAACCCGCTGCGACCCAACGAGGCGTCCGGCACCAGCGGGATGAAGCCGCCCCTGCACGGCGGGGTCAACCTCTCCGTCCTCGACGGCTGGTGGCCCGAGGGCTACAACAAACGCAACGGCTTCGCCATCGGCGACGGCCGGGAGTTCACCAGCCGGACCAAACAGGACAACTACGACGCCGACTGTCTCTACAAGCTCCTGGAAAAAACCATCGTCCCGATGTTCTACACCCGCACCCGTGCCGGCCTGCCCGCCCGCTGGCTCAAGGTCATGGCCAACTCCATGAAGTCCGTCCCCGGCACCTTCAACACGAACCGCATGGTCGGTGAATACACGCAGCAATACTACCTGCCCGCGCACGGGAAATAGGATCAGGTGTAGGGTGTAGGGTGTAGGGTGTAGGGTGTAGGGTGTAGGGTGTAGGGTTGGCCTGCACGTCCAGACAGTGTGATGCGTTATGAAGCGACGCGACTTGTCGCGCACGCCTACCGCTTCCCTCCGACAAAAAGTGTCCAGGGCTCCCCTTCGGTGTCCGCATCGAGTTGTCGCGCCTCAAACCCCGCATCAATCATCCACGCCACCCATTGCTCCTCCGAAAACAACCCGCAGGTGTGCCTGTCTTCGACCAGCTCAACCTTGCGCGTCTGCATATCCCGGATCAGGTACAACAAAATCATCTCGAACGTATCGTCCGATGGGTCCGGGTCGTGAATATAGGTGAAGTAGGTCAGCTCTTCGCTGTCCGTGCTCGTGCCGTCGTCGGCCACATCCCCATCGACAAACGTCTCGCGCGTGTAGGTCGGCGCGATCACGCACAACCCGCCGGGCTTGAGATGCAACGCTACGGTTTCGAGCGTACGACGCAAATCGTCCTCGCTGAGCATGTAATCGATCGCGTCGTGGATGAAGACGACATCAAAGGTCTTGTCAAGCCGGACCGACCGCATATCCCCGACGACCAGTTCCACCTGCGGGATCAACGTCCGGCAGTTCGCCAGCATCGATTCCGACAGGTCCACGGCCGTGCATTCATACTCATCCGCCAGTGTACCAGCGTGTGTCCGCCGCCCACGCCCAGTTCCAGGAGGGATAGTTTTGTTTCCCCTCACATCTTCGAGGTGCGCCCGATCAGTCCGCACAGCTTCACCTTCGGCTTCGTAATGCTCCACCGGGCTGAGCATCGGCCAGAGGTACGCCAGGTCGCTGTATAAACGCGGTGTGGTCATGGAGAAATCATACGCGATCCGCCATTTAAAAAGAATGTGGACAGGATGACAGGATGGACAGGATATGCTTGAAGGCGTACTGAACGATAGTTTTATCCTGACAATCCTGTCATCCTGTCTAAATTCTTATTGTCTTTTCTCCGTGTCTCTGTGCCTCTGTGGTTATTCCGACCCCGCCAGCTCCGCCGCGATCATCCACATCACCGCTTCCGCCGTGATTGAGCCGGTCGGGCCGAGGCGGGTGTCGTAGTTTTCGACCTTGACGATGCAGTCGCCGACCGGGCCCCAAAGGTCGATCAGGCGTTCGTTACGCTTGAGGTCTCGGCGTTGTGTGTTGTAGCCGTTGACGACCCACGCCACGCCCCGGCCGGCCTTGCGCAGCAGTTCGGGTTCGCCCCATTCCCAACTGCCCGCCGTCTCGTAACGCCCGACCGCGATCAGGTAGTCGCCTCTGCCGAGCGCAGGCAGCTTGGGGTTGCTGCCATCGTGGTTTAATAAGGTGAACACACCCGGGTCGGCCGCAAGTTGCCTGCCGGCGTGGTAGGGCAGGTAACGCCCGCCGGTGCAGCCAGACTTTGCCGCCCGTGTTGCGGAGTGTCGTTGGCCCGGCGGGCGAGTGCGCGACAAACTCGTCCACGACGCGGAGCCGATGTCGGTGAAGATGGTTTGTAAACCATCGAGGTAGGCGTGCCCGAGCCGGCCTGGAGAGATCGGGTCCAGCCAGCGGTCGTGGTGGAAGCGTTGTGAGCCGTAACGAAGCCAGCGTTTTTTCAGCGTGTCGGTCTCGAAGCTCTCGCGTACCACCGGCACCTTGTCGATGCCGGTAGCGCTGCAAAGAGTTCGCACTCAAAAGTCCACGCCGCCGCGGCGTTCATCACGGCCCCCATCGGGACAATAGCCTTGCCCTCGGCATCGAAAAACAACCCGTCCACCGCGGGCACGTGGTTATCGATCAGCGCGGCGCACGCGCCCTGTGCCTCGTCGAGCAGCGCGTAGCTGCGCAGTTGCGACCGCGAACCCAGCCCGATCACCACCGATCCCCCGGCCTTGAGACGCGCCGCCTCATCGATCTGCCGGATCAGTAACGCCCGCACATCGGACGTGTCCGCGTGTACCAGCCCGAACACGTACAACACCACATCGCCCGCCTCGCCGCGCCGCCCGTCATAACCCATCATCGCCCCGGCCCGGTTGCTTAACTCGTTAGCCAGCCCATCATCCCCGCAGACCGCGAAGGATTTGCCCTCGACCAACGCTTTTGCCGCGAGGTCCGCCGCTTCTGATATCGCGGACATCTGCGCATCGACCTGCTGCAACCGGGTTTGAAGCGTATCCAGGTAGGCCCGCGCGTGCGGGGCTTCATCGGCATGCGACAACGGGGGCCACAGCGAGATGACCACGCTCACGATCAAGATGGAAAACGGGCGTAACAAAAGAACTTCCCCTCCTACATCATTGTAAACCAGGCCCGCCGCAATCGGCGCATAAAAAAACCCCAAGGCCGTGCGGCGGTGGGGCTGTGTGGTTTAGTTAAATTAGGGGATGTGCCTGGGCTTTATCCAAGGTTTTCAGGCCGAAGATCGCACATCCCCGATCGCACGCCGGCTTAGACCTTGCTCTGGTATTCGCCGGTCTCGGTGGAGACGCGGATGAGCTGGCCATTGTTGATGAAGGCGGGGACACGGGTCTTCAGGCCGGTCTCGAGCACAGCTTCCTTGAGCTGGTTGGTGGCGGTGGCGTTCTTGATGCCGGGGGGCGTATCCGTGACTTCCAGATCGACGGAGGCGGGCAGGTCGACGGTCATGGCGTTGCCGTTGTAGAAAAGGCCGGTGATCGTGGTGTTGGGCTTGACGTAGAGCAGGGCATCTCCCAGCACGTCGGCGGGGATGGTGATCTGGTCGTAGGTCTGCAGGTCCATGAAGATGGCGCCGCTGGCGTCGGAGTAGAGGTACTCGACCTCCCGGCGGTCGAGGTTGATCTGGTCGACCTCTTCGCCGGAGCGGAAGCGGCGTTCGATGTTATTGCCGCTGGCGAGGTTCTTGAGCTTGCCCTGGGTGTAGGCGGGGCCTTTGCCGGGCTTGACGTGGGTGATATTGACGACGAGCCAGACCTGGCCGTCGATGTTCAGTGCCATGCCGGGCCGCATATCCTGTGACTTCATTTCTTTAGCTCCTGTTTGCAGGCGTCATCCCGCCCGCCGAGCCGCTCATCTTCACATAAATATCAAACCCTTGCAACCGATTCATCGCCGCTGAGGGCGTCCTATCGGCGATTCCGGGCATGAAGGTTGACACACAGGCTCAGTGTGTTAGGTATGAGATCACAACTATCTATTTTCACAGGCACTTATGGCCGACATCGCCCACGCGCTTCGGCCCGGGCTTATCACTGGAAAACCATCAGGGAGCAGCACACTATGGCACCGGATACCCCCTCGGACGAAACCAAATCTCAAGCCATCCGTAACGGGCAATACGCCATCCGCCTGCCCGAAGTAAAGGGCCTGGAACAGGACGAGGAGTGGTGCGAGGTCTTGGAAAACGAGGACTGGAAACGCATCCGCTTCCACGACTACGACGTGATCTATAACCGACCGGGGCTGTACGAGTCGCTGTTCTACGACCGGCTCGAATGCTGCTCCCCGGAGCGCGTTGTTCAACAGCTAAAAGAAGTCATGGAGGACCACCCCGACAGCCCCGAGGACCTGAAAGTCCTCGACCTGGGCGCGGGTAACGGCATGGTCGGCGAGGAACTCAAGGGCGCGGGTGTCGAGAAAGTCGTCGGCGTGGACATCATCCCCGAAGCCAGGACCGCCGCGCTGCGCGACCGGCCCGAGGTCTATGAAGATTACGTCGTCACCGACATGACCGATATCCCCGAGCCGGTGGAAGAGAAGCTGCGCGAGCAGGGGCTTAACTGCCTTTCCACCGTCGCAGCGCTGGGTTTCGGTGACATCCCCGCCGCCGCGTTCTTAAACGCGCTGGACCTGATCGATACGCCCGGCTGGATCATGTTCAACATCAAGGAAGACTTCCTCGACGACCGCGACGAGGCCGGCTTCTCCGGGCTGATCCACAAGCTATGCGACGACGGGATCATCCGCATGGAAGCCTACCGCCGGTACCCGCACCGCCTGAACGTGGCCGGCAAGCCGCTGCACTACGTCGCCGTGGTCGCGACCAAACGCCGGGACGTACCCGACGATTACCGCGGGCTGTGATGCGGCCCGATAATTTGACGGATTTATACTAAACATCATTTTCCGGAATAGATCATGGGCGGTCTGGGCTTATGCTGTCCGCCGCCGACCATTCCAGAACTACGTTATTGGCGATGAGGTGTTCACGCAGTGTACCGTAGTCGATTTCCTGCACCGGGGCGTCCGTATCGATCGCCTGGCAGGCGGCGATGGTGGCGGACTGGCTGAGCGTCATGAAGACGGGTTCCATGCGGATGGAGCCGAATGCGACGTGGCTCGCCGAGACCGCAAAGGTGACGAAGAGGTTGTCGCAGTCGGATTGCTTGGGCACGATCGAGCCGTAGGCGATCGGGTATGGATTAGGAACCGGTGCGCCTATGGTGCCCTCGTTGACCGGCTGGCCGTTGAGCACGATACGGCGGACGGCGTGGAGGTCGATGCCGTACGCGCCCAGGCCCACGGGGTTCGGCGCGGTGCGCTGGCCGCGGGGGTGGTGTTCGGTCATGACGAAGTCGCCGATCATCCGGCGGGCTTCGCGGACGTAGATCTGGTGGGGCCAGCCGTGGTTGTCGGTGAACTCGTCTTTGCACAGGCCGAACCGGCCCATCTCTTCCCGCACGTTTTCGGGGATGCGCGGGCTGGTGGCGAGGAAGTGGAAGAAACCTCTTAGATAGTTTTCGTGTGCCTTGGCGATCTGTTCCCGGTGTGCCGGGTCGGCGTCCGCGTAGCCTTCCGAGCCGCCGATGAAGTCGGTCGAGATGGGCCAACGGTTGTTGAAGTCGTACTTGCCGTTCTGTAGGGGGTCATACTTGAGGTAACTGCGCAGCGTGAGTTCTTCACCGGCGGCGATGCGTGCCTCGGTCCAGCGGGCGAGCAGCTCGTAGTTTGCCGGGTCGTAATCGGCGGGCGGGTCGATGGGGATGCGGTTCTGCGGGGCATCGGTCAGGCAGACGCGGTAGTTAAAGCTCTGGATACGGTGGTCGCCCTTGCCGATCTCGCCGTAGGGTTCGTCATTGAGTAAAAGCGGGAGCAGACCGCTGTCGGGGTCTCCGGGTGTCAGGTAGGGATCGACTTCCACCTCGAACTTCCCTGCCCTGGGGTTACGTGCCGGGGGCTGGATGCCGTTGACGGTTTCGTTGTATTGGGAATTTGCCTCGCGTCCGATGATGCTGGGCACGCCGGCTCCGGCCATGAGGTCGCCCTCGTAGGTCGTGTCGATGAAGATGCGTGCTTTGAAACTGTTGCCGTCCGTCGTGTTGATCCGGACGATCCGTGCGCCTTCCTTCTCGACGGATTGCAGGCTTGAGCTAAAGAACACGCGGATATCGTGTTCTTTGACCAGGTTGTTGAAGATGAGTTCCGCGGCGCTGGGCTCGAACGCGAGCGAGGGCGGCTTGGAGTAGTCGATGCCGCGGCGCACCTGCTCTTCTTCGGTCAGCGGGATGAAGGCGCTGCCGGGTTCCTGGCCGTAGTGCTTGCCGATGCGTTCGTAGACCTCGCGTGCCATGCCGCCGATCGCAGTGACGCGGTCGGGTGTGCCGACATCGGTCCAGCACAGCCCGCCGGACATCATGCCGCCGAGGTGTTTGCCGGGTTCGACGATGACGACGGTCTTGCCCAGCCGCGCCGCCTGGACGGCCGCTACCACGCCGCCGGACGTGCCGCCATAGATGCAGATGTCTGTTGAGAACTCTTCCGCATGTGCGGGGGAAACGGGGGCGCATAGAAAAGCCAACGCGGTCAAGAGTGCTGCCTTGATCGGCGTGGGTACGGCTGGCTTCACAATGGGCGTCCTTGTTGATTGACTTGGGCGACAGATCTTAAGAGGAGAGTATATACCGACCCGGCTGATGCCGGGGTGGTGGGGCAATCGGAGTGATAAAACCGCCAAGACGCCAAGGGCGCGGAGAAATCCTGAAGAAAAGAATTAGACAGGATCACAGGATAGGCAGGATCAGAACTGCCGGTTCAAGTGTGTGGTTTTGATCTTGTCGATCCTGTCATCCTGTCTGCATGCTTATTGCTTTATTCATTGCATTGCCTGGCGTCCTTGGCGGCCTGGCGGTTCACTTCCGATCGATCCAACCCCACGATGCTCCGGCACGTGGCGACAGGCGCGGACCGCAAACGGGACCGGGTCGTGTTGCCCGCGTCTGATGTTCGTCCGTTCACCGGGGCGCAGCGCTCCCCGAAGGCCCCCCCCGGCCCCCGGAATTTTTCCCCCGTTCAAGCGGACGGGAGAAGTTTCCGGATGGAAGCTGAAAAACTTCCGGGGGGGAGGGACAGGCTGTGAGTCCCGGTCCCGAGAACATCACAGCAACTCGACAGGTTCGGACCTGCGCCGTCGTTGGGTTGTCGGCCCCCGGGAAAAAAAGGCCGGGGTCCATATAGGGAAGGATTACGGTGTCTGTGCGCGCGGGGGTTGAGGGTCAACCAACCGCCTTTGCTGCAGGTTGCTTTTGTACTGGGGGTAGGCTGGTTTTGTGTGGGTCGTTGAATCTTTGGGGAAACCGGTCGATCGGTGCGCACCTATGCGACACGTTCGGCCGGTAGATTCATGTTGCAACGGTTCGGCTTGATGTATCCGGGAGGTGATGGTGATGTATATCGGAGGGACATTGTGCTGCGGGGGTGGGCACGGGTCGGCCGGTTGCCTCGGGGCGGTGGTGGTGCTGGCGCTGGTCACGGCGTTTTTCGTGCTGCTGATCGCGTGGCAGTTGAAGGAGATCGGGGTGATGTGACAAGCGCGTGGGTTGCTGAAGCGACCACGCCACGGGGGGGTGTTTTTAACGCCGGGTTGTGTGATTTGGTGTTACTGCGCGGCGGAGATGGTCGCGGGTTTGGCGTAGGTGTGGACGACGCCTTTCCAGGTGCGGGTGAGTTCGGTGACGAGTTTGTCGAAGGCTTCTGACTCGGCGGCGAGGCGAGATTCGTCGGCTTTCTTTTTGTTGTTCCAGGAGGTGGTGGGCTGCTCGTGTTGGGCGGAGGCCTCGGCGACGCCGTAGACATAGCCGTTGCGGACGTCGAGGAAGGCGGCGCTGGCGGTGGAGGTGATGCGGACCTTCTGGTGCTTGCCGAAGCCGAAGGTGATGACGTCGGCTGGGCTGGCGTTGTTCTGGTTGTAGAGGTGCGTGTCGAGCGTGTAGATCAAAAGGATCTGCGCGTGGAGTTTGGCGGCGGCCTGTCGGAGTTCCATGTCGGACTTGAGGTGGCTGGTCAGGAGCATGCGGTTGACGGGCGCGAGGCCTGCGATCATAGGGAGTTCTGCGATCTTCTGGAGCTGCTCGTCGGTCTCGACGTCGCGCGTCAGGACGACGGAGTAGGCGCCGACGCCGAAGCTCTGGTTGCCATAGCTGCGGTAGCCCGATCCCTGGACGCGGGCGATGCAGATATTGGCGGGGAATGTGGCCAGGGGTTTGCGGTCCAGTTCCTGTTGGATTTTGTAGTCGGTGAGTTGTTCGCGCTCGTCGGCGGGTGTGACGCCGAAGGCCTGCATGTCGGCGGCGGGGCCGGGGGTGGTGTAGCGGAGGGTGGTGCAGCCGGTGGTGAACAGGATAAGGGCGAGGAAGATCGGTGCGAGTGTGCGTTGCATGGCGTGCTCCGGAAGGGAGGGGGGATACGGCATGCATGATGCGGCGCGGGGGGCGGGGTGTCAAAAGTTTGGGGTGGGTGGAGAGGATGAAGGATCCAAAGTGGGGTATGAAAACAGGTCCACGTTCGGAGAACGTGGGCTTCGGGGGTGTGTTGGGTTGGGGTGACAAGCGCGTGGGTGGCTGAAGCGCCCACGCCGGGGGCGGTGCGCCGGGCGTGTCGAGGGTCAGGTGTTGTGTGGGGTGGGGTTGGTTGGGTTTTTGGCGATGATGACGGGTGGGGAGACGGAGGGTTTTTGTGCGGGGGCGGTTTCGGCGTCTTTCATGACTTCGCGGAGGACGATGGTGGCGAAGGCGCCGCGTGGCATCTCGAAGGCGACGCGGACGAACGGGCCGTGGTCGTCGGCGCCGCCGGTGACTTCGGGGTCGCGCAGGGCGATGCGCATGGGTCGTCGTGAGCCTTCGGCGTGTACGTCGCCGACGCCGGCGAGCTGTTCGGGTCGGACGCCGAAGATATCCAGGACCTGGTTCTCGATCTCGCCGGGCTCGCCTTCGGCGCGGGTCATGTTGATGCCCCACATGGGTCCGGAGGGTGAGACCTCGAGCGAGGGGACACGGCCGGCGGGCGCGTTTTCGATCTCGGCGGTTTCTTCGTCGACGAGGAACACGCTGCGGTTATCGTGTTTCCAGGCGAGGTCGCCGGGGATGATCCTGGCGAGTTTCCCTTCGCGGAGCCGGCGGTCCAGGACGGAGTTGAACATGGCGGATTGGAGTGCGGAGACGAGGAACTCGCGCTGCGTGCGGTAGATGGCCATGACGGCCTGCTTGGCGTCGAGGCCCTGGCGCAACGCATCGAGCGCCTGACGGTCGAAGCGCAGGTGCTTGGGCCAGTGCTTTAGGGCTTCGTCGTAGTTGCGCTGGTCGTAGGCGGTGCGCGCCTTTTGCATGTTCGGCGGGTCGGCGTCGATGGCCTTGCCGAGCATCTCGTTTAAGAGCGTTTCGTATTCGCCGGCGAGCAGGAGCTTGCCGAGCAGGTGGTTGTGCTGGCGGTAGCCGAAGCGTTGGTCGCCGACGAAGTTGGGGACGCCCTGGGCGTAGAGCCGGTCGATGACGCGCTTGGCTTTGAGGACGTCGGTGGATTGGACGTTCCGGATCTTGATGATGAAACGGTTGCCGCCGTGGTGTCCGCGGCGGAGCTTGTTGGTGTGGCGGTCGGACCAGAGGACCTTCATGAGCCTGCGGTCGGCGAGGCGCTGAATGCATTCCATCTCGTCCTTGCGGTCGGGGAGCCAGACGGAGAAGTGCTGGCGGACGATGGCATGCTTGTCTTTGAGCCCCGCGTAACCGACGTCGTTGCGTCCGACGCGGAAGGCGCGTGCGAGGTCGCGGACGATGTCGGTGGTGGTGAGCGAGGTTTTTTCGATGAGTAGGAAGACGTGTTCGCCGTGGCCTCGGGTGGCGTAGAGCGGCTGCTCTTCGACGAGGAAGTCGCCGGGTCGTTGCTTGATGGTCCCGCCGATGCCGGGGAGGTCTGCGGAGAGGTAGGCGAGCGAGTCGGTTAGCGACATGGGCTTATTTTGCTTGGGTTTGCGCGGGTATTCAAGCTTTGTTGATAACTATTTTGGTGGGCTAGCCGCGTGTCCGAGAATATGGGGGTGTTTGGGGTGTGAGGTGGGTGTGGGGGTGAAGGGGTTAGTGCGCGGAGATAAGCGTGGGTTGCTGAAGCGACCACGCCGGGGGATTACGCCGGGGGATCACGTCGGGGTGATAGGTCGGTGCGATTGTTGGCGTACGTGGCTTAGTCTTCCGGGGCGTCTGGGGCGGAGACGAGGTCGTGATAGGCCTTGGAGAGCTTGCGTGTGGTCTCGCCGGGGGAGCCGTTGCCGATGGGTTTGCCGTCGATCTTGGTGACGGGGATGACCTCGGCGGCGGTGCCGGTGAGGAAGACTTCCCGGGCATTGAACACGTCGTCGGGTTTGAGTTCGGCGCGGCCTGCGTGGATGCCCATGTTGGCGGCGATGTTCAGGACGGTGGTCATGGTGACGCCCTCGAGTGCACCGGCGCTGACGGGCGGGGTGAGAAGCTCGGTCTGACCCTGGGCGTTTTGGCGGACGACGAAGAGGTTGTCGCCGGTGCATTCGGCGACGTTGCCCTGGTGGTTGAGCATGATGGCTTCGAGCACGCCGTGATCGATCGCCTCGATCTTGGCGAGGATATTGTTCAGGTAGTTCATGCTCTTGATAGCCGGGGAAAGCGCGGCGGGGTGGTTGCGTATTGTTTTGGCGATGATGATCTCCATGCCGTCGTCGTACAGCTCCTGGGGGTACATGCGGATGGAGTCGGCGATGATGAAAACGGTTGCGCGCTTGCAGAGGAAGGGGTTTAAGCCCAGCGAGCCGACGCCGCGCGTGACGCAGAGGCGGATGTAGGCGTCTTTGCGGTCGTTGGCCTTGAGGGTGTCGCGGACGGCGCGGTTGAGGGCGTCGACGGCGTAGGGGATCTCCAGTCGTATGGCGGCGGCGGAGGCGTAGAGGCGCTTGAGGTGGCTGGCGAGCTTGAAGACCCGGCCGTGGTAGGCGCGGATGCCCTCGAAGACGCCGTCGCCGTAGAGCAGGCCGTGGTCGTAGACGCTGATGGCTGCTTTTTCGGCGGGGACGAGTTCGCCATCGATCCATATCTGCTTGGGTGTCACAGTGAGCTTTCCGTGTTGCGAGACCGCACGTCTGGGGGATTATCGGTTTGTTCCGGCGGTCGGTGTACGTTTGTACGCCGTCTCGGGCCAAGGATTATAGCGGAGAGTTGTTGCGTGCCCAGCGGCCGGGCCTTTGGGCGTGTTCCGGGTTATGATCGCTGTGGCCAGGTTTTTATATAAGCATTCTGTCGGTTCATCGTTCCACTGGATCAAGGGGTAAGCGATGAGAAAATATGAACGGGCGTTGTGCTTGGGTTGGGCGGTGTCGGTGTTTGTGATCGTGCCGAGCGTGTGGGGCGGCGCGGTGGTGGATGAGCATGCGTTGTTTGCCGAGGCGACCGAGCCGGTAGCGGGCGCGGGATTGATCGGGGAGTGGGAGCCGGTGCGGGCGTTGTCGGTGTCGCTGCCGCTGGAGGGCGTTTTTGCCCGCCAGGGGATGGGGGACTTCATGCTGAGTCTGGTGACCAGTGCGGCGCGCTATACGGACGTGGTCATCCTGCACGATGAGGAAGAGCTTCAGACGGTGGCGCGGGTGAACGCGGGTGTGCGGGCGGTGGATGAGGCGTTGCTTGAGCGGGTGCATTTCGTGCCGGCGCGTGTGGGGACGGTGTGGCTGCGCGACCACGGGCCGGTGTTTGCGCGGGACCAAGCGTCCGGGCCGGGGGCGCTTGTGGTGCTGGACTCGGTGTACCGGGATGCGCGGTTCGAGTCGCGTGTCGAGCAGGAGCGCCTGGTGTCGGGGGAGGACAGCCCTGCGTACCGGAAGATGGCGGCGGACCTGATGAAGCGGCACAAGGACGACACCACGCCGGTGTACCTGGCGCAATACCTTCGGCAGCAGGTGGCCGCCGGGCCGGTACAGCTGTCGCGACCGCCTGCGCAGATATGGGGCGGCGACATCGAGACCGACGGGCGGGGCAACGTGTTCGTCTCGACCGAGACACTCACGATGCACGGCGGCAAGCAGGCGGAACTCGAAACGATCCTGCGGGATTACTACGGGGCTAAGCGTGTGGTCTACCTGGAGCCGTTGCCCGGGCCGACGGTCAAGCACCTGGATATGTTTTTTAAGGTGATGGATGCGGATACGTTTTTCCTGGCGTCTTACGATCACGAGGAAGCGGGTGTGGGGGCCGGGGAGTACGCGCGCTATCTGCACGGGGAGATCAAGGCGGTGCTGGCGCGGGACGAGGCGAGGCTGCGGGAGGCGTTTCCCGGCAGGAAGGTCGTCCACATCCCGATGCCGGCGGTCGTGACGCCGACGCGGGAGCAGGTGGTGCGTGAATACCGTGATCTGTTTTACCTGCAGAAACTGCTGCACGACACGCCCTCGCTGCGGGAGCACCTTGCGCGGGCCACGGACCCCAACGACCGGGCGGAGGTGGAGCGCAAGCTGACGGAGCGTGCGGTGGAGCAGTACCATATCGAGTTCAAGGCCGAGCCCGGCAGTAACGCCGAGCGCGAGCTGGTGGACAAACTGATCCGCGAAAACAGCACGACCACGCTCGACGAGGCGGTGCGGAATTACGCGCCGCGTGAGGTGATCTACAAGACCTTCTTAAACAGCGTGCAGATCGACGGTGCGTACGGCAAGGCGGTGCTGGTGCCCGATTACAGCCCGGACGAGCGCAACCCGCAGGCGGCGATGGTGCGGATGCGGCGCGACGTGCAGGATGCTTACGGAGAGGCGATGCCCGATGCCGAGGTTGTGTTCATCAACTGTGACGCGGTAATCGGGTTGTGCGGCGCGCTGCACTGTGTGACGGTGACGGTGCCCGATATACAGCGGTGACGTATGATGGCGTCGGCCGCGAGCTGATCAGGGAACGACGATGCTTTTCTGGAATGTATTGACGGAGCTTGATCCCAGCCAGCGTCGCTGGTGCTGGGGCGCGGTGTTCGAGCGGTTCAGGCAGAGCCGCGATCCTGGGCTATCTGCTGGCCGGCCTGCTGCTCGGGCTGCACGCGCTGGACCGGGTGCATGGCGTTGAGTTCGTGCACGCGGTGGCGGAGTTGGGGGTGTCGCTGCTGCTGTTCGTGATCGGGCTGGAGTTTTCGTTGCGTCGTCTATTAAAGATCGGCGCGGTCGGGCTGGGCGGCGGGACGCTGCAGGTGATCCTGACGTGCGCGCTGGGGTCTTGGGCGGCGCGGTTGTTGGGGGTGGCCGGGCCGGAGGCGATCGCGATCGGCGTGATCGTTTCGCTGAGCAGCACGGCCTGCGTGCTGCGTGTGCTGACCGACCGGGCGGAGATGGACAGCGTGACGGGGCGGACGTGCCTGGGCATTTTGCTGTTGCAGGACATGGCGGTGGTGCCGCTGGTGCTCCTGGTGACGATGCTGGGGGGTGAGCCGACGGTGGGTGCGATCGTGAAAGGGATGGGCTGGAGCGTGGTGCTGATCGCCGGGCTGGGAGGCGGGCTGTATCTGATCATCGCGTACGTGCTGCCGCGTGTGATGCGTGACCCGACGCTGGCGCGCAACCGAGAGCTTTCGATCATGCTGGCGGTGGTGCTGGCGCTGGGGTCGGCGTGGGCGGCGCACGAGTTTAAGTTGTCGCCGGCGATCGGCGCGTTCATCGCGGGGATGCTGCTGGCGGAGTCGCCTTTCGCGGTGCAGGTCCGTGCGGACGTCGGGGCGCTGCGTGCATTGTTCGTGACGCTGTTCTTCACGTCGGTGGGGATGCTGGGCGACCCGGCGTGGATCGCGTCGAACTGGGTGCTGATCGCGGTGACGGTGGGCGTGATCCTTGTAGGCAAGATTTTAGTGACGACGGTCGTGGTCCGGCTGTTCGGCACGAGGCTGCGCCACGCGGCGGGTGCGGCGGTGTCGCTGGCGCAGGTGGGGGAGTTTTCGTTCGTGCTGGCGCAGGTGGCTTACGACAACGGTGAGGGCGTATTGAGTGACGGCAACTTCAAGCTGTTCGTCTCCGCGACGCTGGTGACGCTGTTCCTGACGCCCTACCTGGTCGCGGGCGGGCCGAAGTTCGGCAGGGGGCTGCAGTCGCTTGCGCGGCGCGTGGGCATTTCCCGGCCCGATACGGTTGAACCCCCCGCGGCCGGGCAATCGTGCGCGGGACACTTGATCGTGATCGGGTTCGGGCCGGCGGCGCAGCGCATGGCCCAGAAGATGTTCAAGCGTCACGGGGATGTCATGGTCATCGACCTTAACCCGCGGAACCTGGCGCTCGCCCGGGGCATGGGGCTGAGCGCCCAGGTTGGCGACGCAACCAGCCCCGAGCTGATGCACCATCTTCACATTCACGAGGCGCGGGCCGTGGTCGTCACGATCCCCGACCACCGCGCCGCGGTGACGATCGTCCGCCATATCCGCCACGGGTCCCCCGACCTGCCGATCATCGCGCGCAGCCGTTACCACACCTTCGCCGAGGACCTGCGCCGTGCCGGTGCGACGGTCGCGGTGGATGAGGAGGACTGGATGGGCCGGCGCCTGGGGCTGGAGGTCAACCGGCTGATGCGTGAGTCGGTCCAGGAGCGGCATGCTTCGGATGATTCGGCGGAGCAGTCTGAGGCCGTTCCCAAGGATAGATCCGCAGGATAAATCCAAAGACGAGCTTGCCATATTCCCCCTATTTTCCCCTCTTTAACACCTATTATTTACCCAGATTCACATTGCGTAAAATCTTGGTAAATACTCGGCTTACACGCTTGAATCATCCGGCGGAATACCTATATTGGTGCCCAATTATCGGACCATGTGCTTTTGCCATGTTCCGGACAGGCTGTGTCATTTTTTATTCTATATCCCGTTCCTTTTACTGTAGGGTGGAAACCATGAAGAAATGTCTGCTGTTATTGATTGTCTCGGCCCTAGTGTTCTCGTTCTCGACGCCCTCGTTCGCGACGTTCTGGAACTCGGGCAGTAAAAACCAGAACAACTCTTGGAACAACAACAACGATTGGCCCCAGTATGAATGGCCGACGAACGACTGGCCGCAGTATGAGTGGCCGACGAACGACTGGCCCAAGGAACACGTCCACACCAAGTGGTGCGGCCACAACGACAACCCCGTCCCGGAACCCGCGACGGCCGGCCTGGCATTCATGGGCCTGGGCGCCTTGGCTTTCGCCACCCGCCGCCGCAAGTAAGCCCTAACGCCGACAACACGATCCCCACGACGCCCCGCAGCGATGCGGGGTGTTTTTTTGCGCGTATCCACGGCCCGCGTGATTGACCACGTGTCTGACCCGTCAGGGTTCATGCTCCAGCCGTCACAACCCGCAAACTCATCCCGGCTTAACCCCGATAACACGCCAGACCGCACAGACGGAACCGGCCCGGGCCGGGTTGAAAATTTTCAACGCGCTACAGATGCACCGCCGGATTCCTGGGGTACTCTTGGTCTAACTCACTAATCAGGCGGGCCAAGGCGCCGCCGGTGGGTCTTGGGCGTGAAAACTGAAACCGTATCCTTTTATAGTGGGGAAGAAACAATGATCAAGCGTGTCCTTTTCGTCATGACGGCGGCCCTGGTTTTCTCGGCCGCGACCCCGTCCTACGCGACCTTCTGGAGCAGCCACAGCAGCCACCGCAACCACCGCTTCAGCTTCAACACCAACAGCAACGACTGCGACCGTGACTATCGGCAGAACGATTGCGATGACAACTATTCCTGGTTCGACTGCGATGAGCCGAAGCAGAACGACTGCGACTGGTCGTTCAACTGGGACTGTGACTGGGACTTCGACTGCGACGAGCCGCAGGAACCCTGTGACAACCCCGTCCCGGAACCCGCGACCGCCGGCCTGGCCTTCATGAGCCTGGGCGCCCTGACCGCCGCCGTCCGCCGCCGCCGCAAATAACACACGCTACTAAAAGCCCACAAGCTTTACTCAAGCACTCGGAGCGCCCCGCAGCGATGCGGGGTGTTTTTTTTGTGGTGGCTGGTGGTTAGTGATTAGTGGTTAGTGGTTAGTTTTGTTTGATCGGATGTCTTATCAAATAGCCCCGAGCAGAAGCCCTGGGTTCGTTCGTGGATGCTTTATGCTTATGTCGGCTTCATCGCGGTCGCCAGTAAGAGCGCCGGGCCTTTGGCCTGCGGGTGCGGGGTTATCGGGGAACAGGTCGGCGTGGTTAACCCGCTATCCTTGAGTAACGCGCAGACCTCGCCGGACTCGTAGCCCATGTTCTGCTGGCCCATCTGTCGTCGGAAGTCGTCGCGGTCGTGACGCATCACATCCACGATGACCGCCTTGCCCCCGGGCTTGAGTACGCGCGCCGCCTCAGCCAACGCCGCCGAAGGGTCCGAGAGATACGTCAATACCAGCACCATCATTACCGCGTCGCATGAGTGGTCGTCGATGGGCAGGGATTCGAGGTCGCCCTCGCGCAATTCGATGTTGGGCGTGCCATCCATCCGCCGACGGGCCGCGTCGAGCATGGCGGGCGTGTTGTCGATGCCGATGACGCGCTTGACGTGCCGGGAGAGTTCCAGCGCCAGTGCGCCGGTGCCGCAGCCTAAGTCGGCGACGGTCCAGCCGGAAGGCAAAAGCGACAAGAGGGCGTCGGTGCCGAACGTCGGGCCGTACATCTCGGCACGCAGCTTGTCCCACTGGTCGGCCGCGCCGGCGAAGAAGTCCTGGGCCGCCTGGCTGCGCTGACGTAACCGTTCGGCCACGCGGAGCTGGTCTTGCCCCACCGCCGCCCAACCCTCGGTCTGCTCCCGCGCCAACAGCCACATCTGCCGCTGGGCCGGCTCCAGCTCGTCCAGCACCATGCGGTACAGATTCGTTGTCCCCTGCCGGCGGTTGACCGCCCAGCCCTCGTCGCCGAGCAGCTTAAGGTGCCTGCTGACAGTGGATTGCGGCAGCTGGAGGACGTCGCAGAGGTCTGAAACCGCCAGCTCGTGGCGTTCGATGAGCCGAAGCAGACGGAGCCGGGTGGCGTCCGCCAGGCTGGCCATCCACCCTAAAAGGCTGTCGGGTTGAGCGGTTTGAGCATCCATCAGTTTATCCGGATATAATAATATATCGTCAGTTCGCGAGGTCAAGCTAAGCCCCCGGAGGCTCCGGATACCCCACCCCTGCGATCTGATGCGCGATCACCTATTTTCACAATTAGCCAAGACACCCGCGCCCGCAGCGGTTAGAATCGCCTGACCACCCAACCAAGCCGCCACCCCCGGGCGCACGAACACCATGCATACACACCGGCTTTTGATCCTGTTGGCGACGGCCCTGCTCTTGTTACTGACCGGCTGCGAGATGGAAACGCGCGTGGTCCGCAGCAGTTGGGACTCGCTGCCCGCCGACCCCAAGCCGCGTCAGGTGGATAACCAAAAGAACTTCCAGGACGCCGCCGGCGGCCAAGGCTGGGCCATCCAGATCACCGAGGTCCTGGGCAGCGACCGACAGGATCGCGCACGTGAATTGACCCAGCGCCTGCGCTCCGAGGCGCAGCTCGACAACATCTGGATCGAAGACATCGACAACGTCGCGCACATTTACCACGGCCGGTTCGCCAACGCGTCGGACAAAGGCATCCGCCCCGCGCTTGAAAAGATCCAGAAGATCGAACTCGACGGCGAGAGGGCTTTTGAGAAGGCTCAACTCGTCCCGCTCGTCGGGCAGGGCCGGGTGATCGCGGACCCGTTCGACCTTCGGCAGTTCTCGGGTTACTACTCGCTGCAGATCGGCTTCTATGACGAGGCCGCCGGGACGGACTTTAGAGATATCGCCGAGCAGGCCGTCCGCACGCTCCGCGAGGAGGGGCACGAGGCCTACTACTACCACGGCCCGTTCCGCTCGATCATCACCATCGGCGTGTTCACCTACGACCAGGCCTTCGTCTCCGCGGGCAACGTCGATACCTACGCCCCCCACATCCGCGAGCTGCAAAAAATCTTCCCCTTCAACCTCGGCAACGGTTCGACGATCAACCAGAAAGAAAACGGTGTGGATATCGGCGAGCACAAGAGCTCGTTGATCCGGGTGTATTAATGTTTCGTATACCCGCGTCAATCCCACTACACATTTAGCCGCGGAGCTTGCTCCGCGCCCGGCGAGCAAGCCCGTCCGCTAAACGGCCGACCGTTGCGAAATCCATTCCACATCACCCACGCCAACACCGCATACACCGGCAGGTACTCACTGATGACAACCCACTGCGGGACGCGGTAGCCTTCGTACAGGTGCAAGTGGCGTAGAGGCGACGAGGACGGCGAGAACACCCAGAACGCCGGGGAGAAACAGATCGGCATCGCCAGGGCTCAGAGCAGAGATACCAGGGGTGGACGGTGCTTGAGACGAGCAGTGAAGCGAAGAGAATGCGGCGGCGGGGCGGGCGGGGTTGCAGGCTCGCGCAGCGTAGTGACAAGGACAATCAGCACCGTGGCGAGCGCGGCGTAATCGACCCAGGGTTTGCTGGCGATATGGCTCTCAAAGAGCGGGCCGCTGAGGCCCATTTGTCGATGAATGTCCGGCCGGTGTCGAGCATGCCGGTCAGGCTGCCGTCCATGAGGATGAACGGTAACAGAGCCGCGACGATGACGGTCGCGCCCGCCGCCCACGTGATCAAGGCCGACGCCGACGGAGCATCCATGCCAGCACGAATGCGATCGGCAGGACCAACGGCTTGACCGCGATCGCCAGCCCGAACGCGATCCCCGCAACCACCGCAAGCCGCTTGCGGCTTAGCGCTGCTTCCAAGTCTAGTTTCACCAGCCGCGACGCCAGCCACAACGCCGTCACCAGAAACGCGATCCGATCACGTCCTGGTGTTCGCCGCCAGCGACCTCGCTGATCGCCAACGGGTGCCACGCATACGCGACCGCCCACCACGTACTTTTGCCCATGTCACGCAACCACGCGAGGAGGACGGCGATGATAAGCATGTCGAACAATACAAACCCCAGTCGAAGACCTTGTCGTGGTTAGTCCCAGTGACCACGTCCGGGCTGACGCCCACGCCGCGTGATCCAGACCCGCGAAGATGTATTGGCTCGTCGGCTGATAGATCGCATGAGCTGTGGGTTGTTGATCCGATCAACGATCTGGTGGACCGGCGCCCGATGGCGGGAAAACGACGGGGGCATGCAGATAAGGGTTCGCCTCGCGCAAACGTCGCGCTGCCGATGTATCGCCAGGCATGTCATCGCTAAGGATGGGTTGTGAATAGAACGCTGTTAGAACCGGAACCATCAACGCGATCAAGAGTATCCACCAGACCACAGCATTCCGGGATTGTTGCCACGAATAATCTTGTATCTTCGATACTCCAAACACGAAAGACAGCCAGATAGCACCGAACATCCAATAAAACTATTGCGGTTTGACGTTCACTCGAAAGAGACCAATCCCATAGATGCGTCATTTCAATCAATATATAGATGAAAAAAATAGCGAGAGCTCGACGCCTATAGTCCATGGATCAGGTCTTTTTATAGAGAATGCGCGTAGACCCATAGCTGATACCCCTATGCTCTGGTTTAGAGCCGAGATTGAAATTCACACAAGCAACGATGATTTCACATCATTCATGCTTGGCACGTCATCACCCATCAACGCCGCCAGACTCGTCACCGGCCGACCGCCGAGTCCGCACGGGTCGATCGTCTGAAAATGTGACAGGTCGGTCGTCACGTTCAGTGCCAGGCCGTGCATCGTCGTGTTCTGCGGACACGCACGCCCATGGGGCGCAGAGTTTGAAGCGAGAGAGTGTAGGGGTTTCGATCAGGTTGCCGCCTGATCCCCGACACCCGAGACGCGAGACCCGAGACCTGACACGTCCACCCACACCCCCGTCGCCCCCTGGTCGCTAAGCCTTTGATGCCGAACCCCGCCACCACATCAAATAATCACGACTGAGTCTTCGAGCAGGCGCATGTAGCTGCCGAGGTTCAGGCCCAGCGGGTTGAGCTTCAGAATCGGGTAGGCGACGAGCTGGCCCGGGCCGTGGTAGGTGATGTCACCGCCGCGGTCAGTGATCTGGACGTCGATGCCCATCTCGTCGAGTTTTGAGGCGGGGGCGAGCAGGTTGTCCCAGGCGCTTTGGCGGTGGGTGACGGTGATGACCGGGTCGTGCTCGACCAGAAGCAGGGTCGGCGGCTCGTTGCCCAGCGACACGGCCAGGTTGACCTCCCGCTGCAGGGCCAGGGCGTGGGCGTAGGGCATCCGGCCTAAGTCCCGCACCTGTAACGTCATCGCCTGCCTGCCGGTCAACCGGGCCTCCGTGGGTTTGGGCCTTGAATCTGGCGTCCGCCCGTTAAATCCCTATCATACTCACCCCAGCGGGCCGGGCTGGCTTGTGCCCGTACGCGAACCCAGGGCCCCCGCCCACGGTTAAGCCATACGAGTAACACCCAGGCCCGATCCCCGAACCCTGATATCCGATCCCAAACTTGCCCACCATCCACCCCACCGCCTTTGTTGACACCCGCGCCCAGCTCGCCGACGACGTATTCGTCGGGCCCTACTCCATCATCGAGGGCCGGGTCACGCTCGGCCCGGGCTGCCGACTGGTGTCACACGTCTGCCTCAAAGGCCCGCTGACGATGGGCGAGAATAACCAGATCTACCCCTTCGCCTGCATCGGCTACGACCCGCAGGACCGGTCCTTCAAGCCCGACGACGAGGGGCCGGGCACGGTCATCGGCGACCGCAACATCTTCCGCGAGTCCGCCACCATCCACCGCGCCACCAAGGTCAAGCCCACCACCATCGGCAGCGGCAACTACTTCATGGCCAACTCGCACGTCGCCCACGATTGCACCGTCGGGAATGATTGCATGTTCGCCAACAGCGCCGTCATAGCCGGGCACGTGCAGGTCGCAGACAAGGTGATCCTGGCCGGGGGCGCGGGTGTGCAGCAGTTCTGCCGGATGGGCCGGCTGTCCATGCTCTCGGGCAACGAGGGCATCACCAAGGACCTGCCCCCCTTCTGCATCGTCCACCACACCAAGCGTGTCGGCTCGCTGAACGTCATCGGCCTAAGGCGCAACGGCTACCGCGACAACATCAAGAACCTCCAGCAGGCCTTCGACCTGCTCTACAAGTCAGGCCTGACCACCCGCGGCGCCGCCGATCGCATCGAAAAAGAACTCGGCGACGACCCGCTCTGCACCGAGTTCGCCGATTTCATCCGCGCCGCCGAACACGGCGTCACCCAGTACGCCGGGTCGGATGAGATGTATAGCGTGTGAAATCGGTAGTTAGCCGCGAATAAACGCGGATAAAGGTGAATTTAATCCGTGGTTATGTTCCCTAACGGATCTTGACTCATCCGCGTACATTTGCGTTTATTCGCGGCCATTCATTTCCCCCCGCATTTTCCATGTCTTGATCGCACCATCCACGCCAACGAACACCTGTGACATCCTGTCGCGGGCGGTCATCAGGCGTGTGGCGTTACTGTCTTCCAGTATTGCCGACCAGCGGTCCTGATACAGCTTGGTCCGGCCGCAGGATTGCAGGATCACGGTTGGGTTGACCGCGTGAAGCCAGGCAGCGGAGCTGTCGACGACCCCGCCGTGGTGCGGCAGGTCGGTGATGTCAGCGGCGAGTTCTTCACTTTCAAGCAGGCCGGTGATCGCCTCGTCCTGGATGTCGCCGTTGAGCAGGATACGCCGGCCGGCGGTGCGTACGCTCAGGACGATGGAGGTGTCGTTGGCATGGCGGAGTTCGAGGTCGGTGGGTGGCCAGAGTATTTGCAGTTCCGCATCGCCGATCGTTTCGGACCAGCTTCGTGTAACCGGTTGGGGGGTGAGTCGATGGTCATTCAGACCATCGATCAGGAACGCGGTGGCGGTCCCGGGGTGTGCTTCAGCTTCGGCGATAAGTTGCGGGGGTACGAATACCCGGCCGACCGCGATTTCGTCCGCCAGGTCGAGCGCGCCGCCGTAGTGGTCCATGTCGGCGTGCGAGAGGATCAGCGTGTCGATGCGTGTCACGCCCATGCGTTTCAATGCGGGCAGGATGCTCGACTGCGCGATGTCGAAGTATTGTTGTGAGCCGCAGTCGAACATGAGCGTGTGGCCGGGCAGTTGAAGGAGGTAGCACGAGCCGTCGCCGACCGCGAACATCGTCAGCAGCGCCGCGGGTTCGTCTTTCTGTTTTGGCCCGAACCAGCTATCCACTTTGCCTGTCTGGGTGACGCCGGTCCATAACGCCATGACGAGTACCGCCGAGACCAGCGCCCTACGACGTTGCGCAAACGCGCCGGCCAGCACGGCGATCACCAATACCGACATCGCAAACGTCCAGCCGACGCTCGGACGCCACGTCAGAAGGAAAGACGTCCCCGGCCAATCCCCGGCGTGATCCACCAGCCCGCGCAGCGTGTCGCCCAGCCAGTCGAGCGGGCCGCTTAGGATGATGCCTGCGCTCGGCAATAGCACGCCGACCAATATCTTGAAATACCCCACGCCCAGCACGGCTGTGATCACCGGCAGCGCCATCACCGACAGCAGCACCGCCAGCGGGTTGACCATCTGGAAGTGATACGCCACCAGCGGCGCGACCACCGCGAACGCGACCAGGCTCACCGAAAGATAATCCACGCACCACCGCCCGATCACCCAGCTTATGCTCTGATGCCCGGGCAGGACCTCGGGCCTCGGCCAGAGCCAGTCCGACACGGGCTGCACAAACAGGATCAACCCGCCCACCGCCGCGAAACTCAGCTGAAAGCCCGGCGAAAACAGGTCCATCGGCCGCCACAACAGCACTACCACCGCCGCGAACGCCAATACCTGGAACGGCCGGACCTGCCGGCCGGTCGCGTACGCCGCGCAGAACACGCCCGCCATGATCCCCGAACGCACAATCGGCACACGCAGCGGGACCGCCAGCAGATACAACGCCAAAACCGCCAGCACGATCATCGCCGCACGCGGCGGATACGGCACGAAAAAGCGTGCGATCATCCACACCAACCCCATCAGGATGCCAAGATGCGCACCTGAGATCGAAAGCAGATGCGCCAAACCCACCTGCCGAAACGCGATCCGCACCTCGCTGGATGAGCTGTCTTTGCGCCCCAGCAGCATCGTTTCCAAGAGCCCGAGCGTGGGCGTGTCGTCGTCCATGCCCAGACGCAGCGATTGAAGCGCGTGGTCCGCGCAGGTCTGGCGCAGCGCTCGTTGGAATCCATCGATGCCCGGCCGGCGTTCCTCTAATAAAGTCCAGTTGCCCCGGTTGCGCAGTGTCAGCCGGCCGACGATGCCGCGCTCGGTCAGGTAGTCACGGTAATCGAACTCACCGACGTTGCTCGGCCCGGCGACAGCACCCAGCCAACCGACCGCCTCGATCACCTGGCCCGACTCCAATCGGTAGTCCGCCTCGTCGATCCGCAGCATCAGGTCGCCGCGTGCATCGACCCATTCATCGTCAACCTCGATCTGTTCAACACGCAACATAAAGCGCGTGCTCGGGTCTTCGTAGTTAAAGCCTGCAAACGCGCCCCGCGCCGGTGAACCCGTGGCCGGCGGCTCGATGACCTCGCCCACCACCCGCGCCAACTGCGATGACTCCCCGATATAAGCCGCCAACCCCCCACCCCCGCCCCCGGAATAATCAGCCCGGACGATCAACCAAGCCGCGCTGAGAGCCAGCAGACACAACACGCCCCACGCGCGCACGCCCCGGTCGCTGCCTCGACGCCACATCACCAACATGCCCCCGAAGGGCACGAGTGCCAGCACTATCCATAGCCAAAGCCAATCCAGCCCGCGCCCCAGCGTGATACCGAGCATCACTGCCAGACACACCCCGAGCATCGGGCCGCGCAGTTCCGCTAACGGGCCGGGGTCGTCTTTCGCGTTTCGTTCGGTGGATTGGTTTTCGAGATGCGGCACGCGGACATGATACACGCCCGCGTCAGGGGCTTTCGATGATCTGCGGGTTGTCGGGTGCTTCGGCGGGAGCGGGGTTACGGTCTTTGAGTACCGTATCGCCGACGGCGTAGAGCAGGATGTTGGTAAGCAGGCCCCGCGCGGCGTCGGTGTCGTAGCCGTCGATACCCCAGTGCCGGCAGCCCATCACGCCCAGCGAGAGGTCTTCATTGGACGCGATCACGGCGGCGCGGCCGTCGAGGTTGATCGATAACAGGCGCGGCGCATCTATCTGGCCGCGGGTCAGGTTGCTGTACCGCCTGAAAGTTACACGTCGCATGTCTTCGCCCGGGATATCGCCGACCGTTTCGCCGAAGCCTTTGCCCGCGACGACCGGGTGGTTTGCCCCCAAGATCGCGGCCTGCCCGCCGAACACGGCCTCGAACTGACGGAGCATCTCTTGCGTGAAGTCGCCCCGGCCGCCGATGGTTTCGATCAGGACCGTACCGCCGCGCTGCACGTAGCCGGTCAACAGCCGAAGCTCCTGGGCCGTAAGCCGTTTGACCGCGCTGCCGCCTAGATAGACAAGCGGGGCTTCGGTTTCCTCGAGTTGGTCAATCGAAACATCATTTACCTCGATGCCGATGCCTGTCTGGTTGAAGAAGCGGTTGATCAGGGGTTGCCAGGCCAGGGGTTCCAGCGGCTGTGTCCCCGGTTCGTTAATGCGCAGTACGCGCAGCAACCCGGCCTTGGGCCTGTCTTGCGGTTCGACCCATGACGGCTCGAGCCGTACGCCGTCGTCGCCGCGGTCGGTGACCAGCGCGTGCAGGTTGGCCATGATCTCCTCGGCTCCTGTACGCGGCACGCTGCGCCCGGATTGCAGGGACATGCCCCAGTCTGTCGGTGCCAGCACGATCAGGTCACGGACGCCGTTGGATAAGACCCACGGCCGATCGTCCTCGGATACATCGGCCTCGTACACCAGCCCCATCAAGGGGTGCTCCGCTTCAACCTGCTTGAAGGTGTAGGCCGGGTAAATCCGCGCTGCCGCTTCGCGGATGGATTCGCCGAATACTTTGGGGTTGCCGTCGGGCGTGGCGACCAGGACGCCGCCGAGGTCCAGGTATGTTTTGAGATTCGCAAGCTCCGCCGAAGTGAAGTTGATCGGTGCATCCGACGCGATGTAGGCGACCGGGGCGTCGAGCCAAAGTGACGTATCGGCGTCGGCGTCGATCACCTGCCAGCCCAGTTGCGTCTCGACCTGGTCGCTGAGCCGGCGGGTGAAAAGGTTCAAGTCGTTGGGGTGGTTGTTCCACGCCTGGTCGCGCAGGCGCAGCTTGTTGATCCAGACGGGCACACTCCCGCGTGACAGGAACATCAGGGCAAAGGCGGTATCGACGAGCTTGCCATTCACCGTGCCGGAGCCTGCCTCCCGGTCGAGGATGGATTGTGCGGCGGCCTGGAACCAGTCTTCGCCGCCTAGCAAACGTGTGCCGTTGGCGAGCGCGGCGCGTTCGAGTGAAACCAGGTAGTACATGCCGTCGGTCACGGTCACGCCGTTGGCCGAGCTGTAATGGTCGAGCCACGCTGCGCCGCGGTCGATGGCCTGTGTGATGTTGGCCGGGGGCTTGGGGTAGGTGCGGTAGAGGTTTTCCTGTGCGATCAAAAGCGCGGTCAACCCGGCGGCGGTCATGGAAGGCGTGGACGTGTCGCCGCCGGTGTAGCCCCACCCACCGTCAGGGTTCTGCTCGTTGATGAAGTGTTGGGCCGCCTGCTGCCAGACCCGGCCCGGGTTTGGCCCCCGCCGCTTGGTCGATTCCCAGAGCCCCAGCAAACCATACTGCGTGACGGAGTGGTCGAAGCGCGGCCCGGTGCGGTATCCGTAGTCGAACAGGCCGTTGACCTGCGCCCGCGCCAGCCAGCGCGCGTCCTCGGCCATCTGCGGGCGGTAATCGTCCGACAACGCGGCCCAGCAGTGTGTGCGCAGCGAGATCGCGTACGTCCCGTTCATGTGGATCTTTTTCAGGTGTTCCACCGCCGCCTGGATACGCGGCTCCTGCGGGCTCATCCCGCTGCGCAGTAGTGCATAGGTCACCAGAGCGGACTCGCCGCCGTACTGGGTGCTGCCCTGGGTGTGGTCCTGGTCGAAGCCGCCGGTGGCTGGGTCCTGGAGGGAAAGCAGGTAGGTCTGCATCCTGTTGATCGCGCCGCTGAGTTGCTCGGATGTGACCGCCGCGGGGCATGGCGATGCCCAGGCCAAGACCATCAGGATGACAATGATCCTGCGCATCGGTGAGCCTGCCGTGGATAGATTCAGGTCACACACGCCCCGAAACTCCCGGATATTGCCGCCGGGATAGCGGCGGGTCGGCGGCGTCGGGGTCAACTGGCGTTGCGCTGTTTACCCTCGTCCGCGCCGTTTGCGAGGTTGGTGGCGGCGACGCCGTTGGCGTTGTTCTGCTCACGGCGTTCGTACTGCTTGGTGGCGATCTCCAGGCGGTCGGCGACCAGGGCCATCGTCTCGGGGCGCTGCGGCGCGTCGGTGTGGATGCAATCCATCACCAGGCTCGACAACGCGGGCGGGACGCTGGGGTTCAGCTCGATCGGTGGCTGGCAGGTGTCTTCGGTGCGCAGGCTGATGCCGGCCCCGCCCTTGGGGATCAGCGTCGGC
Organism: Phycisphaerales bacterium; assembly: GCA_041402025.1. Taxonomy (GTDB): domain Bacteria; phylum Planctomycetota; class Phycisphaerae; order Phycisphaerales; family Phycisphaeraceae; genus JAJRRS01. Next base: position 159,826 of record JAWKTA010000002.1, on the reverse strand, counting down.
ACGTGCTTGCGGGTCAGCAGCCAATACATCGTCGCGCCAAGGTTGAACACGTCCGTCTGCGGGATGATGCTGCGTCGCTGGACCTGCTCGGGCGCGATGTAGTCCGGCGTGCCCTGGATGCGTTCCTTGACCGTGCCGATCGGGCAGCTCTGGCCGAAGTCGATGATCTTCACGTGGTTCTCACCCGTGATCATGATGTTGTTGGGCTTGATGTCGGCGTGGACGTAGCCGGCCTTGTGCATCACACCCAGGCCCTGGGCGACTTCCCGGCAGATGTTACAAAGCTCCCCGAGCGTGTTGGGCTGGTGCTTTTCGAGTGTGTAACCATCGACCATCTCCATCAGGACCAGGACCTCGCTGGTGCGGATGAAGTTGCGCTGACGGATGAGCTTGATGCTCTTGCGGAGGGTGGGATGGTCGAACTTCTGAGCGACCTCGTGCTCGAGGATCGCCTGGGCCATGAAACGCTCGTCGCTGGGAGAGGACTTGACGACGCGCTTAAGCGCAAAGACCTCACTGGTCTTGCCGTCCTTGACGGCATAGATGGTGCTGCGCGCCCCAACCCCAAGCGTGGCAAGGACTTCGTACCCGGCGATTTCACTGAATTCTGCCATAATGACACGGGTACGCGGAGCCGAATACGCACAAGCCAAATGCGCAGACAGCCCCCACGCCCTTATTCCCCGGCCAAATTGTCCGAATAACCGAATGAAACTATGTCAATACTCTATACAACTTGCCCCAATCTGACAATGATCACATGCGTTTCATCGTCCCAACGGCCGGGGCACTTGACGCTGAATACCCGCTTAACCCCCTGATACGAAGGGCTTACAGTCCTAAAACGCCGCAAATGGACACGATTTTTCGGTCTGACCGCCCGACCGGCACAAGGATAGTCGCAAACCAGGCCGGTCGATGGCATAACGCCCGGCATGGTAGACCTATTCGAGGCCATCCAAACTAAAGATACGAGACCGGGTCGAAGATGTAACAAACCGGGGACCCGGACATGACCGGCCCCACGCGCGGAGTTCGGGGGAGTGCGCGTAAAGGGCGCATGCGATCGCCCGGCGGTATTCACACGGAGTTACAGGGGGAAGGTGGGCTTGGTTCAGCGGTTGATCAACTGCTGGCGGAACCAGGCGTCCGGGAAGCTGCTGGTGGCGGTACGGGCACCAATCTGGGCGTAGACGCTACTCTTGGCGATCCCGTAACGCTGCTGAAGGTTCTGCACCAGCCAGATAAGCTGATTGAGCTGGGCCTCGGTGAATCGGCCGGCTTCGCCGTCTCCGATCAGGCAGATGCCGATCGCGTCTGGCCAGTTCGTGGTGCCGGGATCGAAAAACGCACCCGGCGCCTGACTGGACCAGCGGAAACCGACCTCGATCTTGCCGTCGTCGGCACCCGGGCCGTTATCGATTACGAAGTGGTAGCCCAGGCCGCCTCGGCCGAGTTGCTGGTGGACGTGGTGCATGGTCTGGGCCGAGCCTTGGGGGGTCCGGCTGTCGTGTATCACGATCGAGGTCCAGCGGGCTTCCCTGGCTTCGGTATCAAAAAGCCGGTCCTGGGGCTTGGCTTCCTGGTTGCCGCGGTCAATGGACTGAAGCGCCACGCCGCCGGGCCGGGGGGTCGAGGGGCTCGGCTCCAAGAGCATCAGCAGGCCGCTGGTCACCGTCATGGCGGCGACCAACGCTGCGAGTACGACCATTGTTCGCTTATCCGGGACCAATCCGATTTCCCCATCGCTTGAGGCTAAAAAGGCGGAAGTCAAATGAACTCTACAATATACTCGGCCGGACGCCTACCCGGCTTTGAATTTCCGGCACATTTTGGCGCGATAACCGTTAAATCCGCCCCTACCAGCCCCACCATCACCGTTGGTCGAGCGGCGCCAACCGCTGCCGGAGGGCCGGCCTCTCCTCGCCCAGGGCTGTGTATTGACGCGGCGGACGGTACTCACCACGCAAGGACTGATAACGCTCATACTGGGTCCGGGTTGTCCCATCGACGAACAACGCCTTCTGGCAGCCGCCGACGCCCGTGAGAAGCGTCAACACCAGCGCCGTAAGCCACAACCCCTGTCGCTTTCGCATCATGCACATGATTGTAGCCCGCGCCGATGCGCGCAACAAGCGGGTTATCGGAGGGGAAAGCAGGAAATCAAGCCCACTGTTGGCGATGAGTTGTCGTCTAAACGGTTTGGCCTTACTGATTTCCTGTGTTTCTAAATTTCCTGCGTTTCCTGCATTTCACCCTTCAGCACCCATACCTGCCGACCGGTGACACGCATTGTGGCAACCCAGAGCGCCAGCAACACGACCATGAACATCAGGCTGATCACCAGCGGCAGCCAGAACGAGACCGATCCGCCGGGGAGTATGCCCATGCCGATCAGTATGTTCGACCCGCCGCTGACGATAGCCAGGAAAAGAACCGAAACGATCCACGCCCGAACCAGCCCGCGCCAGGCGGTCGCGAGTTCGTCGTCCGGGACGCGCTGGGCCAGGATGCCCAGGTAACGCCAACTCGCCAACAGGCCCAGCACATACACCGCATGGGCGGTCAGGTACACCGCATCAAAGGCGGGCAGGCTGTCCATCGCCCCACCGCCGGCACGGAGCCGAAGGTTCCAGTCACCCAGGAGTCGCTGGTCGGTCGCGGCGACGGCGATCAGCCCGCCCAGTGTCAAAACCGAGACGGCGAAAGAGCCGAAGATGGTCAGCCACCGCGCCGCCAGCCGGTAGCCCCGATCAACCGAAGGCTCCGTGCGTCCGGGCTGGGGGAGGGTCAGCACCCAGATACCGTAGCTCGACAGCGCCACGCCCAGATAGACCACGGGCAAGGCAATCACCACCGCCGCGCGCAGCCACCACGCCCCGTGCGCCAGCGCATGCACCCAAGCCTGTGGGGCCGACGCCAGCCGGTCGCCGCGTGCCGACACGACCACCGCTATCCCGCACTCAGGACAAGTCGCCGTCCGGGCCAGCGTCCGCAGGTTGTACCCGCACTCGACACACGCGAGGTCGGTTTCGATACGGATAGCTTGATCTGGTTGTGTTTCAGAGGTTGGGAAGTCGGTCGAAGACATGCTGAAGATAATACGGTCGGCCGCCAAGACAGGTTCAAAGCCATAAAAAACAGCACGGATACACACGGACCCACGTTCGAGGAACGCGGGCCTGCGTGGGTGGTGATGAATGCTAGATGGGGCTTCGGCTACACTCTTGGGCATGACGCATCAGGGTCATAGCCTGCGTGACACGGCGGTGGGGATCATTCGTCGGCTGCGCGTGGCGGGTCATGTGGCGTATCTTGCGGGGGGCTGTGTACGGGATGCGCAGCTGGGGGTTGAACCGAAGGACTATGACGTGGCGACGGACGCCCGGCCGGAAGCGGTGCGGAAGTTGTTTCGACGCAGCCGGTACGTTGGGGAAGCGTTTGGGGTGGTGCTGGTGTACGCCGGTGTGCAGTCGGCGCCGGGGGTGGAGGTGGCGACGTTCCGGACGGAGTGGGGCTACGAGGACGGTCGTCGTCCGGGCGGGGTTGAGTTCACGGACGCGGAGCACGATGCGCGTCGCCGTGACTTCACGGTCAACGGGTTGTTCGCGGACCCGCTGGACGAGAAGCTTGAGCCGGTGCCTGCCGGTGAAGACCGGGTGATCGATTTCGTGGGCGGGGTGAAAGACCTTGAAGCACGCGTGCTGCGCGCGATCGGCGATCCGGGCGAACGGTTCCGCGAGGATTACCTGCGGATGCTGCGTGCGGCGCGTTTCGCGGCGCGGCTGGGGTTTGAGATCGAGCCCGGGACGGCCGAGGCGATCCGTGCGTCGGCGGACAACCTCAATAAGATCAGCCGGGAGCGGATCGGGCAGGAGGTGATGCTGATGCTGACGGGGCGTGACCCGGTGCGCGCGGCGGAGCTGATGCAGGGGCTTAAGATCGACGGGGCGGCCTTGGGCGAGGGGCACGTCGATGCACCACTACGCGCCTTGCGTGGCCTGCCGCCAGGCTCGGGTTACGCGCTATGCCTGGCGGCGTGGATGCTGGACCGGGCGGGGGCTAACTGTTCGGTCGATGACGCGGCCGCGTTCGTTGAGAAAGATGCGAAATCGAAGCTGCGCGGGTGGCGTAAAGCACTATGTTTAAGCAACGGGGACCGCGACGCGTTGGGGGATATCCTGGGTTTGCTCCCGCGTGTGGTTGATTGGGACGGGTTGGGTATCGCCAGGCGCAAGCGTCTGCTGGCCGAACCCGGCTGGAGGCAGGCGTGGGAGCTGGTGCGTGCGTTCGGGCCTGGCGGGTATGTGACACGGGTGGAAACCGATGCCGAGCCGTTGTGGGCGCAGGGAGTCGCGCCGGATCGTTTCGTGACGGGGGACGACCTGATCCGTATGGGCGTGGCGGCGGGCCCGCGGATCGGGGATTTGTTGGAGGGGGTTTACGACGAGCAGTTGGAGGGGCGTGTGCGGAATAAGGACGAAGGGTTGGCGTGGGTGCGCGATCATCAAGGGCGGGTGCGCTAAGCCGCAAGCGGCTTGGGGACAGACCCTCGGGTGGAAAAGACACGGCGGATCGGTCACGGTAGGATCGTCGGGCCGTGATGGACTTTCTGACGCAACTCGGGACGCACACGCCGCACATGCCGTATGTGGTGGTGCTTGGCCTGCTGCTGTTAAGCGGGCTGGGGTTGCCGATCCCCGAGGACATCCCGTTGATCCTGGCTGGCTACTTGGCCTACCACGGCTACGCGGACCCGCACGCGCTATTCCCTCTGACGTTTCTTGCGGTGGTGGGCGCGGACCTGATGGTGTTCTGGCTGGGCAGACGGTACGGACATCATGTGCCGAAGCTTCCGTTGATGCGCCGGTTCCTGACGGAGAAACGGCTGGCGAAGACGGAACGTCTGCTGCACCAGCACGGGGGCAAGTTCATGTTCGCGGTGCGTTTCCTGCCCGGGCTGCGTGCCCCGGCGATCTTCACGGCGGGCAACTTCAAGCTGCCCTACTGGAAGTTCCTGTTGTACGACGGCGGCGCGGCGCTGCTGAGCGTGCCGTTGATCCTGGGTCTGTCGTACTACTTCGCGGAACACCTGGAACAGGTGCGTGTGTGGATCGCCAACGGCGAAAAGGCGTGATCGGGGTGATCGTGCTTGTCGGCGGTTGTGTTTATCACCGTCAAGTGGTGGGTGAACCGGCGCATATCGGCGGGGAAGTAGGGACGGGGTCGATTACACACTGCACTAACTTTAACCGCGTCCCAATCCCGCTAAGCCGCAAGCGACCCCGCGTGGATGGGTATCCGGTATGCATCTATAGGTGATGGCTTGATGGGGGTTTGAGTCGGGGCGACACAGCCGGTCTTGCATGGCCGGGAAATACCGCCTAACCTTCTGTTATGGCAACGGAAGGACTCATCGGCCCGACACAGCTCAAGGACGCTTACCGGCGTGTGCAGGACCGCATCCACGCCGCGGCTGAGCGTTCCGGGCGTCGCGCCTCGGACGTGCAGATGGTGGCGGTCACGAAATACGCCGGCCCGGACCAGATCCGGGCGCTGGTGGAGATGGGCCACGCCGAGCTGGGCGAATCGAAGGTGCAGCAACTGGCGCAGCGTGTGGCGATGCTCGAGGAGTTCCTCGGGCGCAAAAAGACGCTGGCCGGGGCGGCGCCACGTGCTTCGGTCGATGGCCTGCCGGAGAAAGTGCGCTGGCATATGGTCGGGCACCTGCAACGCAACAAGGTCAAGCAGGCGTTGCCGCTGGTGGGTTTGATCCACAGCGTCGATAGCCTGCGTCTGGCGGAAGAAATCCACAACTACGCGGCCCGCGCGGACGTGGTGGTGGACATCCTGATCCAGGTGAACACGACCGGCGAGCCGACCAAGAGCGGTGTGGCCGGGCCGGCGGTGATCCACCTCGCCGAGCAGATCGACACCATGATGCACCTGCGCCTGCGGGGCCTGATGACGATGGGCCCGAACACGGACGACCCCGAGGACGCCCGCCCCGCCTTCGCGCGCACGGCGGACATCCTCAACGACATCCGTAAGGAAAAGATCGGGGGCAACGACTGCAACATCCTGTCGATGGGCATGTCCAACGACCTGGAGGTCGCGGTCGAAGAGGGCGCGAACGTTTTGCGGATCGGCCGGGCGTTGTTCGGCGAGCCGCAGGGCGAACAATGACCCGCCGATAGTAACCCGCGCAGCGTCCCCCCACCGCCGCGCTTCAAGCCAAACCCACCGCCCGCCGATAAACCAGGTACTTATGCCCGCGCGCGCCAGCTGCCAGATACAGGTCACCCGACACCCCGACCGGTTCATCTCCGATGACCGGCGCGTGATCACACGCTTCTTCCAGGTCGGCGACGAAGCGCGGGTCATGGCGGTACTGCGCCGCGTGGCGGCGCTCGACGACGCCGAGGTCGTCTCGCTATTGGAGCGCGTCATCCACGATTTCGGCGACCGCCACCGCCGGATCGAGGACATCTTCGAGCACCACTTCGACTTCGTCCGCCCCTGCCTGGAACGGCCCGAGGAGCTGTCGCGCGAACGCCGGCTGCTGATCGGGTCATACTTCACGATGGAATACTCCATCGAGTCCGCGGCGCTGTTCAACCCGTCGATCGTGCCGCACCCGGACCAGTCGGGGATGGACGACGATGAGGTGAAATTCATCATGAGCCTGCGCGCGACCGGCGAAGGCCATGTCTCCTCGATCGTGTTCCGCACCGGCAAGGTGGACAACAAGGGCGAGATCATCTTCGACCCGCCGAGCAAGTACGCAGCCCGCCTGCGGATGCGGACCGACCAGGTCTACGAAAAGAACCTGTTCTTCTACAAGCTCATCGAGATGGCGGCGTACAACGAGACGGCCCGCAACATCCTTGACGCCATGCCCGAGTTCTTCACCTACCGCGACCTCGACCACACCGTCGCGCAGCTGCGGAGCAGGCCCAACAACCCGGCGACGTTCAACGAGACGGCGGAGAACATGCTGTGGCTTGCGCGCAGCAACTACCACCTGCTCGTGCCCCCCGACGCCGATCCGTCCGAGATCGTCATCTTCCCGACCTCCGAAAACGAATCCAAGGGCATCGAGGACCTGCGCCTGACGCGCTTCATCGACGACGACGGCAAGGTGACTTACTTCGGGACATACACCGCGTACAACGGCTTCCGTATCCTGCCCCAGCTTATCGAGACCGACGATTTCACCAACATCAAGGTCCACACGCTCAACGGCAAGTATGTCCAGAACAAAGGCATGGCCTTGTTCCCACGCCGCATCGACGGGATGTACCACATGGTCTCCCGACTCGACGGCGAGAATATGTTCCTGATGAAGAGCGACAACACGCACTTCTGGAACGAGGCGGTCAAGCTCCAGGCCCCGCGCTACCCCTGGGAGTTCGTGCAGATCGGCAACTGCGGCCCGCCGATCGAGACCGAAGCGGGTTGGGTATTGCTCACACACGGTGTCGGCCCGATGCGGCAATACTGCATCGGCGCGTCGCTGCTGGACCTCAACGACCCCACGAAAATCATCGGCCACCTGAAAGACCCGCTGATCGTCCCCCAGGCCAACGAACGCGAGGGCTACGTCCCCAACGTCGTATACACCTGCGGCGCATTGCTCAACGGCGACCTGCTGCTGATCCCGTATGCCGTAAGCGATTCGGCTACGACGTTCGCCACCACGAGCATGTCCGACCTGGTCGGCGCACTGACCGGCAACGGCGGGCTGTCTTAAACAAGCACGCGCGAACATACGAATGCCTGACCTCTCCGGCCCTTCCCGCCCGGGAGGGCGGCCCTTTCAAATTACCCCACTTCCAGCAGGACTAAACAGGTTTTTTGCTGGATTGATAATCCCCGTTGTGCTATCCTGCTGTTTTCTTGGCGTCACCCATGTAACGCATCAACAGGGCGGGACAAGCATACATTTCACGGCCACTCCGTTCGTGGTGATTCCCCGATTGTAGGAGACATCGAATGCTGGCACGGGTCTGGTTGGCGGCGTTCCTGGTGTTTGGTTTCACGGCACCGTGCGGCGCGTTGAACATCGTCCTGAACTACGACAACGGCCAGTCCAGCGAACCGGGGACCGATCCGACCGGGGCCGGGCTGATCAGTCTGTTCCAGTACGCCGAGACCTACTATCAGGACATCTTCGACGACTCGCACACCCTGACGATCAACTTCTGGTACACGAACCTGTCGGGCAACCTGCTCGGGCAGCACACCCTGGAGGGCTTCGACGGCACGCGCGAGACCGAAGGCAACATCCGCATCGATAACGGCACGGCCTGGTTTATCGACCCCACGCCCTCGACGAACGTCGAGTTCAATATGCAGCAGACGCTGTGGCGTGACATCAACAGCACACAGCGTTCCGACTGGTACAACGGCGCCGTCGGGATCGCGCAGACCTTCGAGGTCGGGTTCGGTGGCACGGCCACGGCCGGGGGCGGCGCCAACGGGCTGACGGACATGCTCACCGTCATCCTCCATGAGGTCGGCCACGCGCTGGGCATGGCGTCGGACAACGACACCACCGATGCGGAGACCGGTGACGGCGACTACGATTTCAACACCGCCTACGTCAACGGGGTTACCCTGGCGGTCGAGACGGCGAACAACTCCGGCGACGACGGGCTGAACATCGCGCACCTGGAGAGCAACTTCGCACTGATGAACCCCTCGATCCCGAACAGCACCCGCATCCTGCCCAGCCACACCGACCTGTTCGCCATGGCGGCGGGCAACGCGTTCAACGCTCTGGACGTGCCCCGCCGTGAACTCTACAACGAGGGCAGCTGGAACAGCGCCTCGCTCTGGTCCGGCAACCAGGTCCCGGCATCCAACGACGACGCGTTCGTACGCGACGCCCGGGGCGACGGTGACCTGGACGTGTCCCTGTCCGCCGCCGGTTTCGCCAACAACCTCACCGTCGCCGAGGGTGCGGACGTCGCGACCAACGGCTTCAAGCTCGACGCCTCCAACATCGTCACCCTGACCGACCCCGCGTCCTCGATCACCGTCGGCACCGGCGGCGAGCTGGAGGCCAACCAGATCATCGTCCGAAACTCCGCGGAATTGATCGTCTCCGGCGGGCTGGTCGATACATCAACGCTGACACTCGATTCGGGCACAACGCTCACCGGCCTGCTGGGCAACCACACCGTGGACGTGTCCAACTCATTGGCGAATAACGGCACGATCCGGGCGCTACTGAACAGCACGCTGACGTTCCAATCCACCGCCGCCACCCCCTGGAACCTTGACGGCATCGGCGACGGCCGACTCGAAGCGAACACCGGCAACCTCTTCTTCGACACCGGTGGACTGCTGGGCGCGTTCCAGGGGGATATGCAGGTCGGTGCCGGGCATTACATCCGCATCGACGCCGCGTGGACCAACCAGGGCGACATCGAACTCAACGGCGGGGCCGACTTCGCCAACCGCGCCAGGCTCATCGGAGGCACGATCACCCAGAACACCGGCGGGGCGTCCCTCGACGCCACCGGCCTGGTCGATATCGACGCGCCCATGCTCATCCAAGGCGGGTCCGTCAGAACGTTCGCCGGCGGCGAACTGAACCTCAACGGCGCGACCACGATCACCGGCGGCAACTTCAGCCTCTACGGCGGGGCCACCATGGATGTCAACGGGCCGCTGACCCTCTCAGGCGGCTTCTTCTCCGGCTCGGGGCCCAGCGGCAGTGGCGGCTACACCTTCGACGGCACCACCACCTACAACGGAGGTACGATCCAGTTGGCAGCCATTATCCAGCAGAACGGCAACGCCTCCGTCGCCTCCGACACCACCATCCAAAACGGGTACCTCGACATGGACGGTGCTGCCGGCACGGCCCAATGGACGATCAACGCGGCCCTGACGCTCAGCAACATCTCCGGCATCGAGAACGTCACCACGAATAACACCTTCAACGGCACCATCAACATCAATAACGCCGGGGCGCTGCTCGGCGGCGGCGGGCTGTTGAACGTCAACTTCGCCACCCCCGGCACGGTATGGACCATGGCCGGCACACTCAACCTCGACGGGTCCCTGCCCGGCACACCGCCGTTTTTCACGGTCATCCCCACCATGATCGACGGCGACGACGTGAACATCAGCGGCACGCTCAACATGCAGGACCGCGGCTTGATCGCCGCACGCGTCAACCTCTCCGGCACGGCTAACATCCTGACCACCGGATCAAGCCTCACCCTCACGGGGGGGAACATCGCCAACCCCAACACGATGACCGGCGCACTGGTCACCGGTGCCGGCAAGCTCCGGGCGACCGACGGGCGAGCGCTGGTCGGCTCGGGCACGATCAACAGCGATATCGAATTCGTTGATAACAGCCACCTCCGGGCCGCCGGCGGCACGCTGGTCATCAACGGCACGATCCTGGACGTGGGCACGATCGGCACCGCAGACAGCGGCGGGAACCTCCAGGTCAATAACGTCTGGAACACCAACATTGCAGACGCCGTCGATATGCAGGGCGGCGCAATACTCGGTGCGAACATTATCAACGGCACCGTGCTCGACCCCGGGCTGATCATCGGCTTCGGAACGCTCGCGCCCAACCAGGTCGTCAACGACGGCAAGATCGCCGCCAAGGGCGGCACCCTCGTCATCAACACCGTCCTAAATCCCGACCTGGACGGCGGCGGCAACGCCGGCATCATCGAAGCCGTGCAAGGCAACCTCAGCATCTTCGACACCGTCACCGACCTGTTCGACGGCACCGCCAACGTCGGGCCCGGACGCAACATGTTCTTCAACGGCGGCTGGACGCTCGGCAACGGCACGCTCAACCTTAACGGCGGCTCCAGCTCCGTCGAGGCGGCGACCATCGGCGGCCTGAGCCAGTCCCTGCGCGGCACGGTCAACGTCGACCAATCCGCTTTGTTCGACATCCCCACCACCTTCACCCCCACCGTGACGGTCAACCTGCCGGACTTTACCGACATCCTCCGCCTGGATCAGGACGCCACCGTTCAGGCCGGCGCAAACTTTATAGGCCTGGGAATACTCTCCAACCTGTCCGGTTCGACGCTGACTCTCAACGACGGCGCGGATGTCACGGTCAAACTTATGAATAACGGCGTCCTTGAGATCGGCGCTTCCCCCGGACACGCGACCGTTGAAGTGTTCACGCAGGTCCTGGGCAAACTGCACATCGAACTGGGCGGGCTGACCGCCGGGACACAATACGATCAGCTGACCGTCCTGGGTAACGCCACGCTCTCCGGAACGCTGGATGTATCACTGCTGGGCCAGTTTGTCCCGTCGCCGGGCGACAGCTTTGCTGTTATCCCTTTCGAGGGCAACCGCCTCGGCGCGTTCGACAGCGTGTCGCTGCCCATCCTCGCGGGGATCGGCATGGGCCTTGTCTACGAATCCGACACGGTCAAGCTGCTGACCGGGCTGATCGGCGACCTGAACTTCGACGGCTTCGTCGGCATCGCCGACCTGAACATCGTGCTGGGAAACTGGAACCAGGGCGTCGATGCCGGCGTCTGGGGCTTAGGCGACCCGACAGGCGACGGGTTCGTAGGGATCGCCGACCTCAACACGGTCCTGGGCAACTGGAATGTCGGCACGCCACCGAGCGATTCGGCGAATATCCCCGAGCCGGGATCAAGCACTTTGTTGAGTATCCTGGCGGCAAGCGCTCTTTATCTCCGGCGATCACAATGAGGGCGAGTAACTATTACACAATCATTTAGGAATGCGACGGGTAATTCGACCCGGCCCGATGTTACACTAGCCATACCATCAGGACGGCGGGGCCGCGAGAACAGTGTTTACGCTTTTATACTTTTAGGGAGGCATGCATGTTCGGGAAAATCGCTTCGGGTTTAATCGTGACAACGCTTCTTGCACACCATGCCTTCGCGGCTCCGGTCAGTGTGTTCTTCACCGGCACCGTCGACGGCGTAGCCAACCCCGAGAGCACGTTCATCGTCGAGGGTGATTTCGTCCAGGGGAGCTTTTCTTACGACAGCGAAGCGCTGGTTACGATCCCCCCGGGCGAATATGTAAACGTGATCACGGACCTGTACGTCGAAATCATCCAGGACGACGGCAACGGCGGCGGGATCGCTTACCTCGTGATCGACAACGAGACCGGTGACATCTTCGTCGGCAGCGACGAGGTCTCCTTTTTCTACGGCCCCCCACCCCTTCAACTCGGGAACAACTTCAATATCTCCCTGACCAACGGGCCTTCACTGAATAACAGCCTGCTGGACGCGACCAACCAGATGATCGCCGCCGGTTTCGGTGTCATCTACACGATGTTCAACGATGGTTACGGCACAATCGACAACGAATACACCTCAGGCAACGTCAACTTCATCGTGGACTTTCTCGAAGTGACCAGCGTGAACTCGCCGCTCACCGGCGACCTCAACGGCGACGGGTTCGTCGGGATCGCCGACCTGAACATCGTGCTGGGCAACTGGAACCAGAACGTGTCCCCCGGTGTCTGGCTGGACGGGGACCCGTCGGGCGACGGGTTCGTGGGGATCGCCGACCTGAACACCGTCCTGGGCAACTGGAACGCCGGCACGCCGCCCAGTGGCAGCGCCGCTGTGCCCGAGCCCGGCTCCCTGGCTTTGTTGGCCGGCTTGATTGCTGGCGCTGTATCTCGTCAACGGCCTGCTTGCCCTCAAACCGTGTAATCGGATAACCGGTACACACCGCACAACGGCCTACATCGCCCCAATAACACGGTTTTTTACTGGCAATTACGCGGCCGCCGGGTATCTTAAGAGGGTGCTTACACGCTACGGGGAAAACTGACATGGACAAACAACGGGCTTTCACACTGATCGAGCTGCTGGTCGCGGTCTCGATTATTGCTTTGCTTGTAGGCATCCTTCTGCCTGCGCTGGGCCGGGCACGCGAGGCCGCCCGGGACACGCAATGTAAGGTCCGCGTCAGCCAGGTATTCATGGCCCAGACCATGTACGCCCACGACCACGGGCAATTTACGACCATCTGGAACAAGGATGACGGGTCCTACTCTGAAGAAGGCCCGGAGCCCGCTAAAACCAACCTCGAAACCTACCTGACTTTGTCGCGCAAGACGCTGGAAAGCGCCGACTCGGTGCTGCAATGCCCCTCGGTTACCGACGAAGAACTGCTGAGTTTTTACGACTTTAGGTTCTACGGATCGCGGCCTTCGTCGATCGGGATCAACAGCGCGATGTATTTCGACCAATGGGGATTTGTGCCCGAGCGCGTCCCCAAGACCTCGGGGATCATCGTCATCGCCGAGCAGGCAGTCGAACCGTCCGAACAGGTGCTGACCGCGGACGGCGTGGGCGTGCGAAAGAGCGGGGCCGTGGCGTACTGGAACCGCGTTGCCAACCACAAGCCTCAGCGCGGCTACCGGCACGGGGGCACACCCGGCAGCAATGTGGCCATGGCGGACGGGCACGTCGAACACCTGGCACATGAGCACCTCAATCACAAATCCGGCTATTGGTTCTGGTGGAACGCGTCCACCGATCCTGCGGCCTCGACCGCCGAAGAACAGGGCTGCGGCTGCCAGTAGCGGCTCATTCACCTTTGCCCCAGGCCGTAAGAACTCTCAGGCCGGCCCCAGTATCCGGGCCGTGATACCCTTTCAGGATTGACAAGCCCGGTCTTAATGATAATATATTATCATTATGGTTGCCCGACGCACCGAACAACAAACAGCGATCCGCCGGTTCATCGAGAAGGTGGGCCGGCCGGTTCGGGTCGATGAGATTCAATCCGGTGCGGGCAAGGCGGTGCCGGGGATCGGGACGGCGACGGTGTACCGCGCGGTCAAGGCCGGGCTGGAGGCGGGCTGGCTGACCGAGGTGCATCTACCCGGCGAGCGGAGCGCTGCCTATGAGCTTGCCGGCAAGGACCACCACCACCACTTCGAGTGCAAGGGCTGCGGCAAGGTATTTGATGTCGAGGGCTGCCCCGGGCAGTTGTCGAAACTGATCCCGCCGGGCTTTGTGATGGAAGGCCACGAGCTGGTGCTCTACGGCCGGTGCGGGGTGTGCGCGTGAAAAAGAATCGCACCAACGTCCTATCACGTTTCCCGCTGGCCGGGATTGCCCTGCTGACGGCGATGTTGTTTTACGTCAGCGGCGCGGCTTTGTTGGTACACATCCAATTGGAGCATGCGCACGGCCAGGTTATCGCTTCTAACACCGGGTGTGACGATCAACACAATACCCCGGGGCATGGGCCCGCACGTACACCCGATACGCCGACGAAACAGCATTGCCAGCTGTGCGATATGCTCGCCGGTACGACACAACCACTAGCGGTTGTCACGCCGGCGCAAACTATCCTCTTTGCCGATACTTCCGCGTTTGTATTTACACCGGACGAAGACCCGGCCACCTGTCTGTCCGCGCCCGATATTTCCCGGCGCGGCCCCCCCTCTTTGGGCTGACAACCCGTTCCCCCAATCTGATTTGACATCCGTGTATTGAACCCGCGGCGGGATATGCCGTGGTGTTAACCGAATCCCGACGCCGGGCGTGCGCCCGGGGAGGTCTTGGTTATGCGTATCCATCGAAGGGCGTTCACGCTCATCGAGTTGCTGGTGGTGATCTCGATCATCGCGCTTTTGGTCGGCATTCTGTTGCCGGCGCTTGGCGCTGCCAGGCGCACCGCGCAAAGGATCAAGTGCCTGAGCAACATGCGTCAGGTCGAGACCGCGCACTACGCGTACATCACCGACAACGACGGCTGGATGATCAACGCCGGCCTGCCTCACGGTACCGTCCCGCCCAACAGCGGGATCGCATGGGTCAATACGCTTGAAGATTACTACAGCGACGAGCTGGTGCTCCGTTCGCCTGTCGATGAAAGCCCGTACTGGGACGAACCTTCGCCGTTCGTTCCCGGCGGCGCGACCTACCGGCAGACCAGCTACGGGATCAACAGCTTCCTGGCGGATGTCAATCAGAACGGGAAAAACCCCTTAGGGGGCGAGGCGTACAACCGCCTCGACCGGGTCCGTCAGCCGACACGCAGCGTCCACCTGCTGATCATGGCGTTCGAGGGTGAATTCGCCACGGCGGACCACCCGCACCCCGAGCAGTGGGACGCGTTCGGCACGGGCGGTGACGTTGTGGCAAAGATCGCGGCCGAGCAGGTCCAGACCGATGCGCACGGCGGCACGCCGAAAACTTTTCAGGCGAGGTCCAACTACGGTTACCTCGACGGCCACGCAGAGACCAACGCCCTCAGCGACGTCTACCTCAGCGAGACTGACAACCGTTTCGATCCGGGGCTTCAGTAGTTTTCTTATTTGATTTATTTACACCTATCTACCCGCAGTGGTAAGGAGAAAGTCAGTATGAAGTTTATCAATACACTAGGTGTTCTGTCCGCATCACTTGTGACCAGCGCACTGGCGAGCAACGCTCATGCCCACGGCGACCTCGGTGACATGATGGTCTACGTTGATAGCGGAAAGATCATGAATGGCTACTACGACTTTGACGGCGGCACGGGGCTGGTCACCGATCCGGGGCCCGCGTTCGTGTACCTCACGGAGCTGGAGGCGGACTGGGAATCCGGCGGCACGCCGGGCGTCGATGAGCCGGGCGTCGCCACCGACGGCAGCCATCCGAGCGACCCGGACGGGCAACTGTTCGCCTTCCCCGCTAATACCGCGCTGACTGTGAGCGCAAACGTGCTGCCGATATTAAACATCAACCTTGCGTTCTGGGATGGCAGCGGCGCGGTGAGCTTCGGTGCGTCCCCGCACGCGTTCGAGATCGAGGACGCGTTCGCATCGATCACGCTCGACGGCGGTAGTGCGTCCCCGGTCGGCACGGTCAGTCCGTGGGTGTCGGATACGAACGGTCACGCACATGGACATATGGAATTCCTGCTGAACGAACCCGATGTGACGGCGACGCCAGGCATCTATTTATTCTCCCTGACGTTCGCCGCCACCGGGCTATCGCCGTCCGACCCGGTGTATTACCTGGCCGGGTACGGGCTGCCCGATCCGGAACTGGATGAGGCGATGGAATCTGCCGAATCCTGGGTCGAGTCCAATTTGGTGCCCGAGCCGGCGACATGGTTCCTCGGCTCACTTGGCGTACTGGCGCTGGTCCACAGGCAGCGGAACTGACGCAACTGATTCACGGCGCGCAGGCTTGACGGCCCGCGCGCCGCTTCGTTTCAACTTATCACCACAAGGAGCCGGACCATGTGCCGCCTGACCATCAACCTCACCGCCGCCGTGATCTGCCTGTCCGTCGCGCACGTCCGGGCCGACCACGTCGATATCCTCGCGTATGACCTTAATGGCAAGATCGACACCGGCTATATCGACGTGGACACCGGCACAACCCAAACCGGTGCGAGGCTGTTCACCGAGTCGTTCACTCAGGTTTTGCCCAGCCTCTACGGCACGACCGCGCCGGGGTTTTTCAGCAACAGTGCGTATCCCCTCTTGCCGTCATCTGACTTGAGTTTTGATGCACTCGCGATCACGCACCCCGACACGCTGGTGGATTACAACCTCCTGTATTGGGACGGCAACGGCACGGTCGATTTCGGCGCACCGGCCGCGGGCACGACGCTGCAGTTCCGGCTGTCCAGCGCGATCAACGTCAGCGTGGACGGATCGGCGAGCGACGTCGCAGGCTTCGTGATCGATGGCAGCAGCCCGGACGGCGTGATGCACAAGCACATCAGTTATTCGGCGCGCGGTGCCGGCGGTACGCAACCTGCCGACGGGCTGTACCTCGCCGCCATCAGCCTGGGCATGCCGGGCCTGACCGACAGCGACCCGGTCTACCTGCTGTTCAACGCGGACTATCAGCGCGATATGCAGAACAACATCGTATATATCGGCGACGCCCCACAGGTGGATCCGAACACGGAATCGCTTGCCGTGGCTTGGATCGAGCAAAACCTCATCAACAGCACCCTGCCCGGCGACCTTAACACAGACGGTTTCGTCGGCATCGGCGACCTGAACATCGTGCTAGGTGCATGGAACCAGAACGTGTCGGCGGGCGTCTGGCTCGACGGCGACCCCTCCGGCGACGGGTTCGTCGGCATCGAGGACCTCAACGCTGTGCTGGGTAACTGGAACGCGGGTACGCCGCCGGAAGATGGCTCGGTGATACCCGAACCCACCACTTTCCTGCTACTGGCTGTGATGGGGTTGTTCGCACGACACAGGCGTTAATGAGAACACACGGTCATCCAATTTGCCCACAAGTCCCCCAAACCCACACATTTTTGGTGCGCTAAGCGTTGTTTATGCGCTTAACGCAAAAATAAGTTTGCTTAATAACGTGCATTTGTCTGGTGCGGGCCGGGCTTACCTGATAGCCTGTTGCGCAATGGGCGGGTGTTCAAAGTGCCGGCTTGTGCCGCGCGGCCGGGATGGGTGAACCCCTATCGTGGCGGCCGTGTTTCAACGGCCAGGGCGGAGAGATACAAGATGACATCCAAATATTCGGATCGGCTTGGCCGGTGCGGTTGTGCCGTGTTGGCGTTGGGGCTGGGCGCTTCGTCCGTGTTGGGCGGAGGGGTGGCGCCCTCGGCGTACTTCTCGGTCGAGGGCGACATCAACGCCGTAGGCGATCAGTACAACTTCAACGTCGGCCTGACGCGCAGCGTGTCGAGCGCCGAAGACCTGCGGTTTGTCACATGGCAGAGCGGCGGCGGGACGAATGCGGCGGGCGACCCGATCAGCTTCGGCGGGATCGACTCGTTCCTTGAGCTGTTCGACAGCCTGAACAACTCGCGCGGCTTAAATGACGACCATGTGACCTTGGATTCGCTTCTGACCTGGGCGCCCATCCAGACCCGGGGCATCGCGCTGAACCCCGACCCGCTCGTATCAGGCAACTACCGGCTGAACCTCCAAGAGTTCAGCAACAACCAGACAGGCCCGTTCGCGGTGGACCTGATCGGCCCGGACGACGCGATGGTCTTCACCGGCGGCACGCCCGTCAACGGCGCCACGCTCGACAGCCTCAAGTTCGGGTCCAACGGAGGCGGCAACGCGGTCTACAACCATTCGGCCGGCACGTTCAGCCTTTTGGGCCAGCTCGTCGTCGCGCAGACGGGGCACGCCGTGCTCAACCTCTCCGCCGGGACGATCAGCGCCGCCGGGCTCACGACGGTCAAGGCCGGCGGCGACTTCAACCAGACCAACGGCACGTTCAACGCCAACGGCGGCCTGACAGTCGATGGTGGCAGCTTCATCCGAAGCGCCGGGACCTACAACAACCCCGGCGTCCTGACCGTGCAAAACGGCGGGCTCTTCCAGTGGGAAGGCGCCAGCAGCCTCTTCAACGTCAATCTCGGCTCCTCGGTCCAGGTCACCGGGGCCGGCTCGACACTCCGCCGACGCGACCCCTCGCCCTTGGCCGACAACACCCTGTACATCCAGAACAACACCCCGTACAACGTGACCCTGGGCGGCAAGCTCGACGCCGAATACCTCTGGCTTCGGCTGGGCACGGTCAACGTCGACGGGGCCGGGTCCGTCCTGGACATGTCCGGCGGCGACTCGGCCGGTTACGACCATGAGATCGGGATCAACGCCGGCGTGTCCACGCTCACGCTCAGCAACGACGCGACGGGAACGTTCGACAGCACGCTGGCGACGAGGCTGCTTTTAGGGGTGGGCGGCGGCTCGACCGGCAACGTCAACATCCTCTCCGGGGCGGACCTGACGCTGCAGAGCCTGGACATGGACGAGAGCGGCACCAGCACCCTGACCGTCAACGGCGCGGGCTCGACGGTCACGCAGACCGCCGGCAGCGCCCTGACCGTCGGCTCGGGGTCCGGCAGTACCGGCACGATTAACGTCCAGTCCTCCGGCGTCTTCAACGCCTCGCACACCGGCGCGATCAGTATCAAAGCCACCGGCAGCCTGAATGTCGACGGCGGCACCTTCAGAGCCAATGCTCCAAACGTCACCTCGCAAACCGGCGGGACGGTCAACACCTCCGGCACGATTAGCATCAACGGCTCCGGTGTGTTCGCCCTGAACGGCGGCGTATCAGGCAGTTCTGTGTGCTGCGGCGGAAGTCCTGCCGGCGGTAACGGCGGATCGCTCAACGCCAACGGCGGCACGATCGATCTTTCCGGCACCGGCCAACTGAGGCTCTTGGGTGGAGAAGGCGCGGTCGGCGCCGACAGCGGGTCCGGCGGCACCCTCACGATCAATGGTGCGGCCGTCACGCTTGTTGATACATCCAAGATCCTTATGGATGGTGCGGTGGGCGGGTTCCAGCGACTCGCTGACTTTCGCCTTGGTAACGGCGGCGCGGGCGGCGGCGTCACCGTCACGACGGGGAGTCTGTCGCTTGATGATTCGACGACCCTCAGTATGAATGGCGGAAACGGTGCGAATAAGTTCTTCTCAGGCACATCAAACAACGGACACGGGGGTGCCGGCGGTATCCTGACCGTCAACGGCGGACAGGTCACCGTCAATAACAACGCCGTAGCCAACCTGATCGGCGGCAACGGCGGTACCGGGGCCAACAGCGCCAACGGCGGTGCGGGCGGGCAACTGCTGATCTCGGCCGGCAGCATGACCGTCAACGGCGGACAGGTCACCCTGCGACGAGGCACCGGGAGTGCTACAGGCGTTAACGGCGCCAATGCCCTGATCGACATCACCGGCGGCACGTTCACCATGAACGGCGGTGAGGTCTTCACCAACACCTTCCAACGCTCCGGCGCCGGCGTGTTCGGCTTCAACGACGGCAAGCTCACCGTCTCCGGCGGGTCGTTCAACCCCGGCGTGGCCTTCTTCAATATCGACGGCGCCGCGGCCGCCCAGCGGCCGACACTCGTCCTGACCGACGGCGCCACGACCGTCGGCGTCACGCAGATCAGGATCGGCGACAACAACCGCGGCCGGATGGAACTGCTCAACGGCACGACGCAGACCCTCAGCAGCACCACCTCGATCGGCTATCAGTCGACGGGTGACGGGCAGGTCCTGGTCGACGCGTCCACATGGACGATCTCCGGCGTCAATTCGGACCTTGCCGTGGGCGAAGGCGGCTTGGGCGAACTGACCGTCAGCAACAACGGCGTGGTCAGTGTCAGCGACGATTTTATCGCCGGACGCGGCGGCTCAACCACGGGTATCGTCAACATCGACTCCGGCGGCTCGCTGACCGTCGGCAACCGGCTGATCGTCGGCGAGGCAGGCGCCGGCAGCGTCATCGTCTCCACCGGCAGTTCGGCCACCTCGACCAACGAGGTGAATATCGGGTGGTTATCCGGCTCCGACGGCTCGCTGGTCGTCGACGGCTTCGGGTCCGTGCTCAACGCCAACACCAACCTCAACGTCGGCGGCAACAACGGCGGCGACGGCGGAACCGGCATGCTCAGCGTGACCGACAGCGCGGCCGTCAACGTCACCAACACCCTGCGGGTTTATGGCGGCGGCACGGTCGATTTTTCCGGCGGCACGCTCACCGCCGACACGATCGACCACACTCACGGCGGCGCGTTCAACTTCACCGGCGGCACGCTGCACGTCGACACGTTCAACGGCACGCTCGATCAAAACGGCGGGACACTCGCACCGGGTGCTTCGCCGGGCAAGACCGTGATCAGCAGTGATTACAACCAGAACTCCGGCGTCCTCGAGATCGAACTGGGCGGCACGGTCCAGACCAGCGAGTACGACTTCGTCGAGGTCCTGGGCCTGGCGAGCCTGAACGGCGATCTTGTGGTGTCAGCGATCAACGGGTTCAATCCGACCTACGGCGACAGTTTCGACCTGCTCATGGCCTGGGGCGGCTTGATCGATGCGTTCAATTCTGTCAGCTTCCCGACCAACCCGGCCAACTCGGCCTGGAACCTGACCAACAACGGCAACTTCCTGAGGCTCAGCCTCGACTCCACACTCGCAGGCGACCTGGACAACGACGGCTTCGTCGGCATCAGCGACCTGAACCTCGTGCTGGGTGCGTGGAACTTAACGGTCCCCCCGGCCAACGCAGCGGCCGACCCGTCGGGTGACGGCTTCGTCGGCATCGAAGACCTCAACGCCGTGCTCGGCAACTGGAACGCGGGCACGCCCCCGCCACCGGTCGTCGCGATCCCCGAACCCGGCACGTTGGCGTTGTTGGGATTGGCATGCTCACTCATGGCTCGGCGTCGGTCTTGATGTCCCGGCCACGGGCCGGTACAACGGTCGCGTCACCGACCTGATGTAGGGGTTGCGCCATGGGGTCCACTTGTGAGGAAATGCACCGCGAGCGTATGCGTGAGCTCGTGGCGTTTACGGCCGAGTCATTCGACACGCCCTACCCCTCGCCCTTCGGCGCCGCGGTTTACACATCCGATACCGGCGAACTGGTCGCGCAGGCGTGCGACACGGTGATGCGCTGCTGCGACCCGACGAACCACGCGGAGGTCAATGCGATCCGGTTGGCAACGCAGGCGCTTGGTCACCTGTGGCTGCGGGGATGCGTGCTCTACAGCACCTGTGAGCCTTGTCCGATGTGCATGTCCGCGTGTATCTGGGCCGAGGTGGATTCGGTTGTATACGGGGCCTCGACGATGGAGGATGCGCACCCCTACTGGCCGCAGTCGTCGGATGTGGTGCCACGTGAGCTGGTGTCACGGATGCGCATCGAGCCCAGGTGTAAACTGGTCCCGCATGTCGAGCGGTCGTTGTGCCAGGACCTGTTCAAGCGGTGCGATGCTTTGCGCCAAGAAAAAGAGATGCCGCTGCCGCCGCACCGGTGACCTATACCGGCTCACGACTTGGTCGGACCGAGGTATCATACGAACGGGAAAAATGATGCCTGAACTCTACGACGACCCTTTTTCCGATGGAGCCACTGAAATATGGGAGTATCTGAAGTCTAAGTATAAAATGGGAGACACGACCCGGGGCACCGTGGTACACCAAGCACCTTACGGTGTATTTCTCGATGCGGGCTTAGGCTTTCATGTTTTGCTGGAAGTGCCTGAGTTTGAACATGCGGAAATGAAGCGATTCATTTTTCCTGACGATTACCCGCGCCTCGGAACTGTGATTGAAGCCAACCTGACCGTATTCCAAGAAAACGGCCGACAAATATATGTCACGCAGAGATTCGGTCAGCTTCACAGGAAATAATCTCTGCGAACATTGTTAACAATCATGTGTGCAATATGAGACTAGTCACAACAGCGCGACGGGGTCAACATCGACGGCGGTGTGCGCGTCGGAGATCAATAGCTGGCTGTTGCGCAGGGCGGTCATGAGTTTTTGCAGTTTGCCGGCTGCGTTGGGGGGCGCGGCGAGCAGTTCGATCTGTTGGCGGTGGTAGTCGGCGATGCGTGCGATCGGGCAGGGCATCGGGCCACGCATGTGGATGCCGGTCTTCAGCTCGGCGTTGGCGGCTTCGAGGTGGTGGTCGAGGGTTTTGGCGTTCTCATAGCAGACGACGTGGTCCTTGTCGCGGATGACGATACGGGCCATGCGTGAGATCGGGGCAGCCCGACCTCGGCACGCAGGGCGATCTCACGGTAGGCGAAGGTTTCGTAGTCGTGTGTGGCGGCGAGCGTGATGGCGGGGTCATCCGGGCTGAAGGTCTGCACTACGACCCGGCCGGGGTGTTCACTGCGGCCCGAGCGTCCGGCGACTTGGGAGATCAACTGGAACGCGCTCGACGCGGGCGGAAGTCCGGCAGGTGCAGCGGCGGTGTCGGCTGATCACGCCGACGAGGCGGACGCCGGGGAAGTCCAGGCCTTTGGCGATCATCTGCGTACCTAATAACACGTCGATACCACCGGCACGGAAGGTGTCGAGCGTCTGTTGGTAATCACGTGCGTGCATCGTGTCCGAGTCCATGCGTGCGACACGGACGCCTGGGAATTTCTGGATAATTTCTTCGACCTTCTGCGTGCCCAGGCCGAAGACGGTGACCTTGTGCCCGGAGTCGGGGCAGGTGGTAACAAGGGGAGTTGCTCGGCGTCGCAGTGGTGGCAGCGGACGTACCCGCCGGTGGGCAGGCTGGCGTTCTTGTGGTAGACGACGGTGGCGTCGCAGTGTTCGCAGCGCATCATCCAGCCGCAGCGGTGGTCCGGGCACGCGATGTAGTTGGCGTAGCCCCGGCGGTTCAGCAGCAGCATCGCCTGGCCTTGATCATCCTTCAGTACACGCTCAAGTTCCTGCTCCAATCGCCGGCTCATCAGGTGGATGCCGCGCCGGTGTCGGCGTTCGTCCTGCATGTCTACGATCGTGACGGCCGGCAGCTTCATGCCGGGCGCACGGTCGGGCAGGCGGAGGAGGTGGTAGTTGGGGTTTGGGGTTGGGGATTGGGGGTTGGAGTGTGCGAAGGGGTGCCGCCCGCACCCAGGCTTTTTTTCCCAATCCCTAATCCCCAATCCCCAATCCCCCTCGCATTGAAGTAACTCTCCAAGCTCGGCGTCGCGGAGCCTAACACAACCGGGATGCCCAGCGACTGGGCCCGCTTGATGGCGACATCCCGCGCGTGGTAGCGCGGGAGCTGGTCCTGCTTGTAGCTGGATTCGTGCTCCTCATCGACGATGATCAGGCGCAGGTTCTGTAACGGCGCAAAGACGGCGGAGCGTGCACCGACAACGATGTTGGCCTGGCCATCACGGATACGCCGCCACTGCGCGTGACGCTGCGCCGGGGTCAGGCCGGAGTGCAGCACCGCCACGTGGTCGAATCTTGCCAGGAACCGCCCCACCGTTTGCGGCGTCAACGCGATCTCGGGCACCAGGACAATCGCCCCGGGCGGGGATAGGGTAGAGGGATCGGGGATCGGGAATCGGGGTTTCGATTTTTGCCTGATCCCTGATCCCTGTGCCCCGTGCCCGTCCCCCAACGCCGCCTCGATCAGCCTCAGGTACACCTCGGTCTTGCCGCTGCCGGTGACGCCGTGCAGCAGGTGGACGCCGAAGCCTTCGTTGAGGTGATGCGTAAGGTGTTTGACGGCGTCGGCCTGGCCCTTGTTTAGCGTGACCCTGACCAACGGCTCGGCTTCCTGCTGGGCACGCAGGTCCAGGTCCGATTCGACCCAGCTTTGTGAGCCGGTTTCCAAGAGGCCCGCTTCGATCAGTTGTTTCACCGGCCCGACGGTCTTGGCGCCGGCGAGGTCGGCGAGCATCTTGGTATCCAGCCAGCCCGTGGTGTCATCATCCGTTTCACCGCGCTTTTCACGCGCGACATTAAGCGCGGCGCGTTGGAGCTTAGATAGTTTTTCGCCCTCATCGGGTTGCCTGGCGTAGCGGACGGTCTGGCGTGTCACCGCACCCGTGCCTCGTTTCACGGCGGCGGGCATCATCGCGCCGAACACCATGCCCAGCGGGCAGCAGTAATACGCGCTGATCCAGCGGGCCAGCTCGATCAGGTCGGCCGGTAGCGACACGCCCCCGGTGGCGCGTTCGAGGATCGGCTTGACCGACCCACCCTTGAATGCGCTGGTCTCGGACAGATCAATGACGAACCCGTTGACCCGCTTGTTGCCCCGGCCGAGCGGCACGACCACACGGTCGCCCACCCCGAGGTCCGATAGAGATGACGGCACGGCATAGGTCAGGCCCGCCCCGGTCGCATCGACACCCCGCTCCACCGCGACCACGGCGAACCTACCCGCCTTGCCCGGGTCGGTGCCCGACCGTCCTGTGTCAAACAATTCTCTCATCCCTGAAGTATACGTCCAGCCGATGAAGTGGTTATGATTGCTAGGGGGTATACCAAGGGCGAAAACATGGGCACCCCCGTGCTTGCTTTACTTCACCGCCTGCACAGGCGCTTTTCCCGCGTCCCGGTGGACGCCTCCAGGCAACCGGCGGAGTTGTATTACGCCCAAATCTACCTTGAACATATTACCCGACACCTATCGGAGCTTAGCGACGGGCTAAGCATCCTCAGCGCCGGCTGCGGCACAGGGCGGTTGGCTGTCCCGCTGGCAAGCTTGGGGCACCAGGTCACGGGCATCGATTACCACCACGACAGCCTGCGCATCGCAAAACAGAATCTCAACACCGCGGGAGTGCAAGCCCAACTCATAGAAGCCGACCTGGTAAAAGCCTTAAAAGATTTCAATGATAAAAGTTTTGATGCGGTAACGGCGATCGAATCACTCTATGTTATCAAAGAGTATGAAGAGGTGATGGATCACCTTGTACGGATCGTCCGGCCCGGAGGCCTGTTGTTCATCACCCACCGGCCACGCTACTTCTACCTGGCCCGCGCACTGACGCAGGGCCACTACGACGATATACCGATGATCTGCCGGGACAACGACGGCGAACTGCGCAAGGGGATGCACCGCACGTACTATCATTGGGAGACGCGCAGCCAGATCGAACAGACTTATACATCGCGTGGATTGACGCTTTTGTCGCTGCACGGCATCGGGCTTTGCAGCGGCTTCGAGAGCGACCCGCTCACCGCCGTGTGCGACCCAGGCAATCTCAGCGCCGAACGTCAACGGGTCTTGCGTCAGGTTGAAGATTGCGACGACGATCTGGTCATGGCCGGGCGGTATGTGCTGGCGATCGTCAAAAAACCGGGGTAATGCCATCTTGTATCCGTGAGTCAGGATTGATGAAATAGGTAGTTTGCATGGTGTTGGTCCCACACCAGACGGCCTGAAACGATATTTCTGCCGTTGCACATCATCCGGGCCGGCCGTTTGTTTTCATACCCACCGACTGCCGATCGGTTAAAATGCCCGGCCTATGGCCAAGGCGTCCGACACCCAGCACACCCCGGCGATGAAGCAGTTCCACCGCTTCAAGGAGCAGTACCCCGGCACGGTGCTGTTCTTCCGCATGGGCGACTTCTACGAGATGTTCTACGACGACGCGGAGCTTGCGCACCGTGTGCTGGGCGTGACGCTGACACAGCGGACCAAGGGCGTGCCGATGGCGGGCGTGCCGTACCACGCTGTCGATGGTTATCTAAGACGGATGATTCAGGCGGGCTACCGCGTCGCGGTGTGCGATCAGGTCGAGGAGGCGTCGCAGGCTAAGGGCGTAGTCAAGCGGGATGTGACGCGCGTTGTAACGCCGGGGACCGTCACCGATGAATCGCTATTGGAAGACGGGCGGGAGAACCCGCTCGCGGCGGTGCAGTTCCACGGGGACGGCCACGCGTCGCTGGCGTGGGCGGAACTGAGCACGGGTTCGTTCGCTCTAACGACGCTGAGCGAGGACGCTGTCGGGGACGAGTTGGCGCGGATCGCGCCGCGTGAGCTGCTTTATTGTGAGACGGCGACGGGTGACGTGCCGCAGCGCGTGTCCGATGTCGCCAAGGCGTTGGGCGGTGGCGCACCGGTGGGCAGGCCGGCGTGGCAGTTTAGGCACAACGAGGCGATCGAAGTCCTCAAACGACAGTACCGTGTCGCGGGGCTGGGCGGGTTCGGGCTTGATGAAAAAGACCCTGCGCTGGGCGCGGCGTCGGCGGTGGTGCATTACCTGCTGGAGACTCAGCGCGCCGACGCCGACGGCCGGATCGCGCACCTGCGCCCACCCAAACGTTTCACACGCGAGCGCACCTGGTCATCGATCAGACCTCGCTGCGGAGCCTGGAGATCGAGCGGACGATGCGCCCGAATCCACCGCCGGGTCCCTGCTGGGTGTGCTCCAGGGCTGCCACACCGCGATGGGCAAGCGGATGCTACGGCAGTGGCTGTGCTACCCGCTATGTGACCGTGAGCACATCGAGCAACGGCAGCGCGTCGTGCGGGCGATGGTGGAGGATTCGCGTTTCGAGCGGGCGCTGGGCGAGGCGTTATCCGGTGTGCAGGACGTACAGCGGATCACGGCACGGCTCTCCGTCGGCCGGGCCGCGCCGCGCGACCTGGTCGGGCTGGGCCGCAGCGCGTCGAAGATCGGAGACGTTGAAAAACTGCTTAAAGACCGGCCCGAAGTGAGCGCGTACCACCAGCAGGTCGCCGAACTCGTACCCGTAGTCGAAAAGCTGGGCAAGCGGATCAACGCGGCCTGTGTCGACAGCCCCCCCACCCACCTGCGCGACGGCGGGCTGATCAAAGAAGGCTACGACGCCCAGCTCGACGAGTACCGCTCGCTGCAACACGATAGCCGCAGCTGGCTCGCGGCGTATCAGAAGAAGCTGATCGACGAGACGGGGATCCCGAGCCTGAAGATCGGATACAACAAGGTTTTCGGGTACTACATCGAGACCACGGCCGTGCATAAGGACAAGGCCCCGCAGGCGTGGACGCGTCGGCAGACGCTCAAGAACGCCGAACGCTACGTCACCGAAGAACTCAAGGCCTACGAAGACAAAGCCCTGTCCGCCCAGAGTAAGGCCATATCGCGCGAACAAACGATCTTTGCTGAGCTTTGCGCGGAGGCGTCGGCGCAGATCGAACCGCTGCATCGGTTCTCCGAGACGGTTGCGGAGCTGGACGTACTCGGCTGCTTCGCGCGTCGCGCGGTGAAGCGCGGGTACGTGCAGCCAACGATCGTCGACGAGCCTGTCCTGTCGATCACGGCCGGTAAGCACCCGGTACTGGATGAGCTGTTGGGTGACCGCTTTGTGGCGAATGATGTGGAACTGGGGGTTGGGGATTCGGGATTGGGGATTGAGGAAGATGCCGACAATACGTCGGCTAAACCTCAACCCCAACACTCCCTCGCACTCCTCACCGGCCCGAATATGGCGGGTAAGTCGACCTACATCCGTCAAGCCGCTTTGCTGACGCTGATGGCCCACGCCGGGTCGTTCGTGCCGGCCGAGCGGGCGGTGATCGGTTTGTGTGACCGCATCTTTACGCGCATCGGCGCCAGCGACGAACTGCACGCCGGACATTCCACATTCATGGTCGAGATGACCGAGACGGCCAACATCTGCCACCACGCGACCCCGCGCAGCCTCGTCATCCTCGACGAGATCGGCCGGGGCACCAGCACACTCGACGGCCTGAGCCTGGCCTGGGCGATCGCCGAGCACCTCGCCGCGCTCGGCCCACGCACCCTGTTCGCCACCCACTACCACGAGATCACCACCCTGCCCCAGACGCACCCCAACGTGACCAACCTCAACGTGTCCGTTCGCGAGTGGCAGGACCAGATCGTTTTCCTGCACCGGATCATCCCCGGCGCGACCGACCGCAGCTACGGCATCCACGTCGCCAACCTCGCCGGCCTGCCCCCCGAAGTCGTCAAGCGTGCCAACGCGCTACTCAGCGAGTTGTCCGTCAGCCATGAAGGCTCCGCCGCACGCCCCCACACCGAAGCGGCGGTCAAACCCCCGAGCACCTGAGCAAGCTGGCCTATTTCTACCGAGTTCGTCCCGCACCCGGTCATCGACGAGATCAAAACCCTGGACATCAACACGATCAGCCCGATGCAGGCGTTTGAACTGTTAAGAGATGCGGATAAGTGAACGGCCGGAAAAACCCGCTGACCGTACGGGTGGCCCCTTAACATTTTGTTTAACTCGGTGAACCGGCACCTCCTGTGCATCCGCACTTATCTTGTAGATTCTCTCCTCCTTACCCCTCACGGCCCGCATGGCGTTTTCCCTCGCCGGCGGGCGATTTTAGCCCCGATGACGGGGCCGGGCGGGCTGCGATAAGGGCTGTATTGCTATATACTAAGGCGCTCATGGTGGACGAAATCGTAACACAGAACCCTTATCATCGCCGCCGTCCAGGACGGTGCGGTGGCGGCGGTTACGTTAGACTGGCCGAACGCGTGTGGGGGCGAGTGTGTGTTCCTAGGACGGACACGTGAAGAAAATCATGCAGAGTTCGGGCCGCTGCTTCGGCTGGAGTACGAGGTGTACGGGCCGATGGCGGAGAAGGTTTTAGGTGATATGGCCCGGGACGCGGCGGAACAGTTCGGGTGCCAAGCGGTGCGGATCGTGCACGCACGCGGGCCGATTCAGCCGGGACAGGCGAGCGTGGTGATCCAGGTTGCGACGCCGCACCGAGGCGAGGCGTTTGAGGCCTGCCGGTACCTGATCGACCGGCTCAAGCACGAGCTTCCTGTCTGGAAGCGTGAAATATGGCGGGACGGACAGACGTTCGTCGAGGGCTGCTGCGCCGGTCACGGCGGGCGCGTGGTGGAACAAACCGGGGCCGGTTCGGCCCATGAGGGTGGTCAACACGATGGATGAAACACAACTCCGCGAAAAGTTCTGCCTGGCGTTGCGCCAGCTCTGGACGCGCGGGATGATTATTGGGGCGGACGGGTTTCTCAGTTGCGAGGTCCACCGCCGGCGTTACCTGGCCACCCCGGCCGACCGTCGCCGCGTCGACCTTGAGCCGGCGGACCTGATCTGCGTGGACATCGGCGGGGACAACGTCAACAGCGGCGAGGGTGTGCCGATGGATATCTGGCAGCCGCACCGTGACGCGTACCAGACCCACCAGGACCCGGCTTCGGGCACACTAGGCGCAACCGCGTTGATCGAGCCGGCGAACGTGCTGGCGCTACTTAGCAAACAGGACGGACAGGCGGACCTCAACCTCGGCGCGGGCGGTACGATCCCGATCGTGAACACTCCGATCGATGCGTCACTGAAGCACGTCCTCAGCGATAAGACCGAGGTGCTGTTCCGCGGCCACGGCCCCGGGCGCGGCCTGTTCCTCGCGGCGGCCGACCTGCCGACACTGCTCAACCGCATCGAACGCATCGACCTGGCGGCGGCGGTGATGCTCGCCGCCGGGCGGTAGTCAATCGCTCGGTTGCAGAGGTTCATGCCGCTATCATGAAACGCATGGCGAAGAAGAAAAAGAAACCGGCCGGCTCAGGCGTCAACCCCGCGCTCAAACGCAGGGCCGCCAAGGTCTATACGCAACTCGAAAAACTCTACCCCGATGCGCACTGCGCGCTCGACCACAAGTCCCCGTTTCAACTACTCGTCGCGACGATCCTGTCAGCGCAATGCACCGACGTGCGCGTCAATATCGTCACCCCCGCCCTCTTCAAGGCTTACCCCACCCCCAAGAAAATGGCGGCCGCCAAGATCTCGCACCTGGAAGAACTGGTTAAAACCACCGGCTTCTTCCGCAACAAAGCCAAGAACATCCAGGGCGCAGCCCTCGCCATCGAGCAGGACCACGGCGGCGAGGTGCCCGACACGATGGAAGAACTCCTAAAACTCCCGGGCGTCGCGCGCAAAACCGCCAACGTCGTCCTGGGCAACGCGTTTGACAAGAACATTGGGGTGGTCGTCGATACCCACGTCGGCCGGCTGAGCGTTCGCCTCGGGTGGACCAGCGAAACCGACCCCAAGAAGGTCGAACGCGACCTGATGGCCCTGTTCCCGCAGAAGAACTGGACGATGCTTAGCCACCTATTGATCCACCACGGCCGTGGGCCTTGCAAGCGCGCAACCCCAAGTGCGATGACGCAAGTGTTACTGAAATCATGCCCGCAGATCGGCGTGGATGATTGGGTTAAACCTCAAGACTTCGGCGGTTGATAGCGGGGAAACAGCGGGTCACCTTTTGAATCTCAGTGCCGGGCTTGCTGCCACCGAATTGGGCGCCAGTTGTCCAGGTCGCCCAGCCTGCGATCGGCAGCTGCATCGGCATACTTTTCGCAGCCGGTGCGTCGCCACATCTCTTCAACCTTCTCCGGCAAAACGGCCAGAAGCAGCAATAACGACGCGACCCGCAATGACTCGGCGCAGTTATAGAGCACAGTGCCCACCTGCGGCAGCTTGTCCGCCTGCTTGGCGAGTGTGAACGGCTGTGTCGCTTCGATGTAGCTATCCACCGCGCGGACGATGCTCATCGCGGCATCGGCGGCTTTGGATAGTTCCAGCGCCTCCATCGCACGGGTGTATTCGCGCACGGCCTGGTCGATCACGCGGTCGTGCTCGATCCCCCCGGAACCGCTGACCGCTTCCGGCTCCTCCCCCGGCGCGGGGAGTTTGCCGTCGAAGTACCGCACGGTCATGTTCGAGACCCGGCTGAAGCTGTTGCCGAACGTGTTGGCCAGGTCCGTGTTGTAGGTCTCGATGAATTTGCTCTCGGCAAAGTCCGAGTCGGTCGTCCCCATCGGGCCCTGGGTCGCAAGGAAGTAGCGAAGCGCATCGAGGCCGAAGGTCTCGACGTAGTGGTCTATCTTCTCCAGATCGATAAAGTTGCCCAGGGTCTTGCTCATTTTCATGCCCTCGGCGATCCAGAAACTGTGGGCGTAGACGAGTTTGGGCAAACGGACCCACTCGTAACCGGGCTGCTTCGCGAGCGAGGTCAGCATGGCGGGCCAGATGACGGCGTGGAACCAGAGGATGTCCTTGGCGATAAAGTGTACATCCGCAGGCCAGTACGCCCGGCGGTCGTCGGTATCAACGGTGCTGAGGTAATTGATCAGCGCGTCGATCCAGACGTAGATCGTGTGCTCGTCGTCGCCGGGGATCTTGATGCCCCAGTCGCCGCTTCCCTTGCGGGAGATCGGCACGTCGTTGAGACCATCGCGGATGCGGGCGATGACCTCGTTTTTGCGTGCGGTCGGCTTGACATCAAATACCTCGCCGGAGCCGAGCAGTTGCAGCAGGGCGTCGGCATAGGCGCTGAGTCGGAAGAAGTAGTTTTTTTCTGCCTTGCGGACCAGCGGCTTGCCGTTGATCGGGGACTTGAAGTCGTATTCCTTGGCCCGGTTCTCGGGGACGTACTCCTCCTGCCCGGCGTCGTACCAGCCCTCATACTCCCCGAGGTAGACGTCGCCGCAGTCCAGAAGCTGCTTGACGTACTGCTGGACGCGCTGCTTGTGGCGGTCCTGGTAGTGCGGATGAAGTCGTTGTGGGTCATGCCCAGGCGGGTGAAAGTGTCCTCGAAAGCCTTGGCGTTACGGTCGGCCCACTGGATCGGGGTCACGCCATTCGCGGCGGCGGAGTCGACGACTTTGGCGGCGTGCTCGTCGGTGCCGGTGAGGAAGAAGGTGTCCTCGCCGAGCAGGCGGTGGTAGCGTGCGACCACGTCGGCCACGGTGGTGGTGTAGACGTGCCTGATGTGCGGCCGATCGTTGACGTAGTAGATCGGGGTGGTGACGTAGAAACGGTTAGCCATGCGGGGATTGTACGGGGTCAGGGGCGTGCCCGCACGACCCGTCGTTTAGCGGGGCAGCTTGCTGCCCCATGCCACATTCTGCGGGTGCATTTCATTTAGAATGTCGGGCATGGGTAAGCCGTTGGACGTGGCGTATGCGGTGGGTGCGGTCCTGACCAGCCCGGTCTGGGGGTTGTCCCGCGCGCACCGGCAAGGGCGGACCGACTCAGCGCGGGCGGTTCGGGCATGTGGAAGAAAAAACAGAAAAACAGAAAAACAGAAAAGTAGAAGATCGGACCTTGCTGATCCATGCCGTCAGCGTCGGGGAGGTGAACCTGATCCGCAACCTGGTGGACCACCTCGCCAAGACGCAGCCCCAACTCCGAATCGTCATCAGCACCACGACCAACACCGGCTTCGCCCGCGCGACGCAGCTCTATGCCGAGAGCCATAAGGTGGTGCGGTTCCCCTTCGACTTCAGCCGGATGGTCGGGCGGTTCCTGGAGGCGATTAAGCCCGATGCGGTGGCGCTGACGGAGCTGGAGGTCTGGCCGAACTTCATGCAGGCGTGCGTGAAGCGGAATATCCCGGTCGCGGTGATCAACGGCCGGCTCAGCACGCGGAGCTTCAAGGGCTACCGGAAGCTGCGGCCGGTGCTGCGAAAAATGTTCGCGTCGCTCTCGTTCGTGGCAGCGCAGACCGAAGACTACGCCCAGCGGTTCCGACATATGGGAATAGCCGCCGACCGCGTGAAGGTACTGGACACGATGAAGTGGGACACGGCAAAGATCGCCGACCATGTCGAGGGGGCCGAAGCGCTGGCCGCCGAGCTGGGGATCGACCGCGACAAACCCCTGATCGTCGCCGGCTCGACCGGGACGGGTGAAGAAAATATGCTGATCGACACCTGCCCCAGCGATGTGCAGCTGCTGCTCGTGCCGCGTAAGCCCGAGCGGTTCGATGAAGTGGCCGCCCTTTCGCCTGACATGGTGCGGCGCACGCATCACAAGCCGGGTACGGGCCAACGCCTGTTCCTGCTGGACACGATGGGCGAGCTTGGCAAGGCCTACATTCTGGCGGACGTGGTGATCGTCGGGCGGAGTTTCAACGGCTGGGGCGGGTCGGACCCGATCGAGCCGGTCGCGCTAGGCAAGCCCACCCTGATTGGCCCGGACCACCACAACTTCGCCGACGCCGTCGCCGCTTTGAAATCAGGCGGCGGGATCGTCGTTACCGACAAGCCCGGGGAGACGGTCAAAGAATTGTTAAACGACCCCGGTCGCCGGGCTGAACTAGCCAAACGCGGCCGCGAGGTTATCCTGTCCCGCCAAGGAGCAACCCAACGCCACGCGGATATGCTTCTTAAACTGCTCTCTGCACCAACCACCAGCCACTAGACACCAGCCACCTCCCATGCCCTCCACCGAACTACGACAAACCGTGTTGACCGCCGCGAAGAGTGTCGTGGTGAAGATCGGCACGCAGCTATTGACCAAAGAGGAAAACGGCAAGCCGAGCCTCGACCCGGTGTTCATCAAACAGATCGCCAAGCAGATCGTGCAGCTGCACAAACAGGGCCGACGGGTCACGCTGGTATCCAGCGGCGCGGTCGGCGCGGGCTGCGCGGCTCTGGGTATCGAGAAACGTCCGGCCGACCTGGCGGAACTACAGGCCGTTGCCGCAGTGGGACAGCGGCAGTTGATGACCGAGTGGCACAAAGCGTTCGTCAAGCACAAGATGGCCGTCGGGCAGGTCGTGCTGACCCGGACCGACTTCGACGACCGCGTGCGCTTCCTGAATATCCGCAACTGCATCAATAAGCTGCACGAACTGAACAGCATCCCGGTACTCAACGAGAACGACACCGTCGCGGTCGAGGAGCTCCGCTTCGGCGACAACGACCTGCTGGCCGCGATGACGACCAACGCGCTGCGGGCCGACGCCCTGCTGCTGCTGACATCCGTCGATGGCCTGCTCGACGGCGGCGGGAAGGTGATCGACCTGATCGACGATATGGCGGCGTACCAGGGCCACCTGCGGGCCGAATCGAGCAAGTGGGGCCGGGGCGGCATGAGCACGAAGCTGGAGTCGGCGCGCCTGGTGATGGACGCCGGGGAGATCGCGGTGATCGCGTCGGGGCGTGAGCCGAACGTCATCACGCGCGTGCTCGCCGGCGAGAAGCTGGGCACGGTCTGCATGCCCGCCGGGCGCAAGCTCGACAGCCGGCAACGCTGGATCGCCCTGACCGCACGCCCCTCCGGCACGATCCAGATCGACGACGGCGCCGCCAAGGCCATCTGCGAACGCAACAAGAGCCTGCTCGCCACTGGCGTCACCCAGATCACCGGCCGCTTCGAGCGCGGCGACGTCCTGCTGGTCCGCTCCGACACCGGCAAGGAGCTTGCACGCGGCCTGACCAACTACTCCGCCGAGGAATTGCGCCTGATCATGGGCAAACGCTCCAGCCAGTTCGAAAAACTCCTGGGCAACGCCGCCTACGACGAGGTGATTCATCGGGACAACCTCGTGGTCCTGGAACCAAACGGATCGAAGGCTTAGCGAGCATATGGCCTAAACGATGATTGAGTTACGCAAGGTTACAAAAGAAAACGTCGGTCGAGTCGTGGCACTAAAAGTACGACCGGATCAGGCGCATTTTGTTGCGGTGAATGCAAACTCACTAGCCGAGGCCTACGTAAATCAGCCCAACGCCTGGCCGCGCGCAATCTATGCCGGGGATGAACCGGTGGGCTTTGTGATGCTTTTCTGGCTGGGCCTGACCACCCGGACGCGAAGGACGGACGGGCCACTTATTACCCGGCGGTTCATGATAGGTGCCGAACATCAAGGCAAGGGCTACGGGCGTGCGGCGATTCAGGCCGTGATTGAGCACGTGAAATCAAGCCCTGACGGCCGGGATTGTACACGTCCTATGCTCGGCGACGGCTGCCCCGGGCCTTTCTACGAAAGTGCATAGGATTCGAGCCAACAGGTGAAATTGACGACGGCGAGGTAGGGCCTGCAGCTAGTTTGGTGACGCTGCAACGAACAACGCCGGTTACCGGACCCGCTAACCGATACGAACCCGCATCCGTCCTAAACCCCAGACGTAACAGCCGATCCTGGCGAGTAAGCGGGCCGGTTGGCTTCGCTTGTTTGACCGTCCCGTAGATACAGGGCGACTGAAATCGGTGAGGGAAATGAGCCTGCACGAAGACAACGTGAACCTGCTCAAGCGTGTGCGCGAGATGTGCCTGCATATTGCCGCGGGCGTTGAGCTTGAACTCTATAGCGTACACCGTCGTGCGGGCTGCCCGGCCTGTGTGAAGGTCGCGCTGGCGTCGTTGCTGGCAAGGCGCGGCAATCATAAAGATGCTCGTGCCGTGCTCCGTGATGTCAAGCCCGATTCGATCAGGCAATCGACACACGAAGAAGTCAGACTGGCGATCAGCATCCTGATCTTGATGGGTACGAACAACGAGGCAGAGCAGCTCAGCCGGGCGTACCACAATGTCTACGGCCGGCAGGCCACGAACTGGCGCGACATGAGCGTGCCCGGCGCGCACGAGCGCGCTGGTCGCTGACCCAACCGGTAGACGAACTGACGCGTGACCCGGGCGCAGGAACCCAAGGCGATCCCGACGCTGGTCTACGCCCAACAGCACAAACGAGACCTGCCCACGATCGCGCTATTACGTCAGACGATCCGCCGGATCGTGCCGCTGTTTGAAAATGACTCGGTGCAGATGGCGATGGTCTGCCGGGCGATGGCGGAACTGTGCGAACTGGCGGGCGACAACGCGCAAGGCCCGCTGCTGGGCGCACCGGGGCCTGGAAGAGGACCTTACTGCGCCGCCGGGCGCTGCTGATCAATCGACTGCGTGACGACGGACGCACTACCTTGCCGGCGCGCACGGTGTTGGTGTGTGTCGCGACGAAGCACCCGGATTACCCGGACGTGCAGGCCGCGCTGATCCGCCGTGAGAACTCCGAGGGCCGGGCCGACGAAGCGCGTGACCGCCTGGCGGCCTGGCTCGAGCGTGACCCCTACTCGCCGCAGGCAATTGAACTGCGCAAGGAGATCGCGGCATGAGCGTGGATATCCACCATCAGCAGCAGGCAATGGACCGCATGGACCTGGCGAAGTCGGCGTACGACTCCAGGCAGTACGACCGCGCGCTAAGCCATATCCGCCGTGCCGTCGAGCTGGACCCGCAGAACGTCAACGCCCGGGTGCTCCAGGCCCGGATCTACCTCGCAGAACCGGCCGAATCTGGCGATGTCGGCGTTGAAGGTACAGGAAAAGATCGCACCCGATATGACCAACGCGCCCGGAGGTGGCGATGCTGCGCGGCCGAGCGCTCGCCGCCAGCGGGTTCGACCGGACGCGCGTGGGCAGTTGCGTCAGCTCGCTGAACAACTACCTGACGATGTCCGGCCGTACAGGATGCTCTCCGGGATATCAAGCTCAATGAATTCAGTGAGGCGATCAGGCGTTGCGCACGTGGTACGGCTCTCCGTCGGACCTTCGGCCGGCTGCTCTCGAATTACTACAAAAAGCAACCCGCAACAGAGCCTAGCTTTGCTGCTGGTCGTAGCAAGCCAACACGCAGGAGCCGGGCGTGCTGCTGCGTGCGGCGCGTCAGTGCCGGGAGCTGGACAGGTTGCGAGACGCGGATGAGCTATACGTTTCGCTGATGAAGCTGCGCCCCGACGATGCGGGTGTGCTGCTGGAAGCGGGTGAGCTGGCGGACGAGATGGGCGAGGACAAACTTGCCGTCGAACGGCTTGAGCGTGCGATGTCCCTGTCGGAGGAGAACCACGGCGAGGTATTCGCGGCCCTGGCTCGCGTGCATTGCCATGCGGGCCGGTTCGAGCAAGCCGCGTTGTGCTCGTGGAAGGCGGCACGTCTGATGAAACATGACGCCACGCCGTGGGCGGGGTTAGCGGTGTATGCCCAGGCCTGCGGGCGGACGCGTCTGGCGGACCGTGCGCTGGCGGTCCTGAACCGGTACACCGGCAGTCGGCAAAGGCAGAAACAACTGGCCGATTGCTGGCAGCACGCCGCCGCCCCGCTGGCGATCGCGCAGGGCCTTGAAGAATCCCCCGCCGACCATCCCGGGCAGAGCACACTCACCACGCTATTGAAGCAGGCCTCACACACACTCGACAGCGTGACGCGCGACTTCCCCCAGCGTGCCGACGCCCACTACCACATGGCCATCTGCCAGCACCTGCTAAACGACCCCACACAAGCGAACATCCACAACGACCAGGCACTCGCGATCAACCCGACCTACGGCGCAGCCCTGCGTCTGGCGGAACAGATCGAAGAGCGTCTGGCGGTGGGGAATTAAGATCGAGTCTGGATCAGGCTTGTGGATTACGGCCCAGCCACCCATCACACATCAACTTCCTTGGGATACTTCGACGAATCCCATCTGAAATCCGTATCCGGGTCCTTGTGAAAACCCTTGGCGGCGAGGCGGATGCAGTCCCAGCACAGTGTCGCGCCGGCGTTCAGGCCCGGTGACGGCACGGGGTTCGGGTGACGCCAGCGCTTCGTGCCGGCGGGCTTGCCGCTTAAGCACAACGCACAATCAACCGGCTCATCGGCCGGCTCGGCGGCGTCCAGCGCGATCTTAAGACATTCAAGACACAGCACCGACCCGCGGTGGCCCTCGATCATCGGGAGCTGTTCGTCCCAGTCGGTGCCGCAGTAATCGCAGGAAATGACGATGCCGCCGTTGGTTTCAGTACGTTGCATGGAGCTCCATATCACGAGTCAAGTCATATCATGGCGTGCCGCGTAGCAACAGCTCGACGGTGAGTTGCAGTTCACCTTCAAGGTTTTCGATGCGTTCGCCGGTAGCGGTCCATTGCTCCAGCGCGGTGCGGACAGGGTCGTCCCAGTTGTCGGCCCCGGTGGAGCGGGTGAGTTCAACGCGGGTCACTTTACCCGATGCATCGAACCAGAGCGTCGCCTCGGGATTACGTGGTACGGTGCTGTAGATCGCGATGACGCTCGGGCGCGGGACGACGGTCTTGATCTCGATGCCGTCGGCGGTAAGGACCTTGCCGGGTCGGACCTTGACAATGCCGGGGATGATCGTGACCGGCGGAGCCTCGGCGGCGTCGCGCGGCGCGGCGGTGGGTTTAGCCGAGGCGTCGGGCGCACCGGGGGCGTCGGGTTGTTCCCTGGCCGGTGACTGGTGGGTTGCTTCGGCCGGCTGGTCACATCCGGGACTACGACGACAGACTCGCGCGGCATCGGGCCTTGCGGGCGCATACGGCAGTTGGCCGTCGGGTTGCGGCGACGGCAGCGGTACGGGGCCGACCGGGCTGATCGGGACCGGTGTGGCGACATCCTCCACCGGCCGCTCCCCTACCGGCTCGGGTTGCAGCGCCGGGTTAGCGTTGGGCGCAGGCGGCGTCGGGTCAAGCTCGATCGGTGCATCGGGCGTCGGGTCTTCCTGCTTCTGCAAGGCGGGCTGCTCGATGGTGGAGTGCTCGGCCAGCAGTTCCTGAAAATCGTCGTAGGCGATCCAGGCGATATTGGTGACGCTGGCGTGCGCCCGGCCGACCTCGGCCTCGTGCGGGGCGGGCAGCGGCCGGTCTTCCTTCGGCGGCAGCGTATTGCGCGGCACTGTCACGCCGGACAATCCCAGGCCCCATACCGGCACCAGCGCCGCGTGCAGCAGCACCGCGATCACGGCCCCGATCAGAAGCGCCAATCTGGATTCCCGTTCGATCATTTACCGGTCTCGTTACTCCGCCGCGCGATCGCCGACGATGTTGAACTCCTCCAGCCCGGCCCGACGGACACGCTCGATCAGCCCGATCAGCAGTGGGCCGCGATCCACCATCACACCGGTTGCCTCGGCGGGCGTCTCTTCCAGGGCCAGGAACAGTTTGGGACGGTCTTCTTGTTGTGCGATCTCGTTGAGGCGTTCGTCGAGGCGTTCGGATTCGATCGGTTGACGGTTTAGGTACAGCCCGCCCTGGGCGTCAATGGTCACCGCCACGATCGCGGTCGGCTCGGCGGCCTGGCCGGTCGTCAGCGTCTGCAACTGCACCGGCAGGATCTCCGCGCGGACCATCGTCAGCAGGCTGTAGATGAAAAAAGTCA
Source organism: Phycisphaerales bacterium (assembly GCA_041402025.1). GTDB lineage: Bacteria > Planctomycetota > Phycisphaerae > Phycisphaerales > Phycisphaeraceae > JAJRRS01. Next base: position 120,670 of record JAWKTA010000002.1, on the reverse strand, counting down.
GTAGCAGGAATATCACGTCGATCAGGGGCATCAACTCAACGCGGGGCGAAAGATCGTGTCGTCGTGCGGCTCGCATGAGCTTATTCTATCCCCAATAACCCGTCCCCGCCGGTCCCGGCAGCACTGGCGGGCTTGACGGATAAGCCCGCTGGTGAATACATTGACAATCAATCATGGGCCAAAAAGGCCGATCCATCTCCGCAACTACTCAGACAGGGGAACCCCTCATGACCGATGCATCACAGGACACCACCACAGAATCAACCCCGGGAGGCAGCCCCTCGAAGGAAGCCCGCACGATGGCGATGCTGGCCCACCTGCTGGGGATCGTGACCGGCTTCCTCGGGCCGCTGATCATCTGGCTGATCAAGAAAGACGAGGACGCGTTCATCGATGACCAGGGCAAGGAGGCGCTGAACTTCCAGATCACCGTGACGATCGCCATGCTCGTCAGCGGCGCCCTGATGTTCATCTGCGTCGGCTTCTTCACCGCGCTGGCTGTGGCCATCGCCAACCTGGTCCTCTGCATCATGGCGGGCATGAAGGCAAACGAGGGCATCTCGTACCGCTACCCGATGACGCTGCGGCTGATTAAATAAGGCATGTAAACGGTAAACAGTCAGCGCGGACGCGCTATTGATAAACGACGCGACCCACGGCCGGGAGGCCGTGGGCTTTTTTTGGGGCTTGTTTACAGATCGGTGGCTAACGAAGCGAATCCCACGCCTTTACCACGGCCGCGTCGGGGGTGTCTTTAACGATGCTGACCGCCCCGAGTTTATCCGGCAGGACCAGACGGACCCGGCCGTCGGCGACTTTCTTGTCGCTGCGCATGATGGCCATGAGCTTGTCGGTCGCGGGCAGATCGTGAGCCTTGGTGGGCAGACCGATTTTGTTCAGTAGCGCCACGAGTTTGTCGGTCAGGCTCGCGTCGCAGCGGCCCTGCTCGACGGCGAGCCGGGTGGCGGCGACCATGCCCAGCGAGACCGCCTCGCCGTGCAGGTACTTGCCGTACTCCGTGCCGGCCTCGATGGCGTGGGCGAAGGTGTGGCCGAAGTTCAGGTGGGCGCGCACGCCGGATTCTTTTTCATCTTCCATCACTACGGCGGCCTTGATCCGCACGTTGCGTTCGACGAGTTCCACCATCACGCCGGGGGCCAGCTTGAGGATCGCATCGACGTTCTTATCGATCCAATCGAACAATTCCGGGTCACGGATGACGCCGTGCTTGACACACTCGGCCAGGCCGCAGATCAGTTCTCTCCTGGGCAACGTTTTGAGCGTGTCGGTATCGATGACGACGAGCACCGGCTGGTGAAACGCGCCGATGAGGTTCTTGCCCTGGGGCATATTGACGCCGACCTTGCCGCCGACGGAGGCATCGACCATGGCCAACAACGTGGTCGGGCACTGCACGAACGGCACGCCTCGCAGGTAACTGGCGGCGACAAACCCGCCGGTATCCCCCACGATCCCGCCGCCGAGCGCGACGACCGGGCTTTTGCGCTCAAGCCGTTCATCCAGCAGTTTGTGGTAGAGCTTCTCGACGGTGGCGAGGTTTTTGTGGTCCTCGCCGCTGATCATGGTGGCAACGAGGGGGTTATAGCCCGCGGCCTTCATCGACGCCGTGGCGGTTTGGCCGTGGGTATCGGTGATCTTGTCGTCGATGATAAGCGTGGCCCGGTCGTGCGGCGCGTTGAGGCGGGTCAGCCTGCCCAGTTCAGACAATAAGCCCGGGGCGATACACACCTCGTAGCGGTGGTGCGGGAGTTTGAGTTCAACCGTTTTCATGCAAAGCCTCTGCCTGCCGGTCAGGATGGATCGCGCCGCTCGGCCAGGCGTTCCAAGGCCTCGGCCGGGTCCGACAGGATAACGTCATCGGGGGCCCGGTGTCTGGTACTTCGCGTGCGTGGTCCGTGCCGATCGGGTTTGCCTATCCGGCGGATCAGGACGTAAACCACGCCCAGAACCGCGACCAGCAGCAGCATCGGCAGCATGGACCCGCCGGCCTCGGGGGCAGGAGTGCCTAAAACTTTCGGCGATCGGGCGATGAATGTCAGGTACCGCGCGGGGGTGCCGTCCCGATCCCGGTCGGCCCAGACTTTGTAGAACCGCCCCACCGCCCGGACCCCGGCCCCGATCGCCGGCGCTTCGAGCGTGCCGTCCGGATCAACGAAATACACCACCGCAACCTCTTCGGGGTCGTCGCGCACAAGCAGCACCCACTCGGTCAACGCCTCCCCCCACGCGCCCGATCGCACGAGACCAAACCGTCGGGCACGCCCGGCAAATTGGCCCTCGATCAGAAAAAGACCACCACGCGCCTCGGCGGGCCGGGATAACAGCACATCGTAATCCGGCACACGGGCGTCGGATTCGTCATGGCTATCCCATTGAAGCGCGTTCTCCACAAGCGGATACAACGCCGCCCCGTCCAGTTGCGGGCCGTCGTCGATCGCGGTGGCGAGCATTTCCTGTTGCGCATCGGACAGCGGCGGGACCGCCAGGAAGATCAACACCATGGCCCAGACCATCATCCGGGCTATTCTATGGTTTTCAGTCCGTTCGCCCGTCCTCCAACCTGACGGGGTTCTCATAGAATGCCCGGGACCGGTCGCGGCAATTCCGCTATCATCCCGGATTACCCCCGGCCCCCCGGAATAAACCCGGATTCCATCCGAACACGCCGGGATGAGTCCCAAACGACCGTGGAACGACCCGACATGACCAGCGCGACCGAATCCAAATCCTCCCCCCAGACCCTGGAACTGCCCGCCGGCGTGGCGGGACAGGTGGTGCCGATCGTGGATTTCGGGTCGCAGTACGTCCAGTTGATCGCCCGGCGCGTGCGCGAGGCGGGCGTCTACAGCCTGCTGGTCGCGCCCAGCGTCAGCTACGAAGAACTCAAGGCCCTTAAGCCCAAGGGGATCATTCTCTCCGGCGGGCCGGCCAGTGTTTATGAAGAAGGCGCGCCGACCTGTGACCCGCGCCTGTTTGAGCTGGGCGTGCCGGTGCTGGGTATCTGCTATGGGATGCAGGTCGGCTGCACGCTGCTGGGTTCGCAGGTCAAGAACGCGCAGGCCCGTGAGTACGGCGGCGTCCGGCTGAATATCACCGACCACGGCGACCTGCTCAAGGCCGTGCCCGCACACACCACCGCCTGGATGAGCCACGGCGACCAGGTCCAGAGCCTGTCCAGCGATTTCGTCTCGCTGGCCGCGACCAACACCTGCCCCTACGCGGCCGTGCGGCACAAGACCAAGCCGTTTTTCGGTGTGCAGTTCCACCCGGAAGTCACCCACACGCCCCACGGCTCGGACATCCTCAGCAACTTCCTTTTCAATATATGCAAGTGCAACGGCTCCTGGCGGATGAGTAACTTCCTGGAAAGCGAAGTCACGCGCATCCGCGACTTCGTCGGCGACAAGCGCGTCATCTGCGGGCTGTCCGGCGGGGTCGATTCCTCCGTCGTCGCCGCGATGCTATCCAAAGCCATCGGCAAGCAACTGACCTGTATCTTCGTCGACAACGGGCTGCTGCGCAAGGGCGAACGCGAACTCGTCGAGCAGACCTTCCGCGGCCACTTCGACCTCGACCTGCGTGTCGTCGACGCGGAAAAAGACTTTCTCGGCGACCTCAAGGGCATCACCGACCCGCAGGAGAAGCGCACGCGGATCGGGCACCGGTTCATCGACATCTTCAAGCGTTCCTCGGCCGACATCCCGGACGCGGGGTTCCTGGCACAGGGCACGCTGTACCCCGACGTGATCGAATCCGGCCACGGCTATTCCGGTGCGGCGGCGAACATCAAGCTGCACCACAACGTCGGCGGGCTGCCCGAGGACCTGGGCTTTGATTTGATCGAGCCGCTGCGGAATCTTTTCAAGGACGAGGTACGTAAGCTCGGCGCGGTGCTGGGGCTGCCGGATCAGATGGTCTGGCGTCACCCGTTCCCGGGTCCGGGGCTGGCGGTGCGTGTGCTCGGCGAAGTCACGAAAGAACAGCTCGACCTGGTGCGCGAGGCGGACGAGATCCTGCTCGAAGAGATCGTAGCGAACAACCTCTACCGCAAGACGGCTCAGGTCTTCGCCGTGCTGCTGCCGGTCAAGGCGGTGGGTGTGATGGGCGACGGCCGGACCCACGAGCAGGTCATCGCAATCCGCGCCGTCGAGAGCCAGGACTTCATGACGGCGGACTGGGCGCGGATCCCCTTCGACGTGCTTGCGAAGATCAGCAACCGGATCATCAACGAGGTCCGGGGTGTCAACCGGGTGGTCTACGACATCTCCAGCAAGCCGCCGGCGACGATCGAGTGGGAATAGTCAGTGGTCGTGAGCGTATTGTGAGGATCGCCCCGGAGCAGTCGGATACTCAGGCTGTGGCCGGTGGGGTTTCGGGTGCGCTACCGGCGGAGGAATTGAAGATTTCCTCCGGACCGGCCTCCGTGAAATCCGTGAGCACGATCGCGGTGTCGAACTGCACGCCGACGTCGTGCGCGGTCCCGCACAGGTATTGACAGTGCCTCACGACCCCCTCCAGGCAGACGACCTGGCCGTGAAGGTTCTTGATGATGATGCGGCACCTGCTGTCCGTGTGGACGTAAGCACCATGGATGAACCCGATCCCACCCGCGCTTAGGTTGCGTGAACGGACGATGTATTTGGCCCATTGGCCGTCCGAATGTTGGATCGCCACGGCGATCTGCGCGAGCTTGCGGTAGGAGACCCGCGGGTGCTGGCGCTGGCCCGTATGACTGGAATCAACCTCATTGAGCTTTTCAGAAAGCCGATGCCATTGCTCTTCGCTAAGCACCAGCGTGTCGATCAGTTCGTCGGATGTATAGGTCGGTTTGGGCATAAACAAAAAGACCTTCGATTGATCAGACCCCGGACCGTTTCATAAGGCCCATACCCCAGTCTTAGGATCGGCTTATTTGCTCAAGGCCATCACGTCCGGACCGGTGATCGAAACGGCGGGTTGCCCGATAACGTCAAAGCCGTCTTCAGATAATCTCGGCGCATCCGTTACAATCCAAAAGACCCGTAAACCCTGCCGTGCCGGGATACCTAGACTGGAGGCCGCCATCCAAACCGTAAGACACCGCAACCGTTTGGTATCCACGGCTCTATTGGCCGGCCTGTTGCTACTCAACGGTTGTGCTTCGGGTACGGCCCAAGCCCCAAACACGCGCGTCGCTAACACGCCGACGAGCACCGCCTCTTTCTCGGTCAACCGGCCCGACGATTTGCCTGACCATCTGACCATCCAACTGCGGGAACATCGCGGTTACCTGTTCGCCCCGGCGCGGATCAACGGCCGGGGGGCGGGGCTGTTTATGTTCGACACCGGCAGCAATCTCGCCGTGATCTCCACCGGCGTCGCCGGTCGGCTGGGGCTTGAGGTCGTCGGCAACAGCCACGCGGTCGGCGTGGGCGGGACACAGGCGTTTGATTACCGTGGGTATAGCCGGCTGGAGTTCGGCGGGCTGGAAGTCAGTAGCGACCGCGCCGCGGCCATCAGCCTGCACCCGATGAGTAACGGGATCGGCACCAGCGTCAGTGGCTTGATCGGTATCCGAGAACTCGGCGGGCTGCCGTTCACGCTCGACTACAGCGATCACACGCTGACCGTCTACCGGCGACACATTCACCCCCGCCAGATGTTAAACCGCAACGCGCCGGGTTCGATTTCGCCGGCCTTCCCGTGGTCGAGGCGCAGATCGGGAATGGGCACCCTATCTGGCTGATCCTTGACAGCGGCGCGGATAACGAACTGACCCTGCCGCGTAAATGCCGGAACTCTGGCCGGATATCGTGGACGCGGCAGGTAGCGGCTCAGGCCACAGCAGCCGGCGTCGGCGGCGCGGTCGCCAGCACCTATACCTGGATCCGGTCCATCAGCGTCTTCGGCCTGGACCTTAAAGACATGCCCGCCCAGTTCGAGCAGGCCCCAGAGGCCTTCACCCGACAGACCCGCCCCGTCGGACGCATCGGCGGCGCGTTCCTGAAAAACTTCCGCCTGACCATGGACCCGCAACGCAACCTGATCTGGCCCGAGTGGCTACCCGACGAAAAGACGGAGTAGCTACATCTTTCAGCCACGACCAGCCCCGCGTCCGGTAACCGCTGCAGTCTCCGGTAATCACCCGCGTGACTGGATGCCACGTTAAACCACGGCAGATGGCCGATAGTCGCGTAAGTGCGGCCATTTGTCGGCCGCCGAGCGTTATCAAAATGGCCCAGCCACACTTTGAAAAACTTGCGATCTGGCAATCCTCGATGCAACTGGTCGAGTTCGTCTATCGGATCACCCGCGATTTCCCGGCCGATGAAAAGTCCGGGCTGGCGGCGACGCTTAGGCGGACGGTCACGGGCATCCCCGCCAAGATCGCCGACGCCGACGGGCTGGACGATCCGGATAAAGTGACGCAGGCGTTAAAGAGTGTCCGAAGCACGATCCGCGAGATGCAGACCTATGTTTCGATCTGCTACCGGCTGGGCTTCTTAAAGTATCTGCGCTACAAATCGTTTCGCCGGCAGCTCACCCGGATCGACCGCGCGGGGGAAGCGCAGGTCGAACGCCTCGCCGCCCCACCGAAAGCCCCCCTGCTCAAACCGCGTCTGGCGGCGTGAGTCGGTGGCGCTCAAAATCAGCATCAGCCAATCAAGCGGTCAGGATACGCCACGGGCTGATCGCCTGCGATTGATGACCACCAACCCCGATAGCAACACTAGCACCGCACCGGCCGGCTCGGGGACAGCAACCACCACACCCCCACCCGTATACCGGGGTGTGGGGAGTGTACCCGGATCGTAGTCCGGCAGACCGACTATGGGGGACAAAACCGGCGTAATCGGCAACACGAGCTCAACATCCGGGGTTTCGTAAAAGATTTCGTGTTCGCCGTTGGCAAGCGTCCCCGTCCACACGATCGTATCGCCGCTGATTTGTGGGTTGCGGTCGTCGATGTTGTTGTCCGTCACCTGCCGGATCGTATCGGTCAGGATGTCGTACGCGAAAATCTCCAGGTCCCAATCATCCTCGTTGGGGGCACTGGTATCGAGCATCTGCCAGACGAGTGTGGTTTCATCGATCTGCAATCCCGCGATACCCTTTCCTTCCGTGACCAGGATGTCGGTCATGGTGTCAAGGTCGAACAAGCGCAATTCTCTCAGATCCGGCGATAGTGGCTGGGGCGGATAAACGTTCGTAATGACGGTCCGGATCGGGTCTTGGAATGACCGGACATACGCCACATACTGACCCGAGATTTCGGATTGCATGTCTCTGTAATACTCAACCCCCGGGTCGTCCCCCACCATAATCGTCGTGTCAGAGGCCGTGTCATAAACCATCACGCGGCTCTCGTAACTTGAGTTAGACAGATTTATAAGGTCAAGAGACGGGTTCTTGTTGCCGGCTGAAGTGTCGTACTTCACGTATTGGCCGGAGACTTGCACATTCACGGGCGCCGTCGCATCGATCGTCCGTGTTTCACCGGTCTGGACGTTGTGAACCCTCAGCTTGTCATCATGGAATGTCCACGGGAGCGTGTCACCGCTGCTGCGTATCGTCCATGCGGCCCAAGTCCCGCCAAAGGCAATGGAGACCGCCTCGGGAGTGTCGGACAATCGGGTCGTTTCCCTGTCGCCCCGTTGTACCAGAAACATCATAGCCCTGCCCCGCAAACAATAGGCCTTGGCTGGCGGGGGACTTTCCTGCTCAGCAGCACCATACCGTCCAGCGGGTCCCCGGTCGCGGCTTTGACCGCCAACTCATGCCGCCTGTTTTGGGTGATCTGAATGCTATCCGTATAGACTTCAACCCTCCGGCTGTTGCGATTACTGGTCCGGGGGTCGAAGTCGAGCTCATCCAACGACCGGGGGGAGAATAGGGTGAGTTGATCCAGACGCCGAATCCCTGGAGTGAGTCATTCTGCTTGTTATGCGTCAGCCGGGCCCCTTCTCCCGTCACGACGTTGTACGAAAAGATCTCGGTGTCGCCCTGGTCGCCGCCGAACCGTTCCCACTGAATCGTGTCACCGGATATGTAAACGTTGTAATCCATGACCTTGTTGGTAGTCAGCCGATGGATCGCCCCGTGAGCCGTGGACCCACCAACCAGGACGAATAGACAAACCGCTGCGATTGCGGGCATGCCGATACGAAAAGAGTGCCTGGACATGTTAATATCCCCCATATGTTAATAAGATATAACAGACCTAACTTAACCCTCGATTACACTAATTGCAAGGTTATAAATAGGTTTTTCAACAATTTTACAGAGTTTTTTATCAATTCAACTCTTTGATACGATGCCAGTTATGGAATATGTAGCCAAGACGGACGTCCTGATCATCGGTGCCGGTCCGATTGGGCTGGAATTGGCTGTCGCGTTCAAGCAGATGGGGGTGGATTACGCCCAACTCGACGCCGGACAGGTCGGGCAAACGATCTCGTGGTACCCCCGGCAGGTGAAGTTCTTCTCGAGCCCCGAGCGGATCGCGATCGCGGGTGTGCCGCTCGCCACCAGCGACCAGGAAAAAGCGACCCGAGAGCAGTACCTGGCGTACCTGCGCGGGATCGTTCAGCAGTTCGGACTTGTCGTGCGGACGTATGAGCGTGTTACAAGCGTGACGCCGAACGAGGACGGGTTCGCCGTACACACACATCGGGGCACCGAGCAGCGGCAGTACCAGACGAAGCATGTGGTCATGGCCGTGGGCGACATGCACCACCCGCGCATGCTGGGTATCCCGGGCGAGGACCTCAAACACGTGAGCCACTACTTCGACGAGCCGCACCGTTACTTCGCGCAGAAGCTGCTGATCGTGGGCGGTCGAAACTCCGCGGTCGAGACAGCGATCCGCTGCGCGCGGGCCGGTGCGCACGTCACGCTCAGCTACCGCAGGGCCGCGTTCGATGACAAAAGCATCAAATACTGGCTGCTACCGGAGATCATAGCATTGGTGAAATCACGGCAAATCACCTATCTACCTAACACCGTGCCGACACGTATCTGTGAGTCGCACGCCCGGCTGGCCCCGACCGATGACGAAGGCCAACTGGTGCCACAGGCCGAGCCGATCGACGTGTCGGCCGACTTCGTGCTGCTGCTGACCGGGTACCGGATGGACACCACGCTGCTGGAGCAGGCAGGGGTCGAACTAGTCGGCGAGAACCGCGGACCGAAGCTCGATACAGACACGATGATGACCAACGTGCCCGGCCTGTACATCGCCGGGACCGCCGCCGCCGGCACACAGAAAAAGTTCAGATTGTTCATCGAGAACTGCCACCCGCATGTCACGAAGATCGTCCGCTCCATCACCGGGCAGGACCCGCCCGACGGGCTGATCAACGACGCGGCGAAGCGGTATGAGTTGCCGGAAAGCTAAGGGACCCGAAACTATTCATGTATACTGGCGCGCGTCGCCTGTGGTATGTAATACTCATTAAAAGGAAATCATGATGAAACGATCGATCAGGTTAGGCTATATGGCCTGCGGGGCCGTTTTCACCGGGGCCGCCGCCTTGATGTTTCAGGCATTACCCGCCGCGACGGCGCAGCAGGGTGATATGCCGCACGCACCCGGCGCGACGATGCCGGCGTTAGCACCGCTAACCGTCACCGACATCAGCGACCATCAGGCGCACGCGATCCTCGCCGCAGCGGTCGATAAAGCCGCCGAGATCGGCACGAAGATGGACATCGCCATCGTCGACGCCGGCGGCAACCTCAAGGCCTTCATGCGCATGGAAGGCGCCTGGCTGGGCAGCATCGACATCGCGATCAAGAAGGCCAAAACCGCCCGCTACTTCGACATGAACACAGGCGACATCGGTTCGCTGTCCCAGCCCGGCGGCCCGCTTTACAACATCGAACACTCCAACGGCGGGCTGATCACCTTCCCCGGCGGCGTCCCGTTAAAAGATAGTGACGGCAATATCATCGGCGCGATCGGCGTGTCGGGTTCCAGCGTCGAGAACGACCATACCGTCGCCCAGGCCGGCGCGGACATTGTTGAAATAAGCCTGTCAAATAATTAATTATCGCCGGGGGTACTTCCTGCCCCCGGCGATAATGGTTCTGTCTGTATCTTGCAGGAACGGCAACGCCCGGCGGTAAGCCGTAGCTCTTCACGGTCCAAGTCGGCGTGCAGCGCGGTAGGCTTATCGTCGGCTAGTACCAGCACATCGCCTTTCGGGCCGATGACGGAGCTGAGGCCGGGATATGTATGGGCAGGGTCACGGCCTATCCTGTTGACGCCAACGACATACGCCTGGTTCTCGATCGCGCGGGCGGTGAGCAACGCGGTCCAGTGGGCGGCGCGCGCGGCGGGCCAACTGGCGATCACGATCATCACATCCGCACCGAGCCGGACCGCTTCACGGAAACGCTCGGGAAAACGCAGGTCGTAGCAGATCAGCGGTGCGACGATGAAGCTTTCGTGGTTGAATATGACAACCGTATCACCCGGGGCGTAATGCTCGGATTCTCCGGCCGGGGTGAACGGGTGCATCTTGGTGTATCGGGTGATTTCTTTCCCGTCTGGGCCGATGACGACCGCCTGATTCAGCCCGCGTCCGTCGGCGTGCTTATCAACGATGCCCGCGACCACGGTGCTTTGATATGAGCGCGCCAGCTCGCCCAGAAAAACTATCGTATCGCCGGCGGCATCCAGGGCGACGCCGACGTTCATCGTGAAACCGCTGGCGAACATCTCCGGCAAGACGATCAACGAACCGGGCGGGGTCGGCCGCTGGGACAAAAGCGACCGCACACGGGCGAAGTTTTCCTGCCGGTCTTTCCAGGCGATATCAAACTGACAGGCGACGATGTGCATCAACAAAGGATATCAGCACCAACGGACCGGGTGGAAAAGGGCGCAACAAAAAACCCCGCCGGTTGATTCCGACGGGGTTGATTGGTTTGGTTAACCGTATCCCGGTGTGACCCGGGTGGTTGGCTTACCAGCGGTCGCGGCCACCGCCGCCGCCGCCACGGCCGCCGCCGTAGCCACCGCCGCCGCCGGAGCGGGGACGATCGGTCTTGGGACGGGCTTCGTTGACGGTGAGGGTGCGGCCTTCGATCTCGGTGCCGTTGAGGGCTTCGATCGCGGCGTTGGCTTCGCTGTCTTCGGGCATGGTCACGAAACCGAAGCCGCGGCTGCGGCCGGTTTCACGGTCGGTCACGACAGCGGCTTCCTGCACGCTACCGTAGTTGGTGAACAAGTCTTCCAGCTCCTGCTGGGTGGTGCGGAAGCTGAGGTTGCCTACATAAATCTTCATCGAATCGGTCTCCAGGCAGTGCAGTGAGGCTCACGAGGCGTGGAGGCCGAGGTGGGCGTCACGAGTCAGGGTTAGTCACGCGACAACCGCGCAACATATCGCCCCGCATTGTACCCACACCCCGATCAATATTGCAAGACCCATGTTTACAAGTTGCTTCAACAGCCATCAGGCCGGTAAACAGACCTTATTCACGGTAGACTATCGGCCATGGCACGCCTGACCATCCTTAACGGCCGGGTCATCGACCCGGGCAACGGCCTGGACCAGCAAACCGATATGGTGCTGGAGTCCGGCCGGGTCGTTTCCGTGGGCAAAGTGACCCAACCGGTCGCCTCAAAAGATAGCCAAGTCCTGGATGCATCAGGGTGTGTCGTCTGCCCCGGGCTGATCGACGTCCATGTCCACCTGCGTGAGCCGGGCCAGGAAGAAAAGGAAACCATCGCCACAGGCGCGGCGGCGGCGGTGGCCGGCGGGTTCACCAGCGTCTGTTGTATGCCCAACACCCAGCCCGCTTTGGATGACGACTCGCGCATCGAGTTCGTCTACCGCCAGGCGCAGCGGGCGGGGTTGGCCAACGTCTTCCCGGTCGGGGCGATCACCAAGGGACGCAAAGGCGAGGAGCTGGCCGAGATCGCCCAGATGGCCGCCAGCGGCGCGGTCGGTTTCAGCGACGACGGCGTAGGCGTCGCCTCGGCTGGGGTCATGGCCAAGGCGCTTTCGTACATCGCCATGACCGGCAAGGTGCTCATGCAGCACTGCGAGGACCCGCAGCTCGGCGGCGGCGTAATGAACGCAGGCACCCTCGCGACACGCCTGGGCCTGTCCGGCTGGCCCCGCGTCGCCGAGGAACTGATGATCCAGCGCGACATCATGCTCAACCGCGCCCAAGGCTCCAAGACCCGCTACCACGTGCAACACCTAAGCAGCGGCGGCAGCGTCGAGCTCGTCCGCCGGGCCCGGGCCGACAAAGCCGGCCAAGCCACCATCACCGCCGAGGCCTCCCCCCACCACCTGCTCCTGACCGAAGAGGCCTGCACGACCTACGACCCCAACTACAAGATGAACCCCCCGCTGCGTTCCAGGCGTGACGTCGAGGAACTGATTGAAGGCATCAAGGACGGCACGATCACCGTCCTGGCCACCGACCACGCCCCGCACACGCTCGAAGAAAAGCAGGTCGAGTTCACCGCCGCCGCCTACGGCATCCTCGGCCTGGAATGCGCGCTTCCCCTCTACAAAAAAGCCCTGATCGACTCCGGCGCGATCGACTGGCCGAAACTCATCGCCATGATGACCGTCAACGGCGCCGAACTCTGCGGCCTGACCGGCAAGGGCAAACTGAGCGTCGGTGCCGACGCGGACGTGACCATCATCAACCCCGAACAGGCCTGGACGATCGACGTCAACCGCTTCGCCTCCAAGAGCCGCAACTGCCCCTTCGACGGCTGGAACGTCACCGGCCGCGCGATCGCGACGATCGTCGGCGGGCAAGTGAAACTGGCGCTGGACCCGCAGCGCATCAAGGGCGGCAGCGGCGATGTGCGCGATTCGGCGCAGTCGCTGTTGCGACCGATTGCGGTATAACCCGTTTAGCGGGCGATCGCAGATCGTCGTGTTTTGCGCACGGTGTAATTTGCGCCTTCGAGCAACGCGCGGAACTTCGATCCGTGGCTAAACGACATTATTCCGCCGTGTGCCCGTTGATCAGGATATCCCCAATGCACGTCGCGACCTCGCGGCGGATGGGGCCGGCGTCGCCGTCGGAGCCGTTGGGGTGGCAGCGGCTGGTGAGCAGGACGTAGAAGAGGTTGTTCGTCGGGTCGATCCAGTAGGCGGTGCCGGTCCAGCCGGTGTGACCGAAGGACGTGTCGTAATCGAAGTACTTGCCTCGGGTGGAACGTTCGCTGGTGTGGGTGCTGAATCCGTAGGTGCGCCAGCCGTTGTCGTCGCCGTCGAGCGGGCGGGGTTTGGTCATTTCGCGGACGGTTTCTTCCGAAAGGATGCGGACGCCGTCGAGTTCGCCCTTATTCAGGAGCATCCGGCAGTATCGGGCGAGGTCGTCGGCGGTTGAGAACAGCCCGGCGTGCCCGGCGACGCCGCCGAGGCGGTAGGCCCGGGGGTCGTGGACCTCGGCCAGCCGCCATTCGCCGTCGATGAACTCGGTCGGGGCGCAGCGTGCGGCAATGTCGCCTGTGGGTTTGAAGGTGGTGTCGTGCATGCCCAGCGGCTCGAATATCTCCTGCTTGGCGAAGACATCGACCGTCCTGCCATCGACCGCCTGGACCAGTTCGCCCAGGACGATGAAGCCGACGTCGGTGTATTTGTATGTCTTGCCGACCTCGTAGCGGGTGGGCAGTGCGTTGATCCGGTCGATCATGTCTTTGCGGGTGCCGACGTAGTCGTCCAGGGAGTTATCCGGGGTCAGGCCGCCGCGGTGCAACAAAAGCTGTTCGACGGTTATTTTCCCCTTCCCATTCTGGGCAAAGTAAGGGATGAAATCCCCGACCCGATTGTTAATTTTTAGTTTATGCCGCTGGATCAGGAGCATGATGCTGGTGGCGGTGGCGGTGGGTTTGGTGAGGCTGGCCATGTCAAAGACGGTATCCACGGTCATGGGGATCACTTCCGGCTTGACCGCACGGTTGCCGTAGGCCTTACGATAGAACACGCCTTCGGCGTTACCGACAACCAAAACCGCTCCCGGGACCTCGCCACGGCCGATCGCCGCCTCGATCACCGCGTCCACGGGTGCCAGATGCGTGGCCGAAATGGCCCCCGGCAAACCCCCGGCGGGCGACTCACCCAGGCAGGGTTGTAAGCCGATAAAGTAGATCAAGAACAGCGTGAGGATATGGTGCGTATTCATGCTCGGGATAGTAATCGAGAAGACACGGCCGGTAAAAAAATACCCACAGTGAATCTAGGTTATTTGAAGTTTTCAACTGTCGTGTTAGAGTTATCTGTTAGAGGTCAAGCACGTTTGCCTTAGCTGAATGGCTGGGGTGTTTTTTCCCGGAGGAGAATGTCCCTTGGAGGCGGAAGTCAAAGCCGGGTCGGCACGCGTCCTGTTTCTCAGTGACCACTTCGGGCACCAAAGCGGTGTCATCCACGGGGCGACACGATACTTTGTCACCGTCCTGCCCAGGCTACGCCAAAAGGGGATCGATCTGAGCGTGGCGTTCCTGCGGGGCGAGCACCCCGCCTCGGGCCTGCTTAAAGACCAGGGCATCGAACCGATATTCTTCGCACGCGGCAAGTGGAACCCGCTGACGGTTCTGGATATACACAGGCTGATCAAACGCAAGAATATCCAGGTCATCCACTGCGCCGGGATGAAAGGGATCATGACGGCCAGGATCGCGGGCAAGCTCGCCGGCATCCCGGTCATCGAACACCTGCACGACTGCGAGCCGGTGACACGGTCACTGCGTTGGCCGCTGCGCTGGACACACCGATGGACGGCGCTGACGCTGGCGGTATCCCGGGACGTCGCCCGTCACGCGGCCAAGACATTGAAAGTCGATACCAACCGTGCCGAGGTTCTCCGCAACGGCGTGGTGGTGGAAGAACTTCGGCAGACGCCTGAATCGGCGGGCCCCGAGTTCCGCCATCATTACGGGATACTGCCGGAGGACAAAGTCATCGGGATCATCGGCCGGCTCGCGGAGGTCAAGGGGCACGACACGCTGATCCGGGCGATGCCTGCCGTGCTCGCCAAAGAGCCCACGGCCCGGTTGCTGATCGTCGGCGACGGGCCGCAGCGTCCCGCCCTGAACCAGCGGCTGCATGAACTGGGCCTGATGGGCCACGTGACCTTCACGGGCCAGATCAGCAACGTCGGCGCGGCGTTGCGTGCGATCGACGTTGTCGCCATGCCGTCGCTGCGGGAAGGCCTGCCCTATGCGCTGTTGGAAGCGATGGCGTTGGACCGGCCGGTCGTCGCCTCGGCCGTGGGCGGGCTGGCGGAGACGATCAACCATTGCGAGAACGGCGTGCTCTTCCGTGTCGGCGACGCCCAGGCATTGGCGAAGGCTCTGCTCAGTGTGATCGGTGACGCGGATTTAAAGCAAACCATTGTGCGGGGCAGCCGCAATACCGTGCAGGATTTTGATATCACGCGTCACGTCGATCGGCTTTTTACCATGTATCACGCCCTCGCCGACGGCCAACCGATCCCACCCGCACCGGTATACCAGCCGGTCACCGTCCCCTGGCCCGTACCGGCTGTACCCGGCAGCGCCACGCCGCCGGTTCAAGTTGAAACGGGCGCGGGTCAGCAATGAACCCCCTCAGGCTGGTCGGCAACACATGGCGCAAGAACTGGCCCGAGGTCCGATGTGGTTTATCCGGCGGGCTGCCCGGATTTATTTTTAGCATAAAGCCGACTGCTTACGATCCCGCAGTGCCCGTGTTCTGCTACCACGTCGTGGATCAAAAAACTTTTCACGCCGACCTTTCTTTCCTCAAACATAACGGCTACACCACGCTGACCGCCGATGAACTTCTCGACCACCTTGAATCGCGCAAGGCCGCACCGCCGCGCAGTGTCGTGCTGAGTTTCGATGACGGGCAGTTGAGCCTCTACGAGGTTGCCTACCCCCTGCTAAAGGAATTCAACTTCAAGGCCGTGGCGTTCATCTGCCCCGGGCTACACCGTAACCGCGACGCCGATGATGCCCTGCCGCACGGCGGGCTGTGTAACTGGCAGCAGGTCCGGGAGATGCACGAAAGCGGGTGCGTTGACTTCCAGCCGCACACGGACGGGCACCGGTACGTCCCGCGTTGGCCCGAGGCGCTGCCCTTGTCGGGCGTGGACCCGGCCGTGGCCGACCGCCGCCGGCCCCCGGCAGTGACGCTGGCAGAGGACCTTAAACGGTCGCGTGATAAGATGGAGAAACAGCTGGATAAAACCGCGGTCCACCTGGCGTTCCCTCAGTACTACGGGACCGATGACGCGATCCATGAAGCCCGGCAAGCCGGCTACCGTGGTTTCTGGTGGGGCGTGCTCCCGGGCAGACCGATGAATAAGCCCGGCGACCCGACGGACCGGATCGTGCGTGTCAGCGGCGAATTTGTCAGGAGATTACCTGGCCAAAACCGCTTGAGTTTGGGTATACTGTTGAAAGCTCGCTACGGGCGTCATCCGCGGGTTAAGTGAGGGGCACTTCTATCTTATTTGCGGTTGCATCCATGACTACCCTGGAAAAAATCGTCCCCGAGGCGTTCACCGCGCTCGGTACCGGATTCGGGTCGTGAGCAGTCGGACGATTTTCTTTCGCTGGCGAACAATGGGCAGAACTGAAAAAGCGCGACAGTCGAAGCGGCGTGTTCCAGACACACACCTGGCTCACACACATCTGGGCGTTCGAGTACGGCCCGCGCACAAAGATGCAGGTCGCCTTGGTCTTAAACACACAAGGCCGGCTCGAAGCGGCGGCGCCGATGATGATCGAGAAGCGGCTTGGGCCTTTGGGTGTTCGCGTGATGCGGTTCATCGGGCGGGGATTCAGTGATTACCAGGACATCGTGCTGGCCGACGATTGCGACCGGGACGCCGCGGTCACGCTGCTCGCCGGCTGGCTGAAAGATAACAAACCCGGGCTTGACCGCGTCGAGTTCCATAAGGTGCCCGAGGGGTCGCACCTGTGGGAACACCGCGAACGGCTCTTGCCGACCGAATCTTCCGTGTGGTCGTTACAGACACAGCCGGAAAGCCCCACGCGTTACCTGCCGATCCGGGGCAGTTTCGATGACTACCAGATGATCCTCAGCAAACCCGTGCGCAAGAACTTCCGAAAATACTGGAAGTCTCTGAACGAGCGGTACGCGGTCGAGTTTTTGACGCTGTCACGCGCCGAGGGGTCTGACGAGGCTTTAAGCGACCTGATCCGTCTGCACCAGCAACGCCAGAACGAGCGGGGCCAGCGCGGGATGTTCCGCACGCCGCAGCGGGTTGAATTGTTTACCCGGCTTTTCAAGGCGATGCTGGACGAAGGGACGCTGCAGCTACAGGTCTTACGGATCGACGGCCGGGCCTACAACATCGACCTTGTGTTTCACTACAAGGGCACGGCGCTTGCCTACAACGGCGGGATGGACAACGACCCGGCGATCGGTCGGCTCAGCCCGGGCTTCCTGGCCATGCTGAAAACCATCGAGCGGGCTCACGCCGACCCGGGGACCACCTGCTTCGACCTGGGCCAGGGCGACGAGGGGTATAAATCCCACGTCGCCAAGCATGAGCGTCCGATGTACCGCCTGCTGTCCTGCCGCAGCAACCTGCGGTGCTGTATGGACGACAAATATCACCAACTACTGGCCTGGGCCTTCAACAACCGCCTGGTGCAAAGGCTTTACTTCGGCGTGCGTCGGTGAGACGTATCCTCTATCTTTGATACTGCTTAACCGATATTCACCGGCACGCGATCCCCGCGCGCCGAGACGAGGACCCTGTGGCCGAACCCCTGAACGAAACGATCCCCCAAACCGTACCCGAAAAGACCCTGCGATCCAGGGTGTTCAAGGCGGCGCGCATCATCGTCAGCCTCGTACTGCTGGTGCTGGTGCTGCGCGAGATGGGCATCGAGAACACGGCCAAGGCGCTGCGCGGCGCGGACGTGTTCTGGGTTGTTATCGTCCTGGTATTGATGCTCGTCGAGGGCCTGCACGGGACGTACAAGTGGTTGATCCTGCTTAAGCACACGGACAAAAGCATCCGGTTCTGGCCGCTATTTAAGATCATCTACGTCAGCGGCTTCGTCGGCATGTTCGTGCCCGGCGGGATCGGGATCGAGCTGGTTCGTATGTACGGGCTGGCGAAACACACGTCCGACCTGGCGATGTCGTTCACCTCGATCCTCATGGACCGTGTGCTGGGGCTGACGGGCCTGGTCCTGGTGGTCCTCGCCGGCGTTTTGATGCAAGGCCGATCAACGATCCCGGGGATCGAGTTCTGGACGATCGGGGCGCTATTGCTGATCGCGGCGGGCTGGGTAGCGATCATGAACCCCTGGTTCCGCCGGCTGACCGACTGGATGCTCAGCGCGCCGATCCTGGCGATGGTGCGTGACAAGCAAAACAAGGTCTACGCCAGCCTGGACACCTACCGCGGCCGGCCGGGCCTGCTGGCGTGGGGCATGGTGCAGTCGCTTGTCTATAACGGCATCCGGATCGCGGTGTGCTATACCGCCGGGCTGGCGGTCGGGGTCGAGGCGCCGGTGAGTGCGTACATCATCGCCGTGCCGCTGGTCATCTTCGTGATGGTGATCCCGGTCTCGGTAGCCGGCTGGGGCGTGCGGGAAGTCATGTTCGTGCAGCTGCTCACCCCCTACGGTGCGGACGGCGACAAGGTGCTGGCGATGTCGCTATTGGTCGGCGTGCTGGGTACCGTGTCGATCTTCCCGGGGGCGTGGTTCTGCATCCAGGGGATGGGCCAGGCACGGGCCGAGCTGAAGCCCACCCCGGACGACCCCGACAATGGCTAGCCAATTACCCATTTTTACATCTTAAGCCCCCCTAAACCGCTATCCACCCACTTGGACGGTATTTATCACACGTTCCTCAAAGCTCCGCCCCCCCTTGGGTCGATTAAGAGTTATCCGCCAACCCGCCCCGCCAGTCCCCCCACAGGACCCCCCCTTGACGGCACAGATACCCGCCGACAAACCGAAGAAACCCCTGATGACCGTGCTACGCATCGTGGTCAGCGTGGGTCTGTTGGCGTTCCTCTTCTACAAGGAGGGCCCTGGCAAAATCGCCGGCGCGATCCAGAGCGCCGACCCGACGATGGTGGGGCTGATTTTCTTGTTGATGTTTGTCGAGCACGTTCACGGCACCTACAAGTGGATGATTCTGCTTCGGCATACAAGCAGCAACATCCCCTTCTGGCCGATGTTGCGAATCCGCTACCTAAGTGCCTTCATCGGGATCTTCGGCTTGGGCGCGGTCACGATCGAACTGGTGCGGATGTACGGCCTGGCCCGCTACACCAGCGACCTGGCGATGTCGTTTACGTCGATCCTCATGGACCGGCTGCTGGGGCTGACCGGGTTGTCGCTGATGATCCTGTTCGGCGTGGTAATGGAGTCGCGTTCGCGTGTCGAGGGGATCGAACTCTGGGCCGGGGGCGCCCTGTTTTTGATCCTCGCCGGTTGGTTCGCCATCATGAACCCCGGGTTCCGTCGGATGACAGACAAGCTGCTCTCGCCGCGGTGGCTGGCGAAGGTCCGCGACAAACAGAACAAAGTCTACATGAGCCTGGACACTTACCGGGGCCGGCCCGGGCTGATGGCGTGGGCCATGGTGCAATCGCTGATCTTTAACGTGCTGCGTATCCTCGTGATCTGGGCCGGCGCGGTGGCGGTCGGCATCGAAGTGCCGATGAACGCCTACTTCGTCGTGGTCCCGGCGGTTATCTTCGCGATGCTCATCCCGATCTCGATGTCCGGCTGGGGCGTGCGTGAAGCCATGTTCGTCGCCCTGTTGCCCCTTTACGGAGCGCACCCGGATACCGTCCTGGCCATGTCGCTGTTGGTCGGCGTTTGTGCCGTGCTCTCGACACTCCCCGGGGCCGTGATCCTGATGACCGGCATGGGCGCACCGAAACCCAACGGCACGATGCCCAACCCAAGCGAACAGCACTGAGTATTGATGGATAAGCAGGCTTGTCGGTCTACTTCACCGCCGCACGCTGGACCTTGATCAGTTGCTTGATCCCCTTGCCCGCCAGGTCCAGCAGTGCATCAAGTTCGCCCCGATTAAATGTCCCCTTCTCGCCGGTGCCCTGCACCTCGATGAAGTCACCCTTGTGGTTCATCGCGACGTTCATGTCTACCTCGGCACGAACATCCAGCGGGTAATCCAGGTCAAGCGTGGGCTTACCGTCGATGATCCCGACGCTCACAGCCGCGACCGGCCCGAGCCTCGGCTCGCCCTTGATCAGCCCCTGTTTTTTCGCTTCCCCGATCGCCTGCGACAGCGCGACCCACGCCCCGGTGATCGATGCTGTCCGCGTCCCCCCGTCCGCCACCACCACGTCACAGTCACACGTGATCGCCACGCCGGGCATCTTGTCTAAATCCACCGACGCACGCAGCACACGCCCGATCAGCCGCTGGATCTCGGTCCCGCGCGAGTCGGGCCCACGCCGCTTACGGTCGGGCGTCGAGCCGGGCATCATGTTGTATTCAGCCGTCACCCACCCGCTGGCGAAGTTCCCATCCTCGTCACGCGGCAGCCACTTCGGCGGGTCGCTGCAGATGCTCGCGGTGCAGAGCACCCGGGTCTTGCCCGCCTCGATCATCACCGACCCCGCCGCCGCCGTGGGGTAAGGCTTGATCGTCGTGGGCCGTAGTTCCGTCGGTTTACGCGACTTGGGTTTGGTAGGCATGCGGAGTTAGTAACAGACCCGCCCACATCCCGCAAACCCACTCAACACGCACGGCTGCTCAGGCGGCTTCAGCCGCTGTCCCCTACTTCACATACGCACCCACTTCAAATCAATGCCCGAACATCTCGTTGTAATCCGCCATCGACGCCCGGATCACGTCCGCCGCCTCGTCCGGGCCGTAGGTCTTTTCGACCGACATCGCGGACGTGCCGCCGGGTTCCATCTTATAGGTGCTGAAGTAGTGCCGAAGCCGCTCGACCAGGATCGGGGGCAGGTCTTCCAGCTTGCGGATTTCCCCGTACATGTTGTCGCTCTCAAGAACAGCGATGATCTTGTCGTCCGCCTCGTCACCGTCGATGCACTGAAGGCCCCCGATCACGCGGGTGTTCAGCAGCACGTCACCGCGGTTGATCGGCCGCTCGCTTATCACGCAGGCATCCAGCGGGTCGCCGTCGCCCTTCTTGGCCTTGGGCGAGAGCATCCCGACCCGGGTGCCGCAGTACGTCCGGGGCATGAACCCGTACAGAGCCGGCGGCTGGGCGCTGCTGCGTTGCGGCCGGTCCACACGCAGGTAGCCCGTGGTCTTGCAGATCTCGTACTTCACGGAGCTGAACGGCGTTATTTCGATATATACCTGCATCCGAAACGGCGGCTCCAGCCCGGCATCCAGCCCGTGCCAGGGGTGCGGCCGCCAGCGGTAAAACGGCGGGGGGAAATTCGTAGCGATGGTACTGCCCTTTCAATGGATCGGCCCTCCCAAACCGGGCGATACAAGCATACCCGACGGGAAACCAGCCACGCAGCATACACACCCCGGCGCAGGGGACAACTCCGCGTAACAAAGAACGCACAATCACAGCAAGTTCATTAGACTACTGCGGGGTAGGTATGTGTACTCCACGACACCTACCTTTTGTGTTTGAAGAAATTAACAATAACACCCAGAATACTAACAACCAGTAGAATTGCTACCGCCAATATCGCCCCAACCACGGCCCCCCAATATAACCAGAAGTCCAAGAAATTGCCCTTAAAAGGGTCATTATCTTGAAAGAAAAACAAAAGCAACACAACGCCAACAACACCTACTATGACAAGTGGGAAAAGCCCCAAAAAAAGACCGCCTACAAGCAATGAAAAAATAGACACCTTTTTATTATCATGTGAATCGGCATCTATCTGCTTACCTTTGGAACACATAACATTCACCCCGCCGCGGATTCGATCATCTCCGGCAGTGCATTGCGCAGGGCGTTCATGATCGTGTCGCGGGAGACGCCGCGCCAGGCGTGCTGGTCGCCGGTGCCTTTTTCGCGCATGCGGTCGAAGGTCAGCGCGATCTGTTGCAGACGCGCGCTCTCCGGCGGGGTGGATTCCCAGATGCGGATGGACTGATGCGGGGTGGGCGTCATGTCTTCGCCGTCGTAGGCGAGGACCTCGAAGAGTTTTTCGCCGGGGCGGACGCCGGTGATGGCGATGCGGATGTCCTCGTCGGGAACCAGGCCGTGCTGGCGGATGAAGCTTTTGGCAAGCTCAAGGATATTGACCGGGTCGCCCATATCCAGGAGGAACACCTCGCCGCCACGTGCGTAGGCGCCTGCCTGCAAAACCAGCGCGGCGGCCTCGGGGATGGTCATGAAATACCGGGTCATGTCCGGGTGGGTCACGGTGACCGGCCCGCCCTGGGCGATCTGCTTAGACCAGATCGGCAGCACGCTGCACGCGGAACCTAATACGTTGCCGAAGCGGACCATCGAGTAGATCGTCGGACTGTAACGGTTCTGGTGCTGGATGTAGAGTTCGGCCAACCGCTTGCTCGCGCCCATCACGGAAGAAGGATTGACGGCCTTGTCGGTGGAGATCATCACGAATCGGCTGACCCCGCAGGCGTGGGCGGCGTCGGCGATGGAGCGTGTGCCGTAGAAGTTGTTCTCAATGGCGGCGGACGGGTGGTCCTCCATCATAGGCACGTGCTTGTGCGCCGCCGCGTGGAAGATGACGTCAGGCTGATGGCGGTCGACCAGGTCGAGCGTGCGCGGCGCGTTGGTGACGTCGTGCAGCTCGGCGTGGCGGTCCTGATCCGGGAAGCTGCGGGCGATCTCCCGATCGATCTGGAAGAGCGCGTTCTCGGAGCGTTCGACGAGTATGAGTTTGGCCGGGTTGAACCGGCAGACGATCTGGGCAAGCTCCGACCCGATCGATCCGCCGGCCCCCGTGATCAACACGACCTTACCTTCGAGATACTCACGGATGGGTGCTTCATCCAAGGGCCTGGGCTGGCGGTCGATCAGGCGTGCCAAATCCAAGTGGCAGGCGTGGTCGCCGACCTCGGCCGGGGCGGCCTTGACCGTCACGCCCGCCGGCGGGGTCAGCCCGGCGAGTTGGTCGGCCAGGGTGGGCATGAAACGCCAGGCGACGCCCTGCTGGGTGAGGGCGTCGGTGAGGACGGCGGTGCGTTTGGGCATGGACTGGGGCAGGCTGACCAGGGCCAGGTCGATCGGAGCTGCCGAACAAGCCACCGCGAGCTGGTCGAAGCCGCCGAGGACCCGACAGCGCAGCGGGGTGCCGTTATCGTCGGCGTTGTTCACTTGAGCCGAGGGGTCCAGCAGCAGACAGCCAACCACGGCCGGCCGGGGTTCCAAGGCCGTGAGGGCGTGTTCGAGCTGGGCGACGGTCCGCCGGGTGCCGATCAGCAGCACGCTGGACCCGGTGGGGTCCGTGGGCGACGAGGGCGTGCGGGCCTGCCGGGTGAGGTCAATGGAAACAGGCACGGCAGGTCTGACTGGGGGCATAAACCCTGTTATCGGCCGCCGTGGTGTCGGCGCTACAGCAAACCCATCCGAATCGCGCCAAACCGGCTAATGCGCCTAAACCGCGCCCCCGGACCGGCCGATGTCAGCCGTGCAGGGCGGAAAAACCAGACCAGGGAGGCCACGATGTCCGACACCGCAGAAAGCAACGCCGAAGCCCGCAGCAACCCACGTTTGAGGCTCCCGGCGATGTATACCCTGCTGCGCGTCCGGCACGTCGGTGATCAGCGGTACCGCTGGACCGGCCACATCTACGACATCAGCCAGACCGGCATGCGCTTCGAACTGGACACACCCCTGCCCGCAGGCACGGAGGTCGAGGTCCGCGGCATGCTCCCGGGCACCCAGCAGGTCACCTTCCACGCCGCCGGCCGTATCGTCCGGATGCACGACGACGAAGAGATCGGCCCCTGCCGCATGGGTATGACCTTCACACGCTTCAACCACGACATCGACCGCCAACGCCTGAATATCTACCTCAACCACAGCGGGATGCAGGCAGCGTAAAGCCGGCCCCCCGGTATACAAAACGCACACGTGGACTCGGCCCCGTCAGCGATGGCGGGGCTTGTTTTTGGTGCCTGGCTACGCGGGCTACTTCAAACGGAAAAACCGCTCCGCGTTGCCGTCTACCGTTTGGGTGAAGTCTCGTAAAGATATCCCCCGCCGCTTCGCCAGGAACTCGGCGATGTGAACAACGTACTTCGGCTCGTTGGGCCGGGCCTTGCGGTGCGGCTCGGGGGCGAGGTACGGGCTGTCGGTCTCGATCATCAACCGGTCCAGCGGCACGCGGTCGCTGGCCTCTGCGATATCGCCCGCGTTCTTGAACGTGATGATGCCGGTGAAGCTGACCCACGCCCCGATCGCGAGGATCTTGTCGATCTCGCTTGAAGAGCCGGTGAAGCAGTGAAAAACGAAGCGTTCGCCGGGGATGCCGGAGTCGACGATCATGGCGAGTGTGTCGTCGGTGGCTTCACGATTGTGGATGATGATCGGAAAATCGGACAGTTCCTTAGCCAGTTCAAGCTGCGCCGCGAAAGCCGCCCGCTGCATCGACATCGGCGGGTCGGGGTAATGTTTATCGAGCCCCATCTCCCCGAACGCGACGACCTTGGGTTGGCTGAGTAAATCACGCAGGGCCTCGGTGAGCGTAGTGAGGTTCGGCCAGTCGGCGGCGTAGTGCGGATGCAGGCCGGCCGTGGCGTAAACATTATTAAACCGCTGTGCCAGCGTGACCGACTTGCGGGCGTCGGCGGGCGAGGTGCCGACCGTAATCATCCGATCGACCCCGACTGCGGCGGCGCCGGCGATTACGTCATCGACCCGCTCGTGCAGGCCGTCATAGGTCAGGTGGCAGTGGGTGTCGATCATGGTCGGATGATAGCGTGATTAATCAGCTTCGACCGACAGCGGCAGGCGCACCGTAGCGGGCGGGAGGCAGGCGGTATCGGTGCAGGCTTGGTAACGCAGGAGTAGTGCCGCATCAGTCGGGAGCGGGCCTGCTGCGGTCGGTTTACGTCGGAGCGTTGTATTGAACAAAACGTGGCCTTGGAAAACCGACAGCGGGCGATCGGCGTAGACGTATTCTGCCATGTCCGGTTCGGGGTATTGCACAGCAAACTCGTACCCGTCGGCACCGACCAGCGTCAATTCGGTGGGGATCAGCATCGCCTCGCTGGGTTGATGTGAGTTGATGTGATAGCCCGCGCCGATATCGAGCGTGACGGCGAACGTGGCGACGCCGTCGACAAATGTAATCGTGCCGGTTTCGATGGACGCGGTCAGGGGTTCGGCCGAGGGTTCCACCCCCGTGACCGAACGGGGGGGCGGCGCTTTATCAGCGATACGATCGGGCGCAATCTCCAAGGCACGCAGCAGCGCCCCCTGCATCTGCACCATCCCCGCCCCGCTGCGCTCCAGCGGATCAGTAAAGCTGCGAAGGTCACGCAAGGCACGGTCGAGCCAACCTGGTTCCCCCGTCAGTTCGTAAAGGTCCAGCAGGTTGTGAATCATCCGTCCGTTCGCGCTTGGGATAGCCCCGTCGTAGGTGCCGCGCACGCGGACAAAAAGGTCCGGCTGGTCGGCGAGCGTGTCGTAGTAGCCGCCCGCGTCCAAAGCAAAACGATCGGTCGCGGCCCGCGTGTAATGACTCGCCAGTTCAAGCCACTTGGGTTGATCGGGCTGGGCGCGGTTCAAGCCGCAAGCAGGCCGTGGACAAACCAGGCGTAGTCTTCGAGGAACCCGGGATCTTCGCTTCGCCGTTGCGCATCGTGCGGTACAGCCCGCCATCCGCGGTGGCCATGTGCGAAACAATAGCATCGGCGGCGCGTTGGGCGGCGGTGGTGTAGGCAGGCTCATTCAGCACACGCCCGGCGTCCGCGAGCGCAGCGATCATCATGCCGTTCCAACTCGTCAGCACCTTGTCATCCGTAATCGGCTGAGTCACGTTTGTCCCTCGCGGCTTTGAGGTTCTGATTAATCGACTGCTTGTCCAATGAGCGCGGTCATCTCGACGCCCGTCTGTGTGCTTAAAGAGGCCAGCGGCAACGGCAGGTACAGCACATTGACGGGCTCGGCGGAATCGTCGTGCGGGTCCCGGAAGTTCGGGCCGTCGGCCAGCCCGTACATCTTGAGCGCCAGGTCGGCGAGCGTGGCGTCGGCGAGTGTCTCTCGTATCTGCGCCTCGGTCCAGACGTAGCTGCCGCCCTCACGCGCATTGACCTCGGCATCCTGCGCGGACCAGAACGCGCCGGTCTGGTCGGTCATCTCACGCAGGACATAATCGCAGGTCTCGCGGATCACACGTTGATAGAGCGCGGCGTTGGCGTCAGTGGGTTTGATCTCGACGGCTTTGGCATACAACTCGACGAGCTGGGCGTTGTCGTAGAGCATCTTCTCGAAGTGCGGGACCAGCCAGCGCTCATCGGTGGAATACCGATGAAACCCCCCGCCGATCTGATCGTAGATCCCGCCGCGCGCCATCAGTTCGAGCGTGTGCCCGATGATGTGCCACAGCGGATCGGCCGGGTTGTTGCGGTAAATCTGTAATAAGAACCTGAGGTAGGCGGGCTGTGGGAATTTCGGTGCGCTGCCGAAACCGCCGTACTCACGGTCGAACATCGAAAGCACATGATCGGTCGCGGCCTGGACCACCGAAGGATCGACCGTCCCGGGTTCGCCCTGCCTGGCTAATGATTCGCTGACCGCCTCGGCAAGTTTGCTTGCCTGTTCGATCACGTCCGCCCGTTGTTCGTTCCAGGCACCGGATAATGCTCCGAGCACCTGCGGGAAACTCGGTCGGCCAAACTGCGGCGTCGGCGGGATATAGGTACCGGCCCAGAACGGTTTCAACCCGTGATCACTCTCACCTTCCGCACCCGGCGGTGTGAGGAACACGCTCATCGGCCAGCCGCCCGAGCGTGTCATGACCTGCGTTGCCGTCATGTAGATATCATCGACGTCCGGCCTCTCCTCGCGATCAACCTTGATGCACACGAACAACTTGTTCATCTGGGCGGCGATCTCGGGGTTCTCGAAGACCTGCCGCTCCATGACGTGGCACCAGTAGCAGGTGGCGTAGCCGATACTCAGGAAGATCGGCACGTTGCGTCTGCGCGCCTCCTCGAAGGCTTCTGGTCCCCAGGGCCGCCAGTCCACCGGGTTGTGCGCGTGTTGCAGCAGGTACGGGCTGGTCTCGTCCGCGAGGTGGTTGGTGTATTTCCACGAACCGTCGGGGTTCTTCAGCGCATCGGCGTGCGGGTGGGCGTCGTTGGCGGCGGTGCGTGTCATGGTGATCCATCCGGCCGTCACGACCAGTAATAGGAGGACACCCGACTGTACCCGCGATCGCATGTCAGCAGCAACCCGGCGACGAGCAGCAGTCGCCGGAGGCATCCGTAGGGATGTTGGCGCGGTAGTCGCCGCCCTTGGTGATGCGTGGGTCGCGCACGGCGTTGCGTCGGCAATCGTAGGCCGGCGCGTCATCTAACGGGACCTCGGACAACGGCTGGACCCCCGCGAACTGCCCGGCGTATGGCCCGCTCGGATCGGTCAGGATCTTGAACGTCTTGTCACATACCGCCATGCGCTGGCCCCGGAAATAGGTGTGCCCGTCGTCGTCCACGACCTGCTTCCACGGGCCGAGGTACACCGCCGCCTGGTTGCGGTCCAGGCACGGGCCTTGCTTGCCCTTGTACGCGCGGATCGTCATGGAGCGGAACTCGATGCCGTCGATCGTCTGCCAGGGCGATTCTTCACGTTTGAGGATCTCTATGCCGTGGAACCCCCCCCGCTCGAACATCTGCGGGAACTCCGCCTCGCCGAACGCGCCGGAGATACAGCCGCTCCACAGTTCCGGGTCATCAAGAATCTGCTTCGTCGGCGGCTCGTCACTGACGATATCGGAGATCACCGCCCTGCCGCCGCGCTTGAGCACGCGGAATATCTCGGCGAATAGCTGCACTTTCAATTCCGGCGCAACAAGATTCAGCACGCAATTAGACACCACGACATCGACCGAGTTATCCGGGATCAACGGCTCATCGCGGCGTAGGCGATCACACTCAGCCTCGAAGGCGCTGAGGCTCGCATGGTCCGTCACCGGGTGTGCTTTCAGCCAGCCCTCAGCCTTGTCAATATCAAGCCGCAGGTCCTGGATACGGCCCTTGCGGAAACTGATGTTGCCGTAGCCGATCTTCTCCGCCATCTCGGGCTGGTACTTGCGAGCAAGCGCGAGCATGTCGTCGTTGATATCCACGCCAATGACTTGGCCACTCGCGGCAACCTTCTGGGACAGGATGTAGCAGATCTTCCCTCCGCCGGAACCTAAGTCCAATACGGTCTCGCCCTGCCCGACGTGTTCGGACGGGTCGCCGCAGCCGTAATCGCGTTCGATGATCTCTTGCGGCAGTATCTTCAGGAAAGACGGGTCGTAACTCGTCGGGCAGCACAGCGCCGCTTCGCGTTGATTCGCGCCGGCGGCGTAGCGTTCTTTCACGGCCTGATCGACGTTGAATCCTACCTTCGCCCGCACGGCGGAGGACTGTTCCAGCTGCATATTGTTTGCATCACTCATCGGTGTCCATCCTGTGTCTTTCGTGCGCCATCATAGCCCGGCTACAACCCACCGCCCAGCTTCAGCCACCTCCCCATGACAAGTCAAGCGGGTTACCAAGGTCAATAGATAGCGGGCCTGGGTTATTCCAATGTCTGCCGGTCCGGGCGCAGCAAAAAACCACGCGTCGATCCCTCGACGACGCGTGGTCAGGTTTGGGCGGGCGGTGGGCCTGCCCGGTTTTATGTTTGATCGGTCAGGCGGCCCGGTTGAGCTGGTCCTGGGCGCGGACGCCGGCGCGGAGCGACTCCAGCAGGCCGTGGACGCTGGTGACCGACGCCTCGAACTTGCCGCCGGCGGCGCTCTGACGCATACGCCCGGCCTTGGCGACCAGCTCGTCCAGCTTCGGCTGGATCGCCTGGCGGTCGCGGATCAGCGACATCCGCATCGCTTCCAGTTCGCTTAGCAGTTGGTCAACGTCTCGTTGCTCGATCATGGCTTGTTCTCCAAGGGGAGTTGTGGGGGTGGTGTTGGATGATCGTGTGCACTCAACGTCGGCCGGGCGTCGCCGATGCCGCCAACGGGCACCGGTGGCCTGATAAGTCCCGGCTGTTATCGGCACGCTCCCGATCCAGGCTAACCCACGCACGGCAAACGTCATAAACGCACCAGGTGTTACAATCGTTACAAACGTCACACGCACGCAACATGACGACCGTCACACATCGCATTTCATAACGGCATATCGTTGAATTAAGTTATCCGGACGGCATGAACAACGGCATCTCCGACAGAGGCAAGGGCTACAAGCATGGTCGTCGAGCAGGACATCCGATCGCTGCAGAACCGCCTGGAAAGGGCACGTCTGTTGTTGCTCGCCGGCCGACTCAGTGAAGACGTGGCCTGGCGCCTGGTACGCCGGACGGCGGGCCTGCTCGACCGGGCCGAGGGATCGACTTATCAAAACACCTTGCAAGTGATCTACACGCTGGTTGAATCGTTGTGGTCGAATACACGCCAACAGCGCAGGCTTGCACAACTCAAGACGGACATTTCTTAGGCACAACCGGCACCTTTAAGATAAGCAGCCCACAACTCCGTTCGCGGCTATCATGCGGGCATGCTGGAAGCCATCAATCAACAGACCATCCCGGGCCTGTTTATCACCGGCACGGACACCGGGGTGGGCAAGACGCTGGTCACCTGCGCGATCGCCGCGGCGATCCGGCGTCAGGAGCCGGGGGTCCGGCTGGGCGTGCTGAAACCTTTCGCTTCGGGTTGCCGACACGACCGGGAGGGGCTGGTCAGTGAGGACGCCGAAGCATTAGCACACTTCGCGGACAGCCGACAGCCACTTGAAGTCATCAACCCGATCCGCTTCGCCGCCCCGCTCGCACCGGCGGTGGCGTCGCAGGAATCGCGCGAGCCGATCGACTGGGAAGCGCTCACACGGAGCCTGACCCGGCTGAACCGCGAGTGTGATGCGATGCTCATCGAAGGCGTCGGCGGGCTGATGGTGCCGCTGGACCCGGACCGGCCACGGTACACCGTGCTGGACCTGATCGTCACCCTGGGTTACCCCGTGGTGATTGTCACGCGCGCGGGGCTTGGCACACTCAACCACACGGCGATGACAGCGAAGCTCCTGAAGCTAGCCGGCTGCCAGATCGCGGGCATGGTCATCAACGGCTACATCGCCGACCCCGCGCTGGCGGAGGACCCGTCGATCGCGGGCAACCGTGTCTGGCTCGAAAAAATGACGGGGCTGAACACATTGGCCGTCGTGCCGCGTGTCGATCCGATCGGCGCACAGCCGCAGCACGGCAGGATCGACCCGGCGATCCTGGAAGCCGTCGAGATGACCTACTGGCCGAACGTCCTGGGGCCGGCTCACAACCGCGGCAAACGCCGGATGATCGATTAGATAGCGGAATTTCACCACAGAGGCACAGAGACAGGTAATCCGAATGTCATAAATGTCGCCGCGGAACGACTACCGCTACAATGAAATTCACTTCGCGCGGATGTCTTTACAGGAAGGCTAACTGGCATGGCATCAGTCACAGAAACCCACCGGTTCGACCCGGCGACCACCACCCGGCCGGTCCCGGCACTGCTGAAGTACTACGCGATCGTGTCGTGCTTCGGGGTCGTGTTTTTCCCCGTCATCTTCCTGCCGTTGTTCTGCAAATACCAATCACTGCGCTACAAGTTTGACGACGAAGGCGTGTCGATGTCCTGGGGCATCCTGTTCAAGCGCGAGGTCTATCTGACCTACCGGCGGGTGCAGGATATCCACGTGTCACGCGGGATCATCCAGCGTCACCTCGGGCTGGCGACCGTATCGGTGCAGACGGCGTCCGGCTCGATCGGCGCGCAGATGTCGATCGAGGGCGTCGGCGACCCGGAGGGGTTGCGCGATTATCTATACAGCCGGATGCGCGGCAGCCGGGACGACAAGTCGGCCCAAACCAGTGCAAAACGGCGAAACCGTCGCGGACCCCGGCGACGAGCGTTTGTGCTGCTGCGGCAGATCCACGAACAGGTGCGCGCTGCGGCAGGAACGAAACACGGGGGAGGTGGCCGATGCCGGCGAGTGAGAGCAGGACCGAACGCGCGGCCGAGTGGGTCTACTCGGGGACGTGGCGTGTACTCAGCGACTGGTTCCGTGTACCCAAGACGCCGCCGACGCTGCCGGTATCGGCGGGCGAAACGATCGACGCCTTCAAGCCCGCGGCGGGTTACATCCGGTACCTGAAAATGTGGTTCTGGATCGGGTTGTTCGTGATCGACATGCTGATCCTGATTGGATGGATCGCGGTGACGATCGCGGTGTGGTGGCTGGGGCTTTTGCTGTTTGTGCCGGCGTTGATCGTCGCGGTGGTCCCGGACATCGTCGCCTACGTCGCGATCCATCTGCGCTACGACACGACGTGGTACGTGATGACGGACCGGAGCATCCGTATCCACCGGGGCATCTGGATCATCCACGAGATGACGTTCACCTTCGAGAATGTGCAGAACGTGAAGGTGCAGCAGGGCCCGATCCAGCGGCTGTTCGGCATCTCGGACCTGATCGTGGAGACGGCCGGCTCCGGCGGCGACCCCAGCGGCAAATCGGGCCCGGCGATGAACATGGGCATCGTCGAAGGGATCACCGACGCCTGGGCGCTGCGCGACCGCGTGCTCGTCCGGCTCAAAGCGTCACGGTCGGCTGGCTTCGGCGATGATCTGGAAGATGCCGAATCAGACAAACCCGGTTTGGCCCATCGCAAATCCGGGCCGGGATGGACGGCGGAACATATCGAGGCGCTGCGCGGGATACGCGATGAGGTGGCGTTGGTTAAGGGAACGTGACACTTGAAGTAAACCGCTATGCGATCTGTTCTCTGTATGCGCCCGAGCCGAATTCCATGCATAGGATTATAGCGTTCTTATCGGGTTTCTTTATACATATTGGCACCGGAGTGCATGTGATGAAACCAGGACATATGCTCTGCATTTGGTGCGTGCCGGCTCTATCGTGCCTGGCTCATGCGGAGAAGCCACAGGACATCCCGATCGCACAGTTGGGCACACAATATCGTCTGACCGGCAAACTGCATGCGCCATTGGGTGAGGTTATCACCGTTGAAGGGGTGCTGGTGGAGGGCCCATTCAAGGGAAATGAAGGCGGTCCTAATCTGCGGGTGCAAAGGATCCAGGGTTCCGCCATGCAGGAAGATATTCAGATCAGTGTTACACCGTTTTTTGCAGAGTGGGGCGAGGAGATCGAAGGCTCCACTGCATACGGCTCGCTGGGCGAAGGCATCAAGTTATCCAAAATCGAAGAGGGAAAAGCTTACCAAATGACAGGATATACAACCGGCTGGTATGTAGGGGTCCCAAACGATGTTATGAAGCATACCGGTGTAGCGATACAAACCGCGGGGCATTATTTCCATGAAACGTTTGTTGTTTACCGGGCCAAAGTGATTGAACCCTTGTCGTTTGGGCCTAATGATTTCACGGGGCGGATCGCGTTGCTTGCAGGGCTGGCGGTGTCTGAGAACGGGCGGTCCGTGATGCAGGGTGACGGTTGGAGTGTGCTAGTGGACGAAGCATCCCCTTGGCCAAATGACATCGAGGGGAAGACGGTTGAGACACAGGGGATGTATAACCCTACGGGAGACCGGCATGTATTCACATTGGTCGACGGCGATTGGCGCTTGGTGCGCCTTGAGGACCAGTTGAATAAAAAGGTCGCGTTGCGCGGCATAGCCTTAAGACACAACGGCGTCTGGCACCTGCTTTATCGCGGCGAGGAAGTCTACGTAGAAAATATGCAAGACCTCCCCGGATGGACTCGGGACAATCACCTGCGCCCAGTGATTATCAGAGGCATACTGGATAGGGCTACACTTCCCCGACTCGATCAGGTTTCCATGAAGCGCGATCGAGACTTGACGGAATATTACATTGTCCGCGAGCCGAGTTGGGAGCCATTGGGGGCACTACTCGCTCCCGAGTGTCCTATGCCGGATGAAGCAACGGACAACCGCGAGACCGAGTAAGTGTCCATACCTTTGGATTTATGGTCACAGTCGGCGCAAAAAAAAGGCGGCCGGGGCGATGCCTCGCACCCGGTCACCACGGAGGGGAGAAAGCTTATTTCGGATACGGTCATCCGGGCATGCGTGACGCCCGGTCTGAGGGTATCGCGGAATCCTTTTAACACACGGGCAAGTGAGTCCGTGTGTGAACGCCGGCGCTGTACGGATTCCCCTCCAGAGCGTCGGCGCTGCAGTAAGCGGGCGCGGCTACTTAATCGCCCCTTAGGACGATCGCGTATCGGCATAGGTGTCGGTGGTTTTCTCCTCCTCCGTGCACCCGTCGCGTGCTGCTTACATAATATATCCCGCGCCGGACGGGATAGCAACTGCCGTGGGGCGATTTTTTACGGGTTTTTACAGCTTTTTGCGCCCAACTCGCGGACGGACCTTGGGTAACCGCCGGCCGAAAGTTACCTATCTTCCCCGGAATCCCATCCCATACCACAGAAACGGCCGATTCGGCGGCCCACGCCCTACCAGGTGATCTGCACCGTGCTGCGGCCGGATTCGAGCATGTCGTACACCAGGGCGATGTCGTCATCGCTCAGACGCACACAACCCATCGAAGCCTGCCGACCGATGGACTGCGGGTCGATCGTGCCGTGGATGCCGTAGCCGGAGTGCGCCTCGGTGACGGCGTCGGTGCCCTTGAGCGCCAGCCAGTATTCACCGATCGGGTTCTTCGGATCGTCCTTGCCGTAGAACTCGCCGGTCCGCGGGTTTTTCCAGGACGGGTTCTGGACCTTGGAATTGGGCGCGACGATGAACGGCCCCATCGGCGTCGAGTCGTCTTTGCCCAGGCCGACGGTGAAGCTTCGGATATAGATCGGCTGGCCGTCGGCGTCGTTGACATAGATATCCATGCGGAAATCGCTTTTGCTGATCCGCGCGTGGAACGGGCCTTTGACGAGCTTAATGGGCTTGCCGGCCTGGAGCCGTTCGGCGGGCGTATTGTTGATCCGCTCGATGAACTGGTAAGGCACGGCGTACTTCGGGGCGATCCGCGACAGGTAGTCGCCGCGCTGCACGACATAGGTCTCCGAGAGCGTGTCACCGGGCGTGACCTGGTCAGAGAAAACCAGTTGTTTGTTCACACTGGAGAGTGTGTCGCGGACGGTCTGAGCGTCGAGGGCGGACAGGTTGCCGCGGTCGCTGAACAGCAGTTGGCTAAGTTCGCGTCGGCCCTGGACGAGCCGGCCTTCACGGATCATGTTCATGCCGCGCGCGAGCTGCGACCCGGCCAGCGCGGAACTGGGGGCGCCGGACGG
Source organism: Phycisphaerales bacterium (assembly GCA_041402025.1). Classification (GTDB taxonomy): domain Bacteria; phylum Planctomycetota; class Phycisphaerae; order Phycisphaerales; family Phycisphaeraceae; genus JAJRRS01. Next base: position 86,265 of record JAWKTA010000002.1, on the reverse strand, counting down.
GCCGGGGTTGGCGGCGGGTGTTCCGGCCGCTGCGCTCACCGGTGCAGGGGGTGTGCTGTTTGGTGTCTCTCCCAGGCGGATAGTCTGGACGACCGGCTCCGGACGGACGTTGTTCGCGGACGCCGTTGCGAGGTCGCGAGGCGGGGGCAGGTCGTTGACCGACGCCGGCCGGCCGGTGGGTTGCTCGGTCGCTGGGAGGGAAGGATCGACCCCGCGTGAGTCCGCACGGGCCGAAGCGGGCAACCCTGCCCCGGCGGCATCGCCCGTGGCCTGGTTAGCATCTGAATCCGACCAGACGAACGTCCACATGGAGATCAGGCCGACCCCGATCAGTAACAGCCAGCCCCACTTCGCCCCGGATCGGGGTTTGGAGGACATATACATCCGGGACATCCCCGCGCGGGGGGTTTGTGAGCTTAACACCATGAAACGGACCTCCTTGCCGGCGGATGGCCGATCATCGGCCTGCCTGAAACGCGGGATATCTTAGTACCCCCAACTATATTCGGCACGATCGGGTTTTTCGCAACACCAAAGAGGATTTTAGGGGGTTGCCGGGGGTAGGCAGACCCGATACGGCGGCTGAAGCCGCATGAGCCGATAGGAATGGACAGGGTCTTATTCCTTGGGTGGCAGGGTGCGGGGTTTGGCACGCTGGGCGTCGATCCACTGCATGTACTGGCGGATGGTCTTTTCGTAGCCTCGTTCGGTCGGGGTGTAGTAGGTTTTGTCGACACCGAGATAGTCCTGATCTACGAAGCCGGTGTCGCTGTCGTGGGCGTACTTGTAACCCGTTCCGTGGCCGAGCTGTTTGGCCCCTTTGTAATGCCCGTCGCGCAGGGCCTTGGGGACCGGGACGGTGCGGTTGTTGCGGACATCGGACATCGCGGCGCCGATCGCGACCGTGGCGGCGTTGCTCTTGGGCGCGGTGGCGAGGTAGGTCACCGCCTGGGCGAGCACGAGCTGGCACTCGGGCATCCCGATGCGGTGGGTCAGGTCATACGCGGCGGCGGCCACCTGGATCGCCTGCGGGTCCGCGTTGCCGACGTCTTCACTAGCAAGGATCGCCACCCGCCGGGCGATGAACATCGGGTCTTCCCCCGCATGGAGCATCTTGGCCAGCCAATACACCGCCGCGTCCGGGTCGCTGCCGCGCATGGACTTGATCAACGCGCTGGCGGCGTCGTAGTGCTCGTCCCCCGTGCCGTCGTAGACCGGGGCTTTCTGCTGGATGGATTGTTCGGCGACCTCCAGGGTGATGTGGATAGGAGATTCGGGATTCGGGGTTTTGGATGCTGGAACGGATGACAGCACCGCGATCTCCAACGCGGTCAGGGCGCGGCGGGCGTCGCCGTCGCAGGCGATAGCCCAGTGCGCGATGGCGTCATCGTCGATCTGGAGGTTGAGTTTGCCGTAGCCCCGTTCCTCATCTGATAACGCCCGTCTGAGCAGACCGGTGATCGCTTCATGGTCCAGCGATTGGAACTGGAAGACCTGCGACCGGCTGACCAGCGGGGAGTTGATGGCGAAGAACGGGTTCTCCGTCGTCGCCCCGATCAGGGTGATGACACCGCGTTCGACGTCACCCAGCAGCACGTCCTGCTGGGCACGATTGAAGCGGTGGATCTCGTCGAGAAAGAAGATGGTGCGTCGGCCATCGGCTTCGAGCCTGCGGCGGGCGTGTTCGAGCACCTCGCGGACGTCCTTGACGCCGATGGCGGCGGCGTTGGCGCGGTCGAAGTGGCGCTTCGTGTAGGCGGCGATGAGTTCGGCGAGCGTGGTTTTCCCGGTACCGGGTGGGCCGTAGAAAATCACGCTGGTTAGCCGGTCGGCGCTGAGCATGCGGCGCAGCAGTTTGCCCTCGCCGAGGAAGTGGTCCTGACCGGCGAACTCATCCAGCGACCGGGGGCGCATACGAACCGCCAGCGGCTGGGCGGCGCGCAGGTGGGTCTGACGGGTTTGCTCCCACAGGTCGGGCATCGGGTCATAATAGCAGCGAGACCGGTGCCCAGGATTTAGAAAACAAGTGGAAGAGTCGGAGGCTCAAGCCCCCTCCGCCACATTAACAACGCACACATGCCACCATGAAACGGGTTAACCCGTTGCGGGACAGGTGCTTTGATATGCCCGTAAGCTGACAAAGGTGCTTAAGCAACGCCCGCGTCGCTCCGATGCAACGGTGGGGAACGCACGTCACAAGGCTGCCGGGGCCTTTGGATGTATGGGGTCCGGTCCATTTGAAGGACGGATAACAGGCACCACGTGAGGACCCCAACATGTTCCAGGCGCTCAAATCACTCGGTCTCGGCACCCGTCTTATCACCGTCACGGTTGTTGTGCTTGTCGCGGTGGTGGCGGTGAACTACATCATCTTCGTCGGCAGCTACCGTGAATCGGCGGAGAAGGCGATGGTGGAGAAGGCGGCGGCGTTCACGGCCGTGGCCGACGAATCCAAGAACCACGCCGGCAACCTCAACGCCCGTGGCGCGTTCGACACGACCAGCCTGCTGGAGGACCTCAAGCAGACGCTCGCCGCCGGGAAGTCCTACACCGACGCCAAGATCTTCGGCACGATCCCCGTCGTCGCCGGCTGGACCGCCGCGCAGGAAGCAGCCGAGCGCGAGCATATCAACTTCCAGGTCTCCGCCTTCGAAGCTCGCAACAAGGAAAACGAACCACAGCCCGGTTCTTTCGACGAGGCCCTGTTGCGTGACCTGACCAGCCAGGTCAAGGCCGGTGAATCCGAGATCGCTTACAAAATCGACGAGGCCACCAACAGCCTGCACTACATGCGTGCCATCAAACTTACGGAGGACTGCATGCTCTGCCACGGCGACCCGGCGACAAGCCCCACCGCTGACGGCAAGGACGTTGTCGGGTTCCAGATGGAGAACTGGAAGCCCGGGTACATGCACGGCGCCTACCACGTGGTGATGCCGCTGGACCCGGTCGATGCACAGGTCGCCGGCTTCATCACCAACGGCCTGACCTGGACCGCCCCGCTGGTCCTCGCGGCCACCGGCCTGTTCATCTTCATCCTCCGGATGATGTTCGGCAAGCCCATCAAGAACCTCATTGATCGCATCAAGGACATCGCTCAGGGCGACGGCGACCTCACCCAGCGGATCGAAGTCAAGAGCAAGGACGAGATCGGCCAGCTCGGCGGCTACGTCAACCTGTTCATCCAGAAGATCCATGATGTGATCAGCGAGGTCTCCGGCGCACCGTGAGTGGCCAGCGCCGCGACCGAGATCGCCTCGTCCAGCGAGCAGATCGCTTCGGGCATGAACGAGCAAAGTGCCCAGGTCACGCAGATCAGCGCCGCGATCGAAGAGATGTCCGCCAGCGTCGTCGAGGTCGCCCGCAAGTCCGGCGAGGCGGCGAACAACGCGCAGGAATCCGGCAAGGTCGCGGCCGAGGGCGGTAAGGTCGTCAACGAAACCATCGCCGGCATGAACGCCATCAGCGACGCCGTGATATCCAGCGCCGCCAGCGTGTCCGAGCTGGGCAAGCGCGGCGAGCAGATCGGCCAGATCATCGAGGTCATCAACGACATCGCCGACCAGACCAACCTGCTGGCGCTCAACGCCGCGATCGAAGCGGCCCGCGCCGGCGAACACGGCCGCGGCTTCGCGGTGGTCGCCGACGAAGTAAGAAAGCTCGCCGACCGCACGACCAAGGCGACCGAGGAGATCGCGCAGTCGATCCAGGCGATCCAGAACGAGACCAACCTCGCGGTCGAGCGGATGAACGCCGGCACGGAGCAGGTCAAGGTCGGCGTGGACAAGGCGACCCAGGCCGGTCAGAGCCTTGAAAAGATCGTCGCCGGTGCCCAGGAAGTCGCGAGCATGATCCAGTCGATCGCCGCAGCAGCCGAGCAACAGTCGGCCACCAGTGAAGAGGTCAGCCGCAACGTCGAGTCGATCTCGGCCGTGACCAAGCAGACCTCCGAGGGCACCAACCAGGCGGCGACCGCCGCCGTCCAGCTCTCGGAGAAGGCCGAGCAACTGCTGCGGCTGGTCGGGACGTTCAAGGTCGATTCATCCAAGGCAGCCTGACAATTTGCATGACATCACTCCACAGGCCCGGGCTATTAACGCCCGGGCCTGTTCATTTGGGCGAACGTCTATACACTAAGCGCATGCCCCTCCTGCCGGTCATGCTGAACCTTAGCGGCAAGCGTTGCGTCATTGTCGGCGGCGGCCCCGTGGCCGTGCGACGGGCCAAGGCGCTGCTGGAAGCCGGCGCAGCCGTTACCGTGATCGCCCCGAACACCGAGCCGGCCCTGACCGCCCCGCCGCTTGACATACACCACCGGCCCTACCGCACGGGCGATCTCGCCGACGCCTTCATCGTGGTGATCGCTACCGATGACCCGCAGGTCAACCAGGCCGTCGCCAGGGACGCTCAGAACACCGGCGTGCTGGTCAACCGCGCCGACGACCCCGATGCCGGCGACTTCACCGTCCCCGCCCACGCGCACCACGGCCCGATCACCCTCGCCGTCCACACCGGCGGCGCTTCCGCCAGCGCCTCGGCGACCATCCGCAGGGAATTATCCGACGCCCTGGACCCCGACTGGCCCACACTCATCGAACTGGCTGCTGGAATCCGCCCCGTCATCCAGCAAAACCACACCGACCCCGCCAAGCGACGCGACAGGCTTATGAAACTGGCCGGCTCGCACGCGATGGCTATCCTGAAGGGCCAAGGCAGGGACGCTTTGCTCGCCTACTACCGCGAACTGGCCGAACCCGAAACCTGACCCCGCCGACTCACGACACGACCCGCCGAACCCAAACCCGCCATGCACCTGACGAACCCTGTCACGACCCTGATCCTGGCCACCCTGGCCCTGCTATCGATCGGCGCGACGCTCGGGGCGATCGGGCTGCTGCGTCATATCGACAAGCCCTTCAAGCCACCGGCCTGGCAACGCCTGATCGTCGCCGTGATCGCCCTGACCACCTTGACCCTCTTCATCACCATCTGGCTTTCCAGTGGTGACTGGCAACCGGTCACGTCACACCGTGACGGCCTGCTGTTGATGTCCTGCCTCCTGGCCGGCCTGATCCTGTTCATCCAGACCCGGCCCCGGCTGGCGGGTTTGTCGGCCTTCGCGCTACCCGTCCTGACCTTCATGCTCGCTTGGGGCATCTGTGCATCCGGGATGACCTTCCATCTATTCGACATGCCCGACCTGCACAAGGTCTGGCGCGGCATCCACCTCACCGGTGTCTACCTGGGCACGGCCTGCTGCGGCGTCGCGGCGATCGCCGGCGGGATGTATCTGTATGTGCATTACCGGCTCAAACGCAAGGACAGCCTGATGGGCCTGGGCCGGCTGGCGAGCCTGGAAGCCCTGGAAAAACTTATCATCCGCACCTCGACGATCGGGTTCGCGCTGCTGACAGTAGGCCTGGTCAGCGGCATGATCGTCGTCAGTGAGAGTGACAGCCCACTGCCCGCCGGGTGGTGGTTTACACCCAAAATCATCATGGCGACGCTGGCATGGCTGGTTTATGCGCTGCTCATGAACATCCGCTACGCCAGCGGCTTCCGCGGCCGACGCGCCGCCTGGCTAAGCATCTTCGGGCTAGCGCTGCTGCTGGCGACCTACGTAGTCGTAACCAGCCTGCCCGCTACGGACGCGGTGAACAAGGGCAAAACGTCCGCCGCAGAGGTGACCAACGGGACCAGCACCGGACCGGGGGACATCGCCGAAGGGGACCGCTGATGCGCGTGCTCCTGGTCGGTATCAACCACCGCACGGCGCCGGTGGAGCTGCGCGAGCGCTTCGCGATGGGCGAGGACACCCGCGATCACCTTAACGCGTTCCGCCAGTGCTTCCCCCAGGCAGAGTGTGTGTTCCTCTCGACCTGCAACCGCGTGGAGGTCTACGTCGCCCGGCCGACACACGAACCGCCCCGCACGGACGATATCCAGCGTTTCCTCTCCGAGCGCTTCGGCGTGCCGACGGACCGCGTGGCCTCGGCGTCGATCCACCGCGAGCAGGAGCAGGCGATCTCGCACCTGTTCCGCGTCTGCTGCGGGCTGGACTCGATGGTGCTCGGCGAGACGCAGGTGCTCGGGCAGGTCAGGCGCGCCTACGAATCGGCCACCGGCTTTGGCGCGACCGGCCCGGTCCTGCACAAGGTTTTCCAGCAGGCGATCGCCGCAGCCCGTCACGCCCGCGCCGCTACCGGCATCGACGCCGGACGTGTCTCCGTCGGGTCCGTCGCGGCTGATCTGGTGCGGCAGGTTTTTTCGGACTTCTCCGATAAATCCGTGCTCGGCATCGGCGCCGGCGAGATGGCGAAGGTCACGCTGCGCCACCTAAACCGTTTACAGCCGGCCCACCTGTGGGTCGTCAACCGCACCGCCCGGCGTGCCGAGGAACTGGCGCATCAATTCAAGCTCACCCACCCCACCGGCGGCGCCAGGCCGTGGGACCAGCTCGACGAGTTGCTGGTTGGGTCCGACATCGTCGTCACAAGCACGTCTGCGCCCGAGCCGATCCTGACGCCGAAGCGCCTCAAACCGATCCTCAAACGCCGACGGCACCGGCCGCTGTTCGTAATCGACCTGGCCGTACCCCGCGACGCCGACCCTGCGATCGGCGTGATGAACAACCTCTACATCTACAACATCGACGACCTGCAATCGATAGTCGATCAGAGCTTAAGCCAGCGAACCGACCAGGTCCGGGCCTGCGAAGAACATGTCACCCGCGCCGTGTCCGCTTGCATGAGCGAGATCACCCACGCCGACCTGGGCCAACTGATCCGCAAGCTGCGCAACAAACTGCATGACATCGGCGAGGACGAACGCCAGCGCACATTACGTAAGCTCGCCGGCCGCGATGACGCCGATGCTGTGAGTGACGCGATCGACGAACACACCCACCGCCTGATCAACAAGATCCTGCACATGCCACTAAGCCAGTTGAACCAGCACAACGGCGACGCCCCCCTGGGCTTCTACGCCGCGGCGCTCCGCCGTCTGTTCGACCTGGAAGACGAATCCACCCCGCCCACTGCCCCACCGCCGGATCAAACGCCTGCACCCGCTGACCGGCCGGAGAAACCGAGTAGCGTCACGCGCCAACCGTAATCGCCACGACCAAACGGGCTTTGCCACGGCCCCTGGTGTAAACTCCCCCGCGTGGACAAACCGCAATCGCCCCAACACGCATCACGCTTGCTGCCTGTCATGGCCATGCTTGCCGCATCCGTGCTGTTGCTCTGGCTGGTTACACAAAACGGTACCTCGGCGCAACAACCCGCGGGGTTCACATCAGTGTTCGTGCTGGCCTGGCGATCATTAGCGGTGCTGGCCGCGTTGTGGATCGGCGCGGCCGGTTACGGGTACGCCTTACAACTATTGCTGATTCCCGCCGTTCACCGTGGACGCGGGGGCATCGTCACGGAGTTGGCTCTGGGCATCGCGGCCCTGCTGCTGGTGAACTGGCTGGTCGCGTGGGCGGGGTGGCTGTCTCAGGACGGGGCGGTCGCCGTGTTTGGCGCGGGGGCGTTGCTGAACCTGTTAAAGATGTTGCCAAGTCAAGGTCGCTGGCGCGGCGAACGGAAGACAACGGTCGTATCTTGGGCGGTGCTGCTGCTGGTGCCGGGCTTCGTGTTGTTGTTGATTGCCGCCTGCTGCCCGCCGGGCTCGCTCTGGCGGGTCGAGGCGTTCGGGTACGACGTGACAAGCTACCACCTGCAACTGCCGCGCGAGTGGCTGAACATGGGCCACATGGCCGGGCTTGAGCACAACGTCTACAGCTTCCTGCCGAGCCTGATCGAGGGCGGGTATCTTTTGATCGGCACGCTCAGCGGCTCGGTGCTCGCGGGCGTGTATACCTGCCAACTGTTCCACGTCACACTCGCCCTGCTCGCCACGGCGGCGATCGGAAAAACCGTGGCCGGAAAAACCACAACCCCGACGGGCATCGGCGCGGCGGCGCTGTTCCTGGCGGTGCCGTGGGTCACGGTGACCGGGTCGATGGCGTACAACGAGATGGGCGTCATGGCGTTCGGCGCGGCGGCGCTGCTGCTCACGTTCAACAAAGCGGGAACCACACGGCGCGGCGCGATCGCGATCGGCTTCCTTGTCGGCGCGGCAACGCTGTCCAAACTCACCGCCGGCGTGATGATCTCCGTACCCCTCGGACTAATCCTGCTGTTCGGTATGCACAGCCAAACCGACACAACGAATAAGGCCGGCAAGCTTTTCAATTTTCAGCTTGCGGCGATCGCCGCGCTGGCCGGAACCCTCACGCTGTCCCCCTACCTCGCGCGTAACTATACAACCACCGGCAACCCGGTCTTTCCCTTCGCCGCCGACACGCTCGGGGCCGGGCACTGGGACGAGACACTCGTTGAACGCTGGGACACCGCGCACGGCCTGTCACCCAAACACGAGGGCAAGCTCGACGCGCTCGGCCGACAGTGGCTTTTCAACACCGGCTTCGGCGCGGTCGGCGGGCACATCACGCCACACGAGACCCAGAACATGGCCCGCTTCGACCGTGAGGGCGGCGTGCCCCCGTTATGGATCGCGGTCGCGGTCGCCGGTGTGCTGCTATTGACCCACAAAGACATGCGCCGGCCGGCGGGGGCGCTGCTATTGATGCTCGGGGTGCAGGTGCTGTTCTGGATGTTCGCCACGCATATGCAAAGCCGGTTCCTGCTGCCGACACTGCTGCCCGCCTGCCTGATCGCGGGACTCGGCTACGACCGATTGCGCACAATCACCAAACCCAAAGCCCCCACCGCCGCACCGCTGCTCGGCTCAGCCGTCATCCTCACGCTCGCCGTCACAGGCTACGCCACGCTGGCGTCGCAAACGCGCACCGTGCCGGACCCGCAGACGGGTGAGCCGCTACAGCTACCGATCTGGTCCGCGATCGACGCCCCGATCGACAACGCCGACCACCCGATCAACCGTCTGCCGGAGAAAAGCAAAACGCTGCTGGTCGCGGACAACTCCGGGCTTTTGTACCTGGACCGGCCCTTCGTCTACGCCACCGCGTTCGATGAAGACCCGCTAGGACGCATCATCCGTGCATCCAAAGACGACCCGGAAAAAGTAAACCAGGCACTCCATGATGGCGGCATCACCCACGTCTGGGTCCACTGGGCCGAACTCGACCGCCTCCGCAACACCTACGGCCACGACCGCGACGTCACCCCCCAAACCCTCGAAAAACTCATCGCCACCGGCTGGCAACCCATCGAAACAGTCGGCCGATCCGCGACGCTCTACGCCCTGCCAGATACGCCTCGGGTGCCCGTTGCCGCCTCCGGATCATGATTTTTCTTGACTTTCGACGCCTTTGTGCGAAAATATAGGTGGATAGACGAGCGAAAGGAGGCTCCAGGCACGTGATCGCACATCTTGACTTCCGATTTGCCGAGTGAGGCAACCGATCGATTCGAACCTTCTGTTATTTTCCCCCATTCATTATTCAGCTCACTCGGCTTTTTTATGCGCGGTGAGTGAAGACTAACTCTCACCTCACAAAAACTTCGCCACGATGAAACGCGCCGCTTCATCGGGATTAGTGTGGGTGACGTTGAAGACGTGGTCGGCAACCTCACGGTAGACCGGGTCGCGTTGCTCAAGCAGGTGCTCGATCTCCTCGATACCGCCGCCGAGGGGGGTCATGTCGGGGAACGCTGGCTGAGGGTGCTCGCGTCGGCATGGATGCGGCGGTTCAGTTCCTCGGCGGTACATTCTAAATAGATACGCTTGGCGTCCGGGGCGTCTTTCACGGCTTGACGCGCAGCCGGGTGCATCAACGCGCCGCCACCCAAGGCGATCACGTGATTCTTCAGGGCGCAAAGCTCGGCGGTCACCCGGGCCTCAGCCTCCCGGAACGCTGGCTCGCCCTCTTTCGCCCAGATATCCTTGATCGTGCGGTCGTTGAAACACTTGCGCACGTGAGCGTCGCCGTCGACAAAGTCTTTCCAGAGCTGGGCGGCGAGCTTCCGGCCGAGCGTCGTCTTGCCGCAGCCTCGGTAACCAAAGAGGATCAGATTCATGGGCGGGATTGTAGTGAGTTAGGACGTGGGGTGTGGGGTATAGGGTGTCGGGTATGATACAGAAGATGGCGAAGGACCCCTACCAATCCCACCTCGACGGGCTGCGTGAGCGTCGCAACCGCAAGGACCCGGACCTGTCGCTTTCGTTCCTGGCCGGGCAGTTCAAGCGTGAGGTGCAAAAGCCTTTCGAGCAGTTGGGCAAGCTCACGGAGATCTGGGGCGAACTGGTGCCCCCGGACCTGGCGGCGCACACACGGCTTGAGGGCCTAAGCCGGGGCGTGCTGCGGGTGTCGGTGGATTCCAGCGGTCGGCTGTACGAACTGGACCGGCTCTTGCGCGGCGGCGTGCTGGACGAGCTGATCACCCGGCACCGGGGCAAGGCGCTACGTCGTGTCGATCTGAAGGTCGCCGGGCACCCGGACACCCTATAAGCATCGCGTGAACCCGCCCGGCGTGTGCTTACTTGGTGGCTTTCTTCGCCAGCCGTTCGACGCGGATCGACGTAACCATCGACAGCAGGATCGCCAGCGAGAAAACGTACAGCCCCGCCTGCGCCCGGGCATCAACCACGCCCTTGGACTGCGTCAGCACGATCAGGATCGCGATGACAAAGACGTCCAGCATCGACCACTTCCCGAGCATGCCCAGCCAGTGAAGCATCCTGTCGCGCTTCTCGGCCGGCATCCTGACGTACCAGGCCGCGACCAGCGCCAGCACCTTAGCGAACGGAAACACGATCGAAAAGAAAAAGATCAGGCACGCCAGCGCGTAGTGCTCGGACGCCCACATGCCTTTGATGCTCGTAAAGAGCGTGTACTCATCCTGCCAGAAGATCAGCTGCTTGAGGCTCATGAACGGCAGCGACAACCCAACAACCAAGGCCGCGCCCGACCCGGCGATGAGCAACGGCACGTCGTAGCAGCGCGGGTTCTGTTGATGCAGTGACCGGTTCGGCTTGTCTGGCATGCGGGGAATATAGGGTATCTGCGGAGTCTTTGCCTTACTGCAACAAAGCCCGGAGGGTGGATCAGAACGGCCAGATGATCGGCGCCAGCGCCGCCGAGATGGCCAGCACCATCAGGTTCATCGGCACGCCGATGCGCAGGTAATCACTGAACCGGTACCCGCCGATGCCGTAGACCATGGTGTTGGTCTGATAGCCCAACGGCGTGGCGAAGCTGGCCGAGGCGCTGATCATGATGATGAACACGAAGGGCATGAAGTTGACGTCCATCCCCGCCGCGCTGGCCTTGGCGATGGGGTAGACCATGACGGCGGCGGCGTTGTTGGTGATGACCTCGGTGAAGAGCGTGGTCACAAAACAGACCATCAGCAGGACCAGCCAGGGGTGCCCGCCGGCCAGACCGATGAGGTTGCCGGCGATCGCCGAGGCCGCGCCACTGGTTTCGATCGCCGAGCCGATCCCAAGCGCCGCGCCGATCACCAGAAGCACCTGCCAGTCCACGCTCTTACGGGCCTCGGTCGCGGTGCAGCAGCGGGTCACGATCATCACCCCCCCGGCGAGCATGGCCGCGTGCAGCATGCTAAGCCACCCCGCCGCGACGACCACGATCATCGCACCGAGCGTCGCCAGCGCGACCCACGCACGGTCGTGACGGATCGGCGCGGAATCATCGACGTTGCTGACCAGGAAGAAGTCCCGACTGTTGCGCTGCTGGTCAACGAAACCCGGACTTGCTTCCAATAACAACGTATCACCCGCGCGCAGCACGATGTCACCGATCTTCTGGTTACGGATGCGCGTACCGTTGCGGGCTACCGCCAGGACGGCGGCGCTATAAACACTCCGGAACCGGCCCTCACGGATCGACTTACCCAGTAGCGGGCAGCTATCAGAAACGACCGCTTCGATCATGGTGCGATAAGTCTGCGGCGCATCGAGCTTGAACACGTGGTCCTCCGCAGGCAAAAGTCCGCGGATCTTGCGCAGGTCGATCACGGAATCGATGACGCCGACGAAGATCAGCCGGTCGTTGGCCTGGAGTTTTTCGTTCGGGCCGACCGCGGGCAGGACGTGGCCCTGCCGATCGATCTCCGCCAGGTACAGGCCCGGCAGGTGGCGCAGCCCGCCCTCCTGAATCGTTTTGCCCACCAACGGGCCGGACGGGTCGATCGTCATCTCGACAGTGTATTGCCGGGGGTCTTCATCGGTGCCCAGCGCCGGCTGACGGTCCGGCAGCAGACGCCCGGTAACCAGCAGGATGTAGATCACGCACGCCGCCGCCACCGGCACCCCAAGCCACGCGATCTGGAACATCCCAAGCCCGCCGGGCATCTTCAGGTCAGGGTCGCTGACGATCAGGCCGTTTACAACGAGGTTCGTGCTGGTGCCCACGAGCGTACACATGCCGCCGCAGATCGAGGCATAGCTTAATGGCAGCAACAGCTTCGACGGGCTGATGCGCGTCTTCTTGCACCAGTCCTGCACGACCGGGATGAACATCGCCACCACGGGTGTGTTATTAAGGAAGGCGCTGAGTGTGGTCACGGGCAAGAGAAGGCGCAGCTGTGATCCCAGGACGGTCTTTGGCAGGCCCAATAACGGCTGGGTGATCAGCGTCATCGCACCCGTGCGGATCAGCCCGGCGACGACCACATACAACACGCCCACCGTGATCGGGCCGCTGTTGCCGAAGTTCCTGAAAGCGCTCTCGGCATCGGGCAGCAGACCGGCGCGGGAAAACAGACCGGCGGTCATCAGCAATGTCAGCCCGGCGAGCAGGATGATATCCGGCCCGGCGAAGTTGCGTGCCAGCGCGATCAGCACCAGCACCACCACGCCGATCGTGTACCAGGCTTCCCAAGTCATCCGACAGCCCTCGTGATCCCATCCATATGGATAAAGGCCCGCTTGAATCAGGCCCCGCGCGGTCCGTCACGCGGGCCGTAGTCTACCGGGTCACAGGGTTTACAGCCATCACACGGCCGCCGTTAACGGTTATCCGGGCGTGCCCTATAGCCGGTGCGGGCGTGTAAATCCCAAGAACCGCCGCGCGCGGTCCGATAGGAGCGACCGTTTCACGCCCCCCCGTCCCCCCCGGCGTTATATCCCTCATCAAACGCCCAGCTTAATTAAGTAGCGCCACCGACACACCGATAGCGGTGATGACAGGCCGTCAGTGGCCTTCGAGGGAATCGGTAGATGCAAACCGTGAATACCAACCTGAGCCTTGCGGATCAGACACGGGAACAACCCGCGTTCCGATCGCTGCGCCAGCCCGGCCGGGGCTTCGAGGCCGGCAAGCGTGCGGTGGATATCACTGCGGCGCTAGTGGGTCTGATCGCCCTGTCGCCTGTGATGTTGGCGTGCGCGTTGTGGATCAAACTGGCCGACGGCGGCCCGGTGATCTACCGCCAGTGGCGCGTCGGCCGGGACGGCTGGCTCTTCAACATCTACAAGTTCCGCACGATGTCGATGGACGCGGAGAACAACGGCGCCCAGTGTGCGACCAACTCCGACCCGCGCGTGCTGCCGGGCTGCCAGTGGGTCCGAAAGAGCCACGTAGACGAGCTGCCGCAACTGATCAACATCCTGCTGGGCCACATGAGCCTGGTCGGCCCGCGCCCCGAGCGGCCTGAGATCATCGAAGAACTGCGCGGCGACCTGCCGGGCATCGAACGCCGCCTCGCGGCCGCGCCGGGATTGACAGGCCTGGCCCAGGTCCGCAACGGCTACAGCAATGACGTGGCCGGGATGAGAAGGAAACTGGCTTACGACCTGCGCTACCTGCGCAGCCGGAGTCTGGTGAGCGATATGAAACTGATCCTCGAGACGATCCCGAGGGTCTGGGACCCGACGGCGTGTTAACGCCCGCGTCCCGATTGACCGTGAGGAGTATGCCGATGCGACGATGCATGGCCGAACAACCTGGACCGGGCATGAGTGTGCTGCTGATGGTCTGCGCACTATTGCTTAACGGGTGCAGCAAGACCTACACGGACTATAGCTCATTCATCGCCGAACCTCGCCCGCTGGTCACGGCGACCGAGTACCGCATCGCCCCGCCGGACAGCATCCAGATCTACTCTAAGCGTGTCCGCGAGATCCACCGCCACACCGAGGTCGTCAGCCCGGACGGCCGGCTGACCCTGCCCCTGCTGGGCCGCGTGTTTGTCGCCGGCAAGACGACCGAAGAGGTCGAGGCAGAACTCTCCGTCATGGCGCAGGAATACTACGAAGACGCCGACGTTTCCGTCCGCGTCATCGATTACGCCAGCAAGAAGATCTTCGTCTTCGGCGAGGTCTCCAGGCCCGGACCGTACACCTACAACGGCGCGAACACTGTCCTGGGCACGATGTCCAAGGCCCAGCCCACCCGGCTGGCGGACCCGAGCAAGATCCAGGTCCTCCGGCCCAACGCCGACGGCGAACTGATCCGCAAGATGACCGTGGACCTGAACCGCATGGTCAAGGACGGTGACACCCTGCTCAACGCGGTCATGGAGGAAGGCGACATCATCTATGTCCCGCCGACACCGCTGGCCAAGGTCGCGCTGGGCTTCCAGCAGCTGCTGCTGCCGTTCCAGCCGATCGCTTCGACGATCCAGGGCCCGGCCGATGTGGAGACTTCTTATCAGGGGCATGCCAGTTACGGGACTGGCGCGGAGGAATAAACCGACGGCCTTGCGTGTCAACGCCGTCTTGAAAGCGTAATGCAATGAGTCAGAAGAACGCACAACAAAACGCCGTCCTCGAACTGTGGGAACTGCTGCTGCGGTACCGCTGGCGGTTCGTGCTGCCCGCGTTCGCCATCACGCTCGGCGTGTTGGGCATGAGCATGACGCTGCCCCGGAAGTACAGCTCAGAGGCGATGTTCGAACGCCGCACCGACATGGTCCTCACCGAGATGACCGCCAAGGGCGCGACCCGCAACTTCCAGGACCCGCGCAACTCGCTGGTCGAAGAGATCACCGGGCACCTGGCCGTCGATGAACTGCTCACCCAGCTCGAGCCCCAACTTGTCGAGAAAGGCCTGCTCAAGAGCGAACTGGACCGGCAGGTTCTGCGAACCAACATCATCCGCGGCGCGATCGTCCACTGGGACGTCTCCAGCGGATCACTGGACCGCGTCCGTGTCGAGTACGTCAGTCCGGACCCGCAGGTCGCCAAACTGGTGGTCAACGGGTTGGTCAGGAATTACATCCGCCGGACCCAGGAGGCGATGGACCAGCGGCTGCGTGAATCGGCAGACTTCTTCCAGAACGAGGTCGCCAACAGCCGCGGCACCATCGAGCGCCTCGAAACACGCATGCTCGAATTCGAGATCCACAACGGCGACCTGCTCCCGGAGAGCGCCAACGGCATGCAGGAACGCCTGGGCAGCCGGGAAACCGAACTGCAGAACATGATCGCCCAGCGCGACGCCGCCGACGTCCGCGCCAAGAACCTTAAAGAAGCGATCGAAAACACCCCCAAGACCATCCCCGAACAGATCACCGCGCCCAACCCCGAGCTGACCCGGCTCATGGATAAACAGCGCGCACTGCAGGACCAGCTCACCAACGCGACCGACGTGCTGAAGATGAAGGATGCCCACCCCGACGTGATCATCCTCAAGCAGCGCGTCGCCGACCTCCAGGCCGTGATCGACAAGACCGACAAGACGATCGTCGCCCAGGAACAGCACAAGGCCAACCCCAAGCTCGCCGAACTGGAGCTGCAATACACCCAGGCCCAGACCGACCACGAGGCCTTGTCGCGCCAGATCCAGGTCGTCAGCAGCCAGGTTAAAGAGATGACCGCCCAGACCGGCGACATGTTCCCGGTCCGCAGCGAATACCGAAAACTCACCCGCGAGGTCGAACAGGCGCAGCGCCAGCTGGCGTTCTGGGAAGACAACCTCCGCCGCGTGGACATGACCCTCGCCGCAGAGGCCGGAAAACGCGGCGTCCAGCTGGACTTCGTCCGCCCCGGCGGCGTCAGCGCCAAACCCGTCTCCCCTAACCTCGCGCAGGTCATCATGGCCGCGATCGGGCTGGGCCTGCTCGCCGGCTCGCTGAGCGTGTTCTTCGCCCACCGCACCGACGAGACCTTCGCCTCCGGGGACGAACTGGCACGGGCCTTCGATATGCCCCTGCTCGGCTCGGTCAGCGAATTGATCAGCCGTCAGCAGCGCAAGGTGCGCCGCATCCGCAGCATGATCCTCTACCCGACCAACGCCATGCTCATGGCCGCGGCACTGATCGGCATGGCGACCGTCCTCTACCTGGACCTCGAAAAGCCCGACGTGCTCGCCAGCCTCAAGGCCAAGGCCTCCTGGGTCTTCGAGCTGCCTTCAGCCCAGGCGTCCGAAACCCTCGATACCGACACCACCACGGACACGCAACCCACGCGCTAACTCACGGACGGCAACAGCCATGTACGACAAGTACTACAACTTCAGCACGCTGCCTTTCGAGAACACGCCCGACCCGCGCTTCTTCTTCGCCAGCGAGCAGCACCGCGAGGCCCTGGCCGCGATCGAATACACGATCCGCATGCGCAAAGGCATCGTCCTGGTCACCGGCAACATCGGCTCGGGCAAGACCACCGTCGGACGCACCATGCTCCAGCGCTGCGGCCAGGACGCGACCATCATCCGCCTCGTCCACGGCCACCGCAACGGCCCGGAACTGATCCGCCACGTCCTGCGTTCTCTTCAGGTGCCCACCAAGGACCGCGACGACCACGCCCGGCTCCTGGAAAGACTCGAGGCCTACCTCCGCAGCCAGGCCGAAGCCAGCCGCCCCGTCGTCCTGTTCATTGATGAGGCCGCAGACCCTCTCGATCGAGGCGGCTCGAGGAATTGCGGCTGATCAGCAACTTCGACACGAACACAACCAAGCTGCTGCAACTGGTGCTCGTCGGTCAACCCGAGCTGCGCGACCAGATCGCCTCGCCCCGCCTAAGCGCGCTGCGCCAACGCATCGTCATGGCCAAGCAGCTGCGCCCCTTAAGCATCCACGACACCGCCGGGTACATCGCCCACCGCCTCAAGGCCGCGAGCAACGACCCGCGCAACGTCCAGGTCAGCTTCAGCGGCGAAGCGATCTCGGCGATGTATGAAGCAACACGCGGCACGCCGCGACTCGTCAACGTCGTGTGTGACAACTGCCTGCTGCTGGGCTTCGTCAAGGAGCAGAAACGGATCACCCCGGCGATGGTCCGGCAGGTGTTGGACGACATGGTGCCCAGCTTCGCCGAAGCACAGACGGCGCCGATCAGTAGTGAGCCAAGGTTGAGCCTCGCGGCCTAGGGGACTGAACGTATGGGTTATGTATTTGATGCCATGAACAGGGGTGACGACGACGAGCTGCGGCCGGACCAGGCCGGTCAGCCGTCCGACACCCCCACCCCCGCCGAGCCGACCGAAGGCTTCGACGGCCACGAAAGCGCCGCCGCGCCAAGCGACGCATCGGATATCCCCGCGCCGGTCAACGATCAAACCGACACCAGCTGGCAGCCGCTGCCCGACGAATACGAAACGCCGGTCTACAACTTCAGCGAAGCACGCTCGGCCCAGGCCCCGACACCCCCGAGCGAATCCGACCACACCGAACACACGTCACCCGCGCCCAAGATGCGCATCCCGATCCCGGCCGCGCCGCTGCGCATCACGCCGCAGTGGTCCCGGAATCTGGACGACCGGCTGGTCTCGCTGACCGAGCCTTCGTCCCAGCTGGCCGAGGAATACCGCGCGATCCGCACGTCGCTGCTGGCACGCTGGGAACACCGCCGGCACCTGGTCCACACCATCACCAGCGCCACGCCCCAGGAAGGCAAGACCATCACCAGCCTGAACCTGGGCCTGAGCATGGCCGAGCTGCGCAACCGCAAGACCATCGTCATCGAGGCGGACCTCCGCCTGCCCACGTTCAACAAGCTGATGCACCTGGGCGACTCCCCCGGCATGATCGGGTACCTGCGCGGTCAGGCGGAACTCAGCGAAGTGATCCAAAAAGTCGAGGGCAGCGCCCTGCACGTGATCACCGCCGGGAGCCGCGCCAGCAATGACGCGGTACAACTCCTGAGCAACAACCGCATGGCCCGGCTGCTTGACACCCTCCGCGCCAAGTACGACCACGTGATCATCGACACCCCGCCGGTCATCGAGCTGGCGGACGCGGGGATCCTCGGCGGCATCAGCGACGAAGTCATGCTGATCGCCCGTATCAGCCGCACGCCCAAGCCCCTGGTCGACCAGGCCCTGCGGGCGTTGCGCAGCTATAACGCGCCGGTCGCCGGCATCATCGCCACCGACCAGGACCGCGGCAGGAACCGTTACCACTACTACCGCTACGGCTACCGGTACCGCTACCGATACTACGCCAAACGTGCGGCATGATGAATCCTGATAGGTTTGTTTTTACCGAAGGATGTTACAAATGAAGATTCGCGCTGACCGAGAAGTGACGGTTGACGCGACGACGGGGCGGAGCGGGTGAGAGAATCGGAATTGAGTGACAAGGATGTTGATGGATTGACGGGGGACACACGGGGCGGATGGGAGAGAATGCCGGAACAACCCGGCGGGTGAACCGATGCGTCTGGAATGTGCAAACAATCGGCCGTCGCTGTTGATGTTCAGCGACTGTCTGCCCGACCCCGAGGGAGACAAACGCAGCGCGCGCGCGTGGCGTTTGTTGAACTGCGCCACGGCGACCCATCAGGTGTATCTATCCGTCGGCGCGGGCCGGCCCGTGAACCTCAAGCAGTGGCGCTGCGTCGCGCAGCGCGTCCGCCGGGTCCACATCACCCCGAGCAACCGCCCGTGGTTCGTGCCCCCCACGATCCCCAGCGAGTTCAAGACCCTGTTGCAACAAAAAAGGTTCGATGTGCTGCTGGCAACCTCGCCGAGGGTCTGGCCCGGCCGGTACGACATCGACGCGCGGCTGAAGCTGTGCGACTTCGCCAACGACATCCAGGACACGCACACCCACGCCGGGCCGGTCGGCCGCTGGGCGGCTACCCCCTGGCCCGCACGCCTGCGAGAATTGGGACGCGCTAAAACATCCCCCATCATCGAGCTGTGTGACCACGTAATCGTCGCCAGCGATGCCCAGGCATTAGCTCTGCCGGGGCGGCAAAACAAAGCAGTAACGATCCCCGATAGTTCCACTCACGACGCATGGGCAAAGCTGTTCGCGCCGGCGTCCGATGACGCCCCGGCGACTTCCACGCTCACGGTCCTGCCGGTCAAGCCGATCGCCTACCGTCAGGCCGCCTGACCAACGGCCGTTCCACCTGAATTACGATTGCATCCGCGCATCCGTCGGCCTACCATCGTGGTATGCCGCCGCAACCGGTCTTTAAGTCGCCCCGTTCCCAGACCACGGCCGTCGCCGTGTTGTCCGCGTTGTTCCTCGTCGCCGCGACCGGGCTGGCGAAACTACAGGCCGGAGACGGACCGGCCTACCTCAACACGCCGACCGAACGGCCCTACCGCCTCACCCAACCCAAACACACCGGTGCCAAACGCACCATCCTCATCGACACACCGGCAGACTGGCTCGTGGACGAGTCCGACCCCACGCGCTTCGTCTTCACCGACCCCGACCGCCCGGCTCGAACCATCACGCTCACCACCGGCACGCTCCACGAACAGCCCGCCCCCGTGACGACCTCCCTGCAATTCTTCGAGCAGCAGCTCGATCCTTCGGCACGTGAAACCTTCGAGCCGATCGCGGAACCCTACGCCTTCACCTTGGACGACCCCGGGCTGGCCGGCGTGCAGTTGATCGGCGTCAGCCACAACCCGGACGGCGGGACACGCCAGCACCTGCTGGCCTGCCTGATACACGGCGGCAACGAGTTCTGGTGGGTCTACCTCACCGATACACTCGGCCCCGACGAAGACGCATTGACGGAACTCCGCGCCAACGCCCGGATGCTCCAGGCCATGTACCGATCGGCTCACGTGGTTCAGGACTGACACGCACAGACAGGAACGCTAACCATGAAACCCGTGCGCGCCCGGCTGATAGGCTTCTTGTTCGCTTGGATGTTTTTCCCGGTTCTCGCCTGGGCGCAGATCGACCGCGGCCTCGACGGGCCCAGCCGGTGGATCGAGCACGCCTACGGCATGTCGCTGACCGCGCCCGAAGGGTCCAGCTGGTTCGAGCAGACCGACGACGGGGCCTTGGTGAAATTCGTCACGCCCGAGCAAGCCAAGATCAGCATCTACATCCGTGAATCGGAAGCCGATCTGACGCTCAACGGCGTCAAGAACAAAGCGCTCAGCGAGTTCGTGTTCATCTACCCGTCGGTCGTCACGCTGGAGCAGGACCTCGAACCCGTCACCGTCGCCGGCCGGGAAGGGCTCGGGCTGTATGTGCTCGTGCCCGATGAGAAACGCGGCAGCTGGGTGTTCGGCCAGGTCTACACACTCATCGACCCCAACACGGTCGCGATCTACCAGCTCGATTGCGACGCCACCGACTTTGAAGAATCGCTCAAGACGTTCCGGGCGATGATCGGCACAGTCAAGTTCGAGGACCCCGCGGAGCTGGACCGGGAAAGGACCCTGCGCATCGATGCCGGGCGCGCCTGGCTCGATTCGCTGAACCAGGAAAAGATCAAGGCCGCGCTGACCGACGAGCAGTGGCTGCGGATCACCCAGGGCGACAAGGACGTCGGCTACATGCGCATCCGGCAAACTCACGAGGACGAGTACGTCACACCGGGGACAAGCATCACCGTCAATTCGCGCATCGTCGATGGCGACAACACCTACGATACCGAGGGCAAGTTCTTCGAGTCCGACGATCGGCAGATCGAGTCGTGGAACATCACCACCACGCTCCGCACCCCGCAGAATACCGCCACGCAGCCGCACGCCCCGCCCCAACCCGCCGTGCAGAACTGGCACCAGGAAGGCTTCCGCAACGCCAAAACCATCCAGGTGTCCCAGGATTCGCCGTCCAATATCAAGCAGTATTCCTGGGACGTCCCGCCGTTCCCCTACCTCTCGCAGGTCGACCTGCACGTGCTGCCCGCCCTGCTGCCGCGCGACAAGCCGACCGAGCTGGCCTTCTACAGCTTCCTGCAGAACTCACAAAAACTCTCGCTGCGGACGTTCCGGATCGAACCATTGCCCGGCGGGTCCTACCGCGTCTTCGACCGCCCCGCCCCCGACCGCGTCGAACAGGTCGCCACCTACAGCCCCGCCGGCCGCCTCATCGAACGCCGCATGCCCGACGGCCGAACCTACCTCGCCACCACCCCCCAGGAACTGAAGCGCATCTGGGGGGCGCTGTAGCCGACAGATTTCAAAGTGGCCGCGCCCTCCGGCATGTCGCCGCACCGATACCAAACCCAAGCAGAAACATTGTTGCCGGCTCGGGCACGAGCGTGATCGTGATGACCGCGTCGGGATCAAAATAACCCCGTTGGATATCGGGTACCGTTGTCATATCAAAATCAAACGGCGTTTCGTCTGCGAGTGTGCCGGACAAGATAACATCACGGACGGAGAGGGTCTTGGATTCGCCCGGCGCGAGCTGCGACGTGATGTCATTACCGTCAATGAAAAACGATGTCCCGAACAGGTTCAGCACGCCGTCAGCAAATACGAAAAGCCCTGCGCGACCGTCCCCCCGCTCACCTTGAGCGTGCCGTCCATTAGGAAAAAGCGTGGGCCGACCGAACCGCCGGTAAACTCCATCGTGCTGCCGCCGCTTAGTATCCACTCCTTGCCGAGCGTGCCCGCCGAGACCTGTACCGAGCTGCCATCCGTGATCACATAGCCATCCCCGAGCGTGCCGCCCCGAATCGACAAGACGCTGCCGATCGAGCGCAGACCGTTCGCCACGGAACCGCCATGTACGGTAAGCATCGAGCCGCTATATATATCCACCTGACCGGATATAGCACCATCCGCCACCTCCAGATGACCGCCACGCTCCATACTCACGTTACCTAAACGAGCATCCGCATCGAGCAAAACGTACCCATCCGACGTGATGCTCGATCGCCCGGCGACCGTAGTTTTGCTTAGATATATCCGGCCCGTTCGGGTCGCATTCAGCTCGCCGGCAACCTTGCCGCCGATCATGTGGACCACTCCGCCCACACGCGCCACAACGTCGTTGGCCAGGGTCACATTTTCAAGCAGAGCTTCGGGGGGTGTTCGAGAAACGAAGCCGTCCGTGGTCACCGTGCCTAAGGAAACGTCAGCCAGGTGAACAGAGCTCCCGCCGCCGATAGTCAGCCTTTCCACGAACCCACCGGTCTGTTGAAATGTACCGCGGTCACCGATGTTGGCGTGGAACACCCGGCCGCCGGTGACGGTAATAGCCGTGTTGTTTCTTGTTGAGACCAGCCCGACGCTGCCGCCGGAGATATTCACTTCGCCGCCGGAACCACTGATCGACCCCAGGATGGTCCCGCCCGTTACATTGACGGTGCTATCGTAAAAGATACTGACCGAACTGGTGAGCGTGCCGTCCACCATATTGAATGTGCCGCGATCCATGAAAAGACGTGACTTCACGTCGCCGCCGGTCATCTCTAACACGCCGCCCTCTTCGATCCCGAGGTTGCCGTCGATGACCCCGCCGGTCAGGTAGCCGTTGCCGCCGGTAAGCGTCATGACACCCGTAAGGATCCCGCCGTTGAAATGCAGCGTCCCACCTTGTGCCACATCGAAATGCGTGCCGATGGACCCACCGTCAATGATGGCCGTGCCGCCCTGGCCGATCTGTGTCTGGTTACCGATCGCGCCGCCAAGAAGGTGAAGGGTCGCGCCGTCCACGAAGGAAGCATCGGAGCCAATCGCGCCGCCGGTCACGGTGACGGCCGAATCATCGGCCCGAAGCCGGTCCCCGACCGTGCCACCTCCGATGTTCATAGTCGCTCCGATGGCAAGAAAATCATCGCCCAAGAGACCGCCATCGGACAGAGTCAACAAATCCCCCGTGGTGAGAACGCGCGGGTCGGGGTCCGGCGGGACGTTGTAAATCGCGCCGAATGCCCGCCCGCCGCTGACGGCTATCTGCACCGTCAGCGTGACGAGCAATAAGGCCCGCCCACCGGGCATGGTGCGACACGGTTTTTCGCGCCTCAATCCGGATGTAACTGGGGCGATGAGGTTCCTGAAAGGGAAACTGCTACCCATGAGATGCTTCCTCCCGGCTCCTGCCGATTCGCTGCGGGCTGAACAATACCGCTCAACCCGTTTACAGTATAGCAAACACCGTTTGTAACCCGCCAAGTTTGAAGAAGCTTATGTAAGCCCCGTACCTCGTGACAGTTAATCGGGTATGCGGCCTGTATCTATCATTTCAAGAAGAATGGACGGGGCCGCTTATACCCTTATATGATGCTGGCGTGTCCGTATGACACGAGGAGATCACTGGCGTTGGACATCACCTTACAACTACCCGAAGGCGAGCAGCGGGTCGGGGCGACCGGGCCGGCGGAGCGGAACCTGAAGATCATCCGCGAGGCGCTGGGCGTGCAGATCACGGCCCGCAACGGTTCGCTGCGCATCAGCGGCGACGACGAGGCGGTCGGGCAGGCGGCGCGCGTGCTGGAAAAACTCGTGGACGCGGCCAACCGCAACAAGCCGATGGAGCGCAAACAGGTTATTGACACGATTGCGACGGTCACGAGCCTGCCCTACGCCGGGGTGTCGGTCGCGCCCGGTTCGATCGGCCAGCCGTCGGCCGGGATGGACGCGTCGGCGGGGATGGACGTCTACCTCCAGGGCAAGCGGGTCAAGGCCCTGACCGACGGGCAGCGCGTCTACCTGCAAACGATCTTCGATAACGACCTGACCTTCTGCTCCGGTCCGGCGGGCACGGGCAAGACTTATCTTGCGGTGGCGGCGGCGGTATCCATGCTCAAGCGCGGGCAGATCCGCAAACTCGTCTTGGTGCGCCCGGCGGTCGAGGCCGGCGAAAAACTCGGGTTCCTGCCCGGCGACCTTCAGGAAAAAGTAAACCCCTATCTACGCCCCCTGCTCGATGCGCTGCACGATATGATGGAGTTCGACCAGATCCAGCGCTTCATGGCCTGCGACCTGATCGAGATCGTGCCGCTGGCGTTCATGCGCGGGCGCACGCTCAACGATTCGCTGATTATCCTCGACGAGGCCCAGAACACGACCCGCCGGCAGATGCTGATGTTCCTGACCCGGCTGGGGATGGGCGGGAAGATGATCGTGACAGGAGACGCCTCGCAGATCGACCTGGAAGACCCGCGCGAGTCGGGCCTGATCGACGCGGTCCGCCGGTTAAGACACGTCCGGGGGGTGGGCATGGTGACGCTCGCCGGGATGGATATCGTGCGTCACAGCCTCGTACAGCGGATCGTGGAGGCCTACGGGGGCGGCGAGGAAGGCCCATCGGGGCCGGGGTAGCCGGGCTTCTCCCCTGGGGCCGAATAGTCTGATAAAATCTTCAACGGCCCACGGGGCGGCGGTGCCCTATAACTCCCGGCACCCCGGGCGGGCCCGGACCCGGGCCGGCGCGAAGTCGCCGGTTTGGCTGGTCGATGAACGTAGCGTGGGCGTGTGTTCGCGCCGGCAGACCCCGACGGACCCGAACGAGTGGGCATGGCCAACGGTAAAAGCAAATCATCAACGACCGCGCGGCGGCGCGAGGTGCGCAAGAGCGTTCCGCGTCCGGGGCCGAAGTGGGTGCAGGCTTTGCGCCGCCGGGAGGTGGTCTGGGCCGGGGTGTTCATCGCGATGCTCGTGGCGGTCGCCGGGCCGGTCGCCATCTGGCTGGGCGGGTCGGACCACTACTACCCAGGGCAGGTCCTGACCGATCCGGTGACGGTCCGCGTGGCGTTCGAGCGGGAGGACGTCGAGCGCACCAAAGAGCTTCGACAGGCCGCGAAAGAAAATCTGCCCGCGACCTACATCGCCGACCAGAGTTATTACGATGCGCTGAAGAACCGGCTCAACGACCTCTTGTCACTGGCGGACTACAACACGGTCAACGACGCCCCGGCGGAATTCCGCGAGCAGATCAAGCTCACCGACCTGGTCCTGCACGAACTCAAGGGCTACATCACGAACAAGGAGCCGACCCCGCAGTGGGAGGCCGACACCCGCCGGTTCCTGCAGGAGATGTTTGAGCTGGCGGTGCTGGACCCCGAGGACAACCACCCCAGCGACGACCCCGTCGGGATGATGCCGATCACGATCGTCCACCCGGACCCGGTCCCGGGCAAGGCACAGGAGCAGCGGCTGTTCGGCCGGCGGATCCTGACGCTCACGGATACCGAGCGGCTCGAAAAAGAGATCGAGTTCGCCACCCGTTTCATCAAGGGCGAGCACCTGCGCGAATCGATCGTCGCGCTGGTGATGCAGCACCCGCAGGCGACGTACCACTACGACCCAAAGCTGTCGAGCCTGCGCGGCGATGAGGCGGCGGCCGCGGTGGACCGGCAGGTCGTAACCTATCAACCGGGCACGGTGCTGATCCCTTCGGGCAAGGAACTGACACGCGACGACGTGGCGTTGATCCACGGAGCGCTGCGTGCATATAAAAGCAGCCTCTCCGACGGCGCGACATTCCTCGTGCTGTTCGGCCGGCTGAGCCTGATCCTTATGGTCGGCGTCGCGGTCTGGACCTATATCTTCTACTGCAACGAGCGGATCGTGCGCAACCCGATGCGCGGGCTGGCGATCACGTCGCTGCTGCTATTGTGCCAATGTATGGCGGTCGCGCTGGCGCGAGCTTACCCGCAGCTATTCGCCTCGATGACCACGCTGCCTGTCCTGATGGCGGCGACCGTGCTGGTGATCGTGTACGACCAGCGTTTCGCCCTGGCGATGGGCGGGTTCCTCGGGCTGCTGATCCTGCTGAGCGTGGACCTGCGTGTCGAACACGTCCTGGTCATGATGTCCGGCGTCGGTGTGGCGGTGGCACTCTTGCGTGAAGTCCGAAGCCGCTCCAAACTCGTCACCGTTGGCCTCTGGGCCGGGCTGGCGATGGCAACGACGTCGTTCCTCGTCTCCGTGATGAGCAAGCCGCTTAACGAGGCCGACGAGCTTTGGCGTATCACGATCGACTCCGCCGCGATGGTCGTGACCGGCCTGCTCGCGGTCGGCATCGTGCAGTGGGCCTTGCCCGCGATCGAAAAGATCTTCAAGGTCACCACCGCGATGACCTTGAAAGAACTCAACGACGCGTCGCACCCGCTCTTGCAACGGCTCGCCCAGGAAGCGCCGGGGACGTACCAGCACTCGCTTCGTATCGCGGACATGGCCGAGGCCGCCGCAGACACCATCGGCGCGGACGGTTTGTTCTGCCGCGTCGGCGCGATGTACCACGACATCGGCAAGATCAACAAGCCGATGTATTTCATCGAGAACCAGGGCGGCGGCCCCAACCGCCACGACAAACTCACCCCCGCGATGAGCCTGCTGATCATCGTCGGCCACGTCAAGGACGGCATCGAGATGGCGCGCGAGTACGCCCTGCCCCCGACCCTGCGTCACTTCATCGAGAGCCACCACGGCACGACCCTGGTCGAATACTTCTTCCACGCCGCCAAGAAACAGACCGAAGCCGAGAGTAAGCCCGGCCCAAGCGAGTTCGAGTTCCGCTACCCCGGGCCCAAGCCTCAGACCAAGGAAGCGGCCATCATGCTGCTTTGCGACTGCATCGAAGGCGCGGCCCGTGCGTTGCCGGAACCCACACCCGTCCGGCTCGAGCAGGTCGTCAACGCCATGGCCCGCAAACGCCTGATGGACGGCCAGTTCGACGAGTGCAACCTCACCCTCAGTGAGCTGCACAAGATCGAGCAGTCCATCATCAAGACCCTCTGCGCCGTCTACCACGGCCGGATCGCCTACCCCAGCGCCCAAAAGCCCCAGCAGACACCGCCAGCCTCCGCCCCCGCGGTGGGTTGACTCTGGTTCATAACGATTGGCTTGGCCCATCTATGAAAAGAGGCTGCCTTGGCTTGGGCACAGATAACCAGTCATGATCTGAAAAAACAACATGCGAGGGTGATTATCATTTTCATGGTTGGGGTTGCTGTATTCTCCGTATTTCTAGCTATTTTTACGCCATTTATCTACAGCATCGTTACGGAAGATCAACTAAAAGAAGCAAACGGCACTGTCGTGGAATCTGGCAGCATTCTTCGGCGGGGAGGGCATGCCCGTGCCGGTATACGCATCCAGATAGATCAAACTACTCAAGAGTTTGATGCTTACTACAGAATAGAGAGGTTGCTGTACCACCTTAACCCCGGCGAGCAAGTCGATATCCGATATGCCAGATCCCGGATCTATGCGATCTCATCGCCCCATCACCAAGGGTTTAAGTACGAAGAATACTTGCAGGAACGATTGGAGGCTTACTGGTGGATCAGGTACGGGTCAATAATTGTGGCACCGGTAGCGGTCTTCATAACAGTTCCCGTGCTTTTAAGGTATCGCGGATGGGTGGCACCGGTTTCAAATACGCATAACGCATAACTGGTTGTGAGCCCGCCACAGCCCCAATGCCCGGTCCCCCGGCCCAGATTCAGGGGCGGAACGAATATCAGCCGATAAACCATATAGTTACACGGGGTTGTAGCGGGCGCGGTGGTTCTATCCACATAAGGCCCGATCCGCTAAGATATCCGACCCCGCATTGGACGGGGTCACGAGGATGATGGAGCCACAGGTTTGAGTACCAGCCGGATGTTAATAGCGGTCAGCAGCCCCTGGGCGAGCGAGAAGCTGGCCGAGCCGATCGCGGATATGGCCAAGCGGCTGGACGCCTCCGCCGTCGTCGCCCACGTCGCCCAGCTACAGGACGAGGACGAGCACGAGACCGACGCCACCCAGCGCGGCGAGGAGACCCTCAAGCTCCTGACCCAGACGCTGAACAACGCCGGCGTCACCGTCGAGAGCGTCATGCTCTTCTCCGATGACGTCGCCAAGGCCATCCTGAATACCGCCCGCGCCAAGCAATGCACGTTCATCGTCCTGGGCCTGACCGGCAAGGGCGTGCTCAAACGCCTGATCGCCGGGGACGTGCCCGCCAACATCGTCCGCCAGGCCGACATCCCCGTCCTCCTGTGCCCCGCGAACTGGAACGGCTCGCTCTAAACGCCCTCTAAACCCTCTACTAAGCGGCGAGGCGTGCTCCAGCACGCCGGACGCTACCGTTACCATTAATATCACCCCCCTCACAGCATAACCGTGGTAGTCCGCACATCATCTGATAAAATAGATATTCACCAATATTCCTCAGAGGGAGCCGGGAGACATGACCACGCACCCACACCTCGCCACACTCTCGGCGACCGCCGCCCTGCTTGCAGCCGCTGTCACCGCACACGCCACGCTGAATATCACCGACATCGGCCGGTACGACTTCACCGACAATAGCGGGTCGGGCGCACGCGAACTCAGCGGGCTGGTCAACAACGGCGGCTCAAGCTATTCCGCAATCGGCGACCAGGACGCGCTGCTCCACACGCTCTCCCTGGGCATCAATAACACAACCGGACAGATCAGCTCGGCGGTCTTTTCTCCGTCACCTCTGCCGCTGAAAAATGCCGTCGGCGGGGCGCTGCCCGGCGGGGACCGCGAAGCGATCGCGCTTCAAAACGGCAATATCTGGATCGCTAACGAATCCGGGCCGCAACTCGAAGCCTATTACCCCTTAAGCGGGAACCTGAACGGCCCGACCATCACCAGCACGCACGCCGGCATGGGCATCTACAGCAGTATCCGCCCCAACAAGGCATGGGAATCCCTGACGGTCTACCACACCAACACTTCGGTCATCCTTTTCGCCAACGAGGATGCGCTGACCGTGGACGGGCCGGAAGCAAACTTCACGAACGGCGCGATGGTCCGCCCGGCAGCCTTCGGTGACGCATCCAACTCGACCGCGCAAGCCATCGGCCAGTTTGCTTACCCCATCGACGCTATCAATGGCGACAACCCGCTCGTTACCGGCGAAACCAGTGGGCTGGTGGAAATGCTGGCGTTACCTAACGGGCAGGTGCTGGCGATGGAGCGGGCCGTCGGTCTGACCGGCTACCGCATCCGTATCTACGAGATCAACGGCGACAACGCCTCCGACATCAGCGGACTGTCCGGGCTGATCGGCCTGACCCCCGGCGTCGATTACAAACCGCTGACCAAAACACTGCTTTGGGAAAACACCTTCAGCGTCCTGACCAACTCCAACTTTGAAGGCATCGCGCTGGGGCCCGAACTCGATGACGGCGGGTGGGCGCTCGTGCTGATAGCCGACAACGCCTCCGGCCCCGTGCTGCCCGTGTTCGGCCAGCAGTGGACCGCGCAGGACCAGTCGCTCTACACCGTCAAGCTGGAAGATGTACCCGAACCGGGCTGCGTCGGTTCGGAAGGCTGTCTGGCGGGTGACCTCGACCACACGGGCTTTGTCGGCATCGGAGACCTGAATGTCATCCTAAGCCGATGGAACCAGGTCGTCTTGCCCGGCAGCGCGGCGGACCCCAACATCGACGGCTTCGTCGGCATCGAAGACCTCAACATCGTGCTAAGCAACTGGAACACCGGCACACCCCCGCTATCACTCACCAACATCCCCGAGCCTGCTTCAGCCATTCTCGGCGGCGTGTTCTCCGCCTACCTGCTGCTCGCCAGGCTTCGCAGCGGTATCAACTAAAACCGGAGCACCAATCAATCTCGGTGCCCGCCCTTAAGTAGCTCACATCAAAACCTGTCGCGGCATATTCCTCTCATGTGTTAGATCACGGGTACACTCTCTCCGCGCAATCCAGGCGCGACCGACCATATCACCCGGAGCCACACCCTGCCCCGCAAGCGACGCACACGCCGACCACGACCACGGAGCCGAAAACGCCTGCTGCCGCCGGCACGCCGACGCGCGATCAGTGTGCGCCTGACATGGATCGTCCTCGGCCTCCAGGCGGCGCTTCTGCTGACCCTCGCCGCCACACCCACGGACCCGCCCACCGGCAGTCACTTCTGGCAACTGTTCTGGGCGTGGATGCACAAGCCCACGTTCTACCCGCTGATCGCGCTGCTCTGCGCCGGCCCGCCTTTGACCTGGATCGCCTGGCAAACCCCCGGCCGACACCGCGCAGCGCTCGTGCTCGCCTGGGCCGCCTTCCTGTTCATCTTGTTTTACGCCTTCGGCCACCGCACACTCGTGATGCTACGCATCCTCTGGTGGCAGTCGACCCACTAGACTCTCAGAAGCAGCGACTATCCGACATCAGGATGCCCCGGCCGTCCCGTCACCTTCTTCATCGGTCGCCACATCCGTCTGCGGGAACAAGTGAATGTTTCCGCGCAACACCTGCACCGCACCGATCAGCGCGTACAGGATCAGGAACAATCTCAGCACCACGAGCATGCTCACGAGCTGGTTCGCGTCCGCCACCGGGCTGGGCAGCAGCATCGCCACCGCCAGCGCTTCCATCACGCCCAGCCCCTGATACGTCAGCGGCACGCTGCCCGCCAGGAAAAGTACCGGCAGCACGGTCAGCATCAGCCCCGCGCCCAGGCCCATGCCCAGCGCCCAGCCGGCGCACGTCGTCGCCAGCGCCTGGCAGAAATGCACCGGCAGGCTGATCAGGATCGTGACAAGGATCAGGCCCTTGTGTTCGCGGTAGGCCGCGGCCGCGTCGTCGATGCGCACGAGCACGTTCCCCGGCCCGAGCTTGTCGATCAACCGTTGCAACCCAAGACCGCGCCGGATACGCCGGGAGAAATACAGATAGGCCATCACCAGGTTGCCGAAAAAACCCAGCCAGATCAGACCCGTCACGTTGCGCACCAGCACATACACATCCGCATCCAACCCGCCGCGCATCAGCAGCACGAGCCCGGCGATCCCCGCGAGCAACACAAGCCCAAGCAGCCCCGCGACGCGGTCGAAGATCACGCTCATCACCGCCACACCGCGTGCCCCGCTGCCCTTCGCCGCGTAGTACGCCTTGACCACGTCCCCGCCGGTCATCCCGGGCATGCAGAAGTTGAAGAACAAACCCACCATCGTCAGCCGCATCGCCTTGCCGATCGGCACATGCATCCCCCGGCAACGCATCAGCAGCCACCACCTGACCGCCTGGATCGGGAAGACCGGCAGCATCAACACCACACCGATCACCAGAAGCTTCCAATCCGCGTCGCGCAGCATCGACACGATCCCCGGCTTGTGCCGGGGCTGGTCCGCGGAAATGTCGTCTTCGGGGACAGCGACCCTGACCAACTCTCCCTCGCCTGGGCCTTGCAGCGTGTACAGCCCGTCGCTGTCGTGGGACAGCAATTTAAGCGCCGTGTCCTGCCCGGCCACCGCCCCGTCGGCGTAGACATACCCCGCCGGCACGATCACCTGGTCGTGCCAGGAGAGTGTCCAGACGATGTACCCGATACCCGCCGCCGCGAGGACCAGACGTAGTGTGATCGAGATCAGTTTCTTCATGCGTATCCGCTCAATTAGGCCGTAGCCTATATCGGCAACGCCCGCCTGGCGACACCAGCGGTAGCGCAGCGGCTTGAAACGGGTTATGCTGCCCGCATGTCAACACTTGATCCAGGACTGGAACCCCCCGGCGACTGGCAGAACGCCTACGCCCCGCAAGGCCCCGGCCCCACTCCGGCCGGCGGCAAAGCGGCGGTCTATGTATGGCTCAGCGCGGGCCTGCAGTTCGTGCTCTCCTGCTGCTGCGGGCTGACCGGGCTGGGCCTGATGGTGATGAGCAACGCCGAGATCATGGAGAACATGCCACAGGACATCCCCAACCGGGAAGAAGCCCTGAAGATGCTCCCCTCACATGGGCCCGGCGATGGCGATCGGCAGCGTGGTGCTGCTGTTTCTCCCGGCTGGTGGCATCCTGGCGTTCTGGGTACGCTCGGGTGGGCGCCCGGCCACGATCGTCGCGCTGGTGATCCTGAGTATCCAGTGCGTCGGATTGGGGTTGATGATCTTAAACTACCTGCTCGCCCTGCTGACGTTTCAGTCGGTCGCGATCCTGTTCATGCTGATCATCATGGGTGCGATCACGGCCTTGTTCGTCAAGACCGGGATCGAGTTAGTCAACGTCTTGCGCAACCCGGCACCGACCGACCTGTCTCATGATGGCTGGTAACTCAAGGCTTCACTTCGAACACGCCCGTATCGCCCAGCTCTTTCTCAAACCCCCCGCCGCGCAGCCACTCGCGGGATGCTTCGTCCCCGGTCAGGTACGCGTCCCAGAACGCCAGGCTTGATTGGCAGATGTGCGCCTGAAAGACCTTGTCGTCTCCCCCGGCAGGTGGATCGAAACCGCGGCGCGGCCGACCCGAGAAGATCATGTGGTCACCGTGCGTGAACGTGACGAGGTAAACCTCCGGGCCGCCCTCCGCCGGGCCGGGCGTGTGGTCGAACGCGACGCGGCGGTCGGCTACTGACGTAGAGCCGATCGGCGATGTGTCGTCCGTGCCCGTCATCACGAACAGCGGGATGGCTATCTCGGCGTAGCTCGCATCGTAATGCTTCTTGTTGCGCGGCGCCTGCGGGCTCATGGCGATGGCGGCGTCCACACGTTCGTCGGCCAGGTTACTCGTCTGCCCGCCACGCCCAACAAACGCCTGCCCGGCGATCGCCATCGTCGTGAACGCGCCATACGAGTGCCCCGCCATCCCGATATGTTCCAGATCAAGCCTGCCAAACCAGGGTGAATCTGCTTCACGGTTCAGCGCTTCGAGCCGGTCGATCGCAAACGTGACATCCAACGGCCGGTTCAGGCTGTTGGAAAGATCCGTGGTGGCTTTGCGCATCGCGCTCATCCGCTGCCCCAGCTTCGCGTCGCGCCACACCGCATCGTCGCTGCCCAGGTGTTGCAGGTGGACGCTGACGTAGCCGTGCGACGCCCAGAACTCCCCGAGGTAGCCGTAGCCATCGCGCGTGCCGCCCAGCCCGTGCGAAAAGATGATCACCGGCCGTGGGCCTTGCGCATCCGCCGGCAGATACGCCTTGACCGGCACCTCCCGCCCGTCTCGGGCCGCATCCACCCACGTGTCGCTGATGGTTTCGACCTTATATAGCGGCGTCTGCCCCTGCGCCACCGTCGCCGCCCACAAAACCGCGATCAGGCACACCGCGAACAGCACATCCGTTAACCGATTTTTCATCTGAATGCTCCGCCCTTGTTTGTGTGTATAACGCCGGACCCGCCCGCCTTATGCAGCCCCGATGGGCTATAATCCCCACAACCATCCATACGAAGGGGCAGCCACATGCGTAACACCGTTATCGTCTTTTTCGCCGCTTTAGCGTTGTTTGCGTGCCTGCCGCAGCCGGCCCGCGCGATCGACACAGTCCACGACGCCACCGCCCGGGCCGCAATCCAGCAAGGTGTCGCCTACCCCAAATCCACCCACCCAGCGACGGCAGCTGGACATCCAAGCCCGGCCCGCCATCACCGCCATGGCCGTCACCTCGATGATCAACTCGGACTCGTCCCCACCGACGATCCGCAGATCGAAAAAGCACTCGCTTATATCCTCTCAAACGTCCAGGAAGACGGCGGCATCCACGCCGGCATCCTCGACAACTACAACACCTCCATCTGCCTCACCGCGCTTGACCTCTTCCGTGACCGTCCCGGCATGGAACAAACCATCAAGAATGCACAGGACTACCTCCGCGGCCTGCAATGGGACGGGCAGACCGGGCCCGACGGCAAGGTCGTCGACGAGTCCCACCCCTTCTACGGCGGCGCGGGCTACGGCAACCACGGCCGACCCGACATGTCCAACACACAGTTCATGCTCCAAGGCCTGTACGACTCGGGCCTGGATTGCAAAGACCCCGCCTTCACACGCGCCATCGTCTTCATCAGCCGATGCCAGGGCATCGACAGCAACGAACTGCTCGGCGGCCTGATCGAAAAAGATGGCGGCTTCATCTATTCCACCAGCATCAACAAGGACCTGATCGGCGTCCCCGAATCCAAGGCCAACCCCGATCAGATGGACGAAGCGGAAAAAGGCCAACCCGTCTCCGGCCTGCGGACCTACGGCTCGATGACCTACGCCGGCTTCAAGAGCTACCTCTACGCCCAGCTCGACCGCAACGACCCGCGCGTCGTCGCCGCCCTCGGCTGGATCGGCCGAAACTACACGCTCGACAAAAACCCCGGCCTGCCCGAAGCGCTCAACCAACAGGGCCTGTATTACTACTACATGACCTTCGCCCGTACCCTCGACGCCTACGGCGAGACCACGCTCCTGACCGCCGACGGCGTTCACCACGACTGGGCTAACGACCTGGTCGACGCCGTAGCCTCACGCCAGAAACCCGACGGCTCCTGGACCAACGACGCCGACCGCTGGATGGAAGGCGACCCCAATCTCGTCACCTGTTACTCACTGATCGCGCTCGAAGCGGCGGCGGAATGAGTTTTTTAACCGCGAATGAACGCGGATGAACGCAAATAAGAAGTGATTGAATTCCAGCGCCTTCCAAACCCCAGCATACATTTCGGGGGCCACGTTGTTGGGCCAAGCGCACTCATTCTCATATCCGCGTTTATCCGCGTTCATTCGCGGCAAATCAATCTGACCAATCATCCGGGTCATCGGATTCACTGTTTCCCTCCACCGGCGGCGCATCGCTGACGACAACAGTTCGCCCGACCAGGTCGCCCAGACGCTGTCTGTGCGGGGCGATCACGGGGAGCATCAGGAGCAGCCACGCGCCGGGGATCAGGTCGAGGATTTTCAGCAGGCCGCGGACCAGCAACTGCCAGGCTTTGGGGCGTGAGCCGTCGAGCGCCGTGGTGCGCAGACCGGTGATGAGTTTGCCGAGTGTGCGTGCGAAGCATAGTTCGCTGACCGTGGTGTGGGTGACAAAGGCGGCGATGACGATGCTGCCTGGTGTGACCTGTTCGAGTGTGTGCGCCAGGCCGTTACCCGGCCAGCGCAGCATCAGTTCCTCGAAATTCAAGCCGAAGTAAAACATCGCTCCCAGCATCCCCGGGGCCATGTCGATCGCGGCGGCGATAGCGCGCCGGCCCAGGTCGGCAACCATGAGCGTGTCGGGCAGTTCCAGCTTGTTCCATGCCGCATCCCTGCGCCAGAACGCCAGCATCAACACCGTCACCAGCACGGCGATAAACGCGAGCATCAGGTACTGCACCAGGTCGTCCATCGGCCCGCGCACCTTCATCGCCAGCCCGGTCTGATCGAGTACGGGATTGCCACGAAGGTCCATCTGTGTCCATACAAACTCAAGGTGCGCATCCGTGGAATCATCACCCGTTCCCTCAACCGCCGGCCGGGCAACCAGGCTGGCGGTGTTGCCGGTCCCGAGCAATCCCCAGTTGCCTGACGCAACATCCCGCAACGTCATCCGCCCCACCGGCAGCACCTTCCCGCCGCGCAGGACCGACAACTCGGCCCACAACTGCCCGCCATCAAATGTGAACTGTGCGCCCACAAGCTGCGACTCGACGCCCACGAAAACCGTACCCGCCTGGTCCGCCCCGGCATCGAGCGTGTACGTCTGCCGCTGCCAGTGGGTCTGGTCCTCATCGACGTGGTGATAAACGTCAAACGCAGCGCCGTGACGCTCGACCCGGCCGGAGGCACGCGTGATAAGTGTCGGGGCGCTTTGCCCGTCCACGGCCACGAGCCAGGCCCTGGCCCCGTGCGCCCAGTCCTCAGGCAGCGGGTGGACACGCCAGTGCCCCTGCTCCAACTGCAACAAACGATCGACCGGCAACGCAAGGGACACGGCCTTATCGTCTTTCGCATCCGTGGTCGTATCCGCCCGGGTTGGTGAACCCGTCTGATCCGATGGTTCCGTCGATGTGCTTTCTCTCCGGTCTTCGATCCCGTAGCCCGGCGGCAACCCGATCGCCAGATTACGCCGGCGTTTGGATACATCGTTATCCCGCGCCGTGTGAGAGATAGCGCCGAATGCCTCAAGCTCACGCAAGGCTTCGTGGTCTTCGACACGGACTAATGCCCAAGGCCCGGAAGCACTCGCGGCGGCCGCGCGCACGGTCACATCGGTCGGCAGGCTGGGCTCGACGCGCGTGCGGTAGGTCCAGCCGTCCTGGAGGATCGAAGGCTCGGCGGTGATCGCCTGCACCTCGCCGTCGGGGTAATAGACCCAGAGCGTGTGGTCCCGCGCCGCGACGCTGTTCGGCCGAACATCGCCGCGCAGCGTCTGGACTTTATTAATAAGTGTCGGCGGGTCGCTGTGGGCACGGTACTGCAGCGTGAACACGCCCGGGCGGTCCGGTTCGGGGCTCAGCAGCCACAGCCCGGCATCGTCCGCCGCCGCCGTCAGCCCCTGTGCAGACACGGGCCCGCCCCAAAGCAGCAGCGCCAGGCACGCCCACACCACTGTCGGGCCAATTTGTTTCAGGGGTCGCTTGGACATCATCGGCAAGGCTAAAAGGTAATTGATACCGGCGGGTCCGGCCAACACAGGCCCGGCCGGGTGACAACCGCCTTGCATCGGGTACCATGCCCGCCATGCTCAAGTACCGGCTCATTCTCTTCGGCCCGATCATGATCGCGGCCCCCGATCGGCGTCGTGATCCTGGACAGCTTCCTGACCGGGGTCGATCTGACGGGTACGGCGGTGCAGGGCGCTGCTGTTCTTCGGCTGAACCTACCTGCCGGCGGGCCTGCTGAGCGTTGTGTTTCGCCGTGCTGGTCGCTAAAGGCTAAGGAACTGTGCCTGATCTTCCGGGCCAAAGGCGTCACGATCGACACCCTGGTCATCATGCTCAGCGGCCTGCTTGGGCTGGTGCTTTTCACGCGATCCCCCACTGGACCCAGACCCAGACCGCTGTGGCGATCTACGGCTCGGCCATGGCGGGGCTGTTCGGCGACGCTGGTGATCCACAGCCGAAAGGGCCGAACCAGCGATCCACGCCGCCGCCGCCGGGATGTTCGCATTCGTTTATCTGCGTCCTGCCGGGCTACCCTTACGGCTATCCGCTCCGCACTCCGCCTGACACTGATCGCCATCATCGGCATCACCAAGTCCTGGCGACATCGGGGCCTACTTCACCGGCCGGGCCATTGGCAAACACAACCATCCCCTGGTTGGGCCCCGGAAAGACCTGGGAGGGCCTGATCGGCGGGATGCTGTTCGCCGCAGCCCTCGCCACTACCTCGCCATCGCCAATCATCACGAGGTCAGCGGGTATTGGCTCAGGCAGGACGCAGCGGCGGTGTTCCAACACGTGCCCTACCTCCTGTGGTACGCCGCCTGCCGGGCCTGCTGTTGGGCCTGATCGGGCAGTTCGGGACCTGGTCGCCAGCCTTTTTAAGCGGGACGCCGGGATCAAAGACTTTCGGGCAGCAGCATCCCGGGCTTCGGCGGTGTCCGATGTGATCGATTCCCCTGATCGTCGTCGCCCCTTCGCCTACTGGCTGTTGATGCTCGTCCGGCAGTTCTGCACGTGGGTTTAACGGGCGGGCTTTTCCGCCCCGGTTCCTAACACATAAATTCCGGATTTCACAAGGTCTGTTCTTGCTCACGGGGCCTTGGAGCGATAATCTGTAGGCGGTTATATCAAGGCCTCGGCCGGCCGGGATGTCATTCGTGCGCCCGGACCCAGCCGTGATCCGGGAGCGTTTCCCGTTCAGGCCGACATAACATCCGCACGAAGGCCCGGCCCTCCGCCGCGCCACGGATCGACGATTCCCCCACCGAAAGGCTCTTCCCATCGCTAAAGGACGCTCCCGACCCCAGCCGCGCGAAACCGGCAAACGACTGCGCATCAACGACCTGATCCGAATCTCTCCGGTCCGTCTGATCGACGAAAACGACAACCCCGTCGGCGTTGTCGAAGTCGATGAAGCCAAACGCCTAGCCAAAGAAGCAGGGCTCGACCTCGTCGAGGTTGCGCCCAAGGGCGATCCGCCGGTCTGTAAGATCATGGACTACGGGAAGTGGAAGTACGCCCAGAAAAAGAAAGAGCAAAAGGCACGCAGCCACGCCAAACAGAGCGAGCTTAAGGGGATCCGTCTGCGTCCGAAGATCGATATACACGACCTTGAGATCAAGATGAGCAAGGCCCGGGAGTTCCTCGTCGACGGAGACAAGGTCCAGTTCACCATGCTCTTCCGCGGCCGGGAGATGGCCCACCGCAACCTCGGGCTTGACTCGATGCGCAAGATCTGTGACGACCTGGCGGACGTCGCCAAGATCGAGTCCGAGCCGAAGATGATGGGCCGACGCGCGACGATGGTGCTGGCGCCAGACCGCAAGTCGATCGCGAAACCCACCGGCGAATCCGGCGAACCCAGGCGAGAGCCGGCCGAAGACCCCCAGACCGCAGAAGCCCACTAAGCGCGACAGCGCCTACCTCCCATGCCAGAGAAAATCAGCAGCTTCGGTCTTAAGCCCGGTCGCAAGCTGGGGCGCGGTTATGTCGTCCGCTCGCTCATCGGCCGGGGCATCGAGGGCGAGGTCTACGAGGTCCTTGAAACCGATACCGGCATCCTCCGCGCCGCCAAGAGCTACTTCCCCCACTGCGACCCCACACGCCAGCGCTCCATCCGCCACGCGCGCAAGCTCGACGCCCTGCGCCGCTGCCCGATCGTGCTGCAGTACCACCACTCCGAGACGCTCACGATCAAGGGCAACAAGACTATCGCCATGATCAGCGAGCTGTGCGCCGGCGAGCCGCTTGGCCGGTGGATCGAACGCCGACGCGGCAAACGCCTGCGTCCCTACATCGCCCTGCACGTGCTCTACAACCTCGTCCTGGGCCTGCAGCCGATCCACCGGGCCGGGGAGTACCACGGCGACGTCCACACCGACAACATCCTCATCGACCCCAAAGGCGTCGGCTTCACCCTCAGGCTCGTGGACTTCTACGACTGGGGCAAACCCGCCAAATTCAAGCAGAGCCAGGACATCTACGACACCATCGGCGTGTTCTATGACTGCCTGGGCGGCAAGCCCCACTACGCCAAGCTCCCCCCCGAAGCCAAGTACATCTGCGCCGGCATGAAGCATTCGCTGATCCTCAAACGCTTCCCCAACATCGGCAAGCTCCGTCAACACCTGGAAGAGTTCAAGTGGGAAACGGTGTTGTAGGATTCCGGTTTCTGGCAAACCATACTGATGGGTGCGACCATAAGTGTGCGCATGCGCACAAGCGCGGCCGGCGGCCATAAAGATGATCGGAATCACTGGGTTTTCACCGTGATGCACGGGGCGGAGTTCGCGCGAAATCCGCG
The DNA here is from genome assembly GCA_041402025.1 of Phycisphaerales bacterium. GTDB lineage: Bacteria > Planctomycetota > Phycisphaerae > Phycisphaerales > Phycisphaeraceae > JAJRRS01. The sequence goes on along the minus strand of JAWKTA010000002.1, from coordinate 47,048 downwards.
TGTGGGGCCGTGAGATGACGGCGGACGGGTGATGTTATGCGAGGCGGTGGGCGTGTAACGTGCAGGGTCGGCCGCGCTCTTGTGCGGGGTTGGGCGCATACTTGTGGACGATAAGCGTTGATTGTCCATCGTAAGACTCAAGCAGTCTCTATGTACTACGCCATACGCACCGGACCATATGCCGTTCAGAATGACCTTCTATAGTTAGACGGGAAGCCCAACCCCGCGCGCGCCGGATCACAACGGCATGACGTTCCCGTCGACGGGGGGCCGCCGTGGCGCTGTGTCGGCCACAAGTTGGGCATAAGCAGATTTTTCAGACCGCCCCGGCTTTTCATGCAACCGGCCGGCTGGTTTCGTCGTAACGCACTTATCTATATTGGTTGCCCGACCCGGTTTGGCCCGGCGAAAAGGAATGGGCATACTGTTTCGACACGGGGGCGGATCGGGCACCTGTCACGCGAACCGGAGGTGATCATGCGACAGATCACACACGCGCTTCGTCGCTTGCGTTTACGCAATCATATGAGACTTATTCTTGTGATCGTCTTGCTCATCGGCGTCGGCCCCGCCGCGTCGGCGGAGGACATCCCCACGGTCACCGTCCCCCTGCCGCCGGCGGGCGTGTACCGCGAACCGGACTGGAAGCGTGACTTCGTCGGCTACCGCGCGATCGCGCAGGGCTGGATCAGCGATGACGGTAAAACATTCTGGTGCATCGCCGACCGGGGCGAGCCGGTCAGTTTCCTGTCGATCCGCGAGGGCAAGGCCAAACACGACCCGGTGTTTCTGGAACTCGATTTAGTGACCCGCACGATCGTGCGCGAGGTGGAGTTGCCGGATGAAAGCCTGTGGGTGGCTTTCAGCGGTGTCGGTGATCAACGGGTGATGTACCTGCCCGCGACGGATCGGCTGGTGGGGTGGCGACATGTTTATACGAAAGTGCCCCACGCATCTGGCGACCCTGGCCGGACGTATGCGAAATATGACGGGTGGGAAATGCAAACGCTGGCGTTGAGCGATGCCGGACATACCGTGGCGCGGGCGTTTGACGGTGGTGAACGGGCCACGTCCATCACCGATTGGCAATGGCGTTTCAGCCCTGACGGGCGTTGGGTATGGCGGTTGTCGTATGACCCTGAAACCAATCAAACGCGGCTTGAAAAGATGTCATCCGAGACGCTTGAGACAGCGGCCCGGATCGACCCGGCCTGGTCACCGCCCACACCGGCGAAGTCCGGTCAGCAGTTTTTTGAACGGGTGGATTGGCGGATCGACGAAGCCTCTGACGAACTGTGGCTGGGAGCGTTGACCGGGGAAGATGGATCGGGCCGGTTGCACTGGCTGCGGCTCAAACTCACGGACGGCTCGCTGGTCGATCGGTTGATGGTAAGCGACAATGTGAGCTGCTACCGCGGTGTGATGTTCTCGGCGGATGGCCGGTACGTCTCCGCTCGGGTGCCGGTTCCCCCGGAAGAGCATCGAGAAGGCCCCAAACGCTACTGGCAATTGCCCGAAGGTACGCTTGCGCTTGAAAATCGTACTTACGAAGGGGGCCTATGGGGCGCGGGGTCGGTACTGATGGACAATCGTTACTTGTTCGTCGCGGGATCGATGGCCAGTTCCATTGACCCCCGAAGCGAACGGATCGTCTGGAGATATGACCGTGAGCAGCAGTCGTGGTCCTGGCCGCGCAAGGTTGTCGTACCGCAGGGCACAACGCACCGTTGCTACTCGGCGGACGGCTCGACGTTCGTCGCGTTCAACCTGATCGACGGGCGTCAGAACCGGCTGGCGGTGTACCGTTTCGAGGATGAAGAGAAATACGACGCGGAGCTGGCCGAGGCGTTGTCGAAACAGCAGGCGCAGTTGGCGATGGATGAGGTTGAACCCTTGCCGGAGGCGGAGCACACGATCGAGGTGTCGCCCGAGGGCGAGGAGGTTGCGGTGGAGCGGCGGGCCGTGCCTGTGCCGGACGGTCAGTTACTCAAGGCCGCGGCGTCGGCGGACGGCAAGCGTGTGGCGCTTTGGATGATGCGTGAGGATCACAGGCCGGCGGGCCGGGAATGGGTCAGCGAGCCGATCGACCCGGGCACCGGGTATTTTGTAGCCGTTGTGATCGACGCCGAAAGCGGCGAAGTGGTCCGCGAGGTGGCGCACCCGCAGGGGTACTTGCAGAACGAACTGCACCTCCACAGCCAGGTTTTTCTGTCGCCTGACGGGCAATCGCTGGTGACATACGTCGCGCACGACAACAAGCTGATGCCCCGGATGGAATGGCCCGTCCCGGGCGAGGCGCAGTTGTCTGTGATCGATGTCAAAACGGGGAACACAATCGCGGAACGATCATTTTCAGACGGGGGTTCGTGGTGGCTCAGGCAGGTTGATAATGGCCGGAAGCTGATGTTGCGTACATCGTCCCTGGGCCGGCCGACGGTCTCGAAGTTCGAGTTCTGCAAGCTGCCGTCACTGGAGACGGAAGCGAGGATGCAATCGACGTGGCCGGGCGCACAGACCGGCGATGACAATGAAGATGATGCGGTGGCGCAGGATGTGCGTTACGATCCGGAAACCGGGCGCTTGACCGCACTGATGTATAACCCGCACGGGCTGTACAACGGGCGACACGTCCCAACCGATTATTGGCTCCAGTACTTTGATGCCAAAACACAACGGCCAGTCGGGCGCGGTCCGGTGTTCTACGCGGAGCATGGCCGGGGAAACGTCCACCTGGGTGACGGGTTCGTCGTAGCAACTTATGAGCATCCCGCGCTCGGCAATCTGATTCAGACGTACGCTTTGGGCACTGACAAGCCGACGCTTCGGATCGAGGGTCCGGCGTACAAATACGGCATGGATGGGTACATCACATTTACCGAGCCGTGGATCGCCATCGGCCCGGGTGTACAAATCAATGGCAAGCCGGGGATCGTGCTCGTCCACGCCAAGACGGGCGAAACGCTCGGCCCTTTACCGGTGCCAAGCTCCCGCTCGGTCTTGTGGATCAGCACGAACGGTCGGCGGATGTTGCTGTTCCGGGACCCGATGTTTGGGAGCTACCCCCGTGGCAACACATCGCCGCCGCTTGAATGGCTGACGGTGCGGGAGGCGTATGAGAAGCCTGATTGATGGATGAGCAGTATGGGGCCAAAGTTTCGGGGTGTTCGCCCCTCTCCCGGCCTCCCCCGGGCGAGGGGTTCAGCAAATGCACTCTTAAAGTGGATGCCTTAACTGCGCCAGCCTCCGGGTTGGCGGCGTTTCTGCGGGCAGCCTCAGCGGCGTTTGCCCTTGTTCGATTCCGAACCATTCCATCGCGACAAGTCAGGACTGCCGGTCATCACGCCGAAGGCCGGGGCTTTTTAGCGCTGGTTCCGGTGTAGTGTGCGGTGACGGTGCTGCCTCGGCGATCAGTCCTTCGATCCTGAGCTGCCAATCCCGCAGCCGTCGACTGCCGTCGCCAGATCGGCTCGATCTTCTCGAACACCCCCTGCCCAGGACGCCTCACCGGCATCGTCTGCGAGCAACGCTTTGAGCGGCAACGAGGTCGCCGCGGTTGAACGCACATCGACGGTATTGCCGGACAATCTTCGATCTCTGCCTTTTCCTCGATCGACATAACGCCTCCTTGTAGAGGCGGATTGTATCGAGGAGGGTGCTAAGGGAAAACAGAAGCGGTCACGGCCTGTTGAATCGGTGGCGTGGGGATACCACTAAAGTGTTGTCACGCAAAACGGCGGCCGCGTCTTAGCAGCACACAGGACAGGGCCGCGAAGGTAACCGCGGTAGTCGGTTCCGGCAGGCCGATCGCTATTATCATGGACGCGATGCTGTCGATATCATCGCCGGACACGGACCAGCGACCGTGGTTGTAACATCACGAAGGGCTGCGGGTGTCATATCGACGAGATCCGTATCCACCTCCAAGCCGCGGCCGACCAGGCCGGTGGGTGGCAAAATTCGATGGACTACCCACGATCGCATCAGGAAGCATCGAGCAAAGCATCACTGTATATCAGTGCAACCGGGCCATCAGTCCTGAGCCATGCGCTAAAGTCTATCGGCAGTGAAGGTGAACCGACGGGATCAACATGAAAATAGAGTGACACCACAATTGTCCCGGCGGGGAGCACGGCAGGAGTTGCAGCGTTGATGTCAGAAAAGCCGTGGAACGCGAGTGTGTCCACGGTAAGTGGCTCGGTCAAGGCCCGCCCACCGATCTCATCCACCACCCTGACAAACTCATCAGATTCTAAAGCACCCGCGGTGAATATCCCGGAGGGTCCATTAAACCGTATATCTGGACTGCCGCCGATGATCGGCCCGGTGGACCCGGTCAACACAGAGAAAACCAACGCTGATAATCCACTCGATGCAAGCATGATGACCCCCAAATAAAAAAAGGGCTGACTTAATCAAACAAAGTCTCGCCCTCCGCTTCATCGTCGCATGTATGTGAAAGCAGTTTAGGGCACGGCCCCTCCTGCCGCAACCTTAATCCTGCGCATTTCACGCTTGAATCGGCAGAAAACGACCCATTCATGCAACACGGGTTTACCCAGTTTCACTTCACACCTTGCGTGGGTGTTTGTCCAGGTCCTGGCCGAAGGCGATGTCGTGGTTGTCGAGGTCCTGGATGCCGAACTCGCGGCAGCCGTAGGGCTTGTCTTCCAGGCCGTAGTCGATCTTCGCGCCGGCCTTGACGAACTCGTCGTGCAGCGCGTCCGCATCGTCGACCCAGAAATACGCGTCCCACATCTGGTGCACGACCTGCCAGTTGGGCACGATCTTCTCGTGCTGGTCGGTCTGGCTGAGCATGATGCAGAGGTTGTCGCGCCAGACCATGCAGAAGCATGGCGGCTCGCCCCAGAGCTGGTCGTACTTGAAGCCGCAGCAATCGCGGAAGTAGTCGGCCGAGGCCTTGACGTCACGGACGAGCAGGACCGGGGCACTGGTGGTGAGGCAGGGCATGAGGGGGTTCCGAGAATTAGGGGTGGTGCGTTCAGGGTGGTCAGTTTACCACGGCATGTATTACCAGAGATTAAGTCATATTAAAGGTCCATGGACTTAGCTCGGTTTTACTCAGCCTGATCGCTGAATTGCCGGAAGATAGTTGTGATGCAGTGCATGCACGGTTTACCGTTACATGGCTGAACCACGGCGCCCCTTAACGACGCCGTATCACAATCAAACCACCCAGAATCGTGATCGCTACTGAAGCAGGTTCGGGTACAACAACGGTGTAGATGGCCTCGCTGCCATCAGCCATCTTTAGTGCCAATGCGATCATATCACCATCGAAGGCTACATTCTTGATGTCCACGACCATGACGCCATCAATGATGTCATTGTCACGGATCACGACATGCCACTGACCGTTATATCGCAAGTAGACCGATTCGGCCCCGGGGACTAACGTATCAAAGCCGTTAACCACAAGGTTGTCATCGTCGGCACCGACCAGAGACAATGACGTAAACCGACCACCGCCACCAAATGGAAACGTTACTGGTGCCGTCGTAATTTCCGGGACAATCCCTGATCCATCATCACGGAATATGCCTTGCCCCACTCCATTAATATACTGCCCCATGAAATAAACCGTTGAGCCCTGCATAATTGGATTATTAAATCCTTGAAATAGGTTAACTGATGCTTGTGGAACCGGTGTCGCATTATTGGCAATTAATTCGATACTTCCATTCCTGTATGCATATAAACCATTCCTGTCGGGTCGACCAATTACGGGGCCGATTGCCGTGAAAGCGATATTAGATCCATAATTGCTTACTTCTTGGAAACCGAAAAAATTCCCTGATCCACCCGGTATACCAGTCGCGTCATCGGCGACCAGTTCCAACGAACCGTCAACAATCAAAAAAACCCCGTCGCCACCAGCATCACCCTGGACAGAGATCCCGATGTCATCCCCAACAAAACTGATGTCATTGAATCTGGTTATAGTCTGGAATGTCCCGCTTAACATCACGGGGTCACCCAATAACCTCGTGGTGTGGTTTCCTTCATTGATAAATAGCATTGATGTAGAGGATATACCACCGGCAAATACGACCTTATTCCCCTGAACATAGGGTGGACCAAACTCCTGAAAATTTCCACTCCCTGTGGGAATTGGCATATTCCCATCGGCGATTAATTCAACGGAACCATTCAAAGTGCGGTACGCGCCACGAATCCCGTTCGAATTAACCGACCAAAATGCTATATCCTTTCCGTCAGTAGAAATGTGCCCAAAATGCAGATAATTAGCTGTCCCCCCGGGCGCCATAACGCCTGAATCTACAATACGAGTAAAAACATAAGCATTACATTCGTCTGCTGCAATCAGGATGAGTGACCACAATAGTATGACACAAGCCGACTGACACCGACATAGGCCAGCCTTTAGGCTCACAGATGCGCGTAACAACATCGTCTCCCTCTCCTTTCCGAGAGTATCTGGATGCGAGCAAGCACCCGATAAACCGGTGTCAATTTTTATACCATGCCCGTTATTCACAGGCAAGATATTAAGTCTGCAATAAATATTATTTTCTAAACCATGTGCCTCCTAACACATGCGTACTACTGTTCGCTTTTGTAACTAGTTGCTTGAACGTGTAGTTAAATTCAAATCAACCCCGTCGTCTCATCCAGGCCGAAGACGGCGTTCATGTTCTGGATGGCTTGGCCGGAGGCGCCTTTGATCATGTTGTCGATGGCGCTGAAGACGACGACCTGGGTGTGGTCGGGCTGGCGGACGAGGCGGACGGTAAGGTCGCAGAAGTTGGTGCCGGCGACGTGCTTGACGTTGGGGAGCGTTTCCTTGACGCGGACGAAGGGCTCGTCCTCGTAGGCGTCGGCGAAGGCTTCGAAGAGTTCTTCCTCGGTGACGTCGGGGTCGGCGGGTTCGAGGTAGATGGTCTCGAGGATGCCCCGGTCGATGGGCAGAAGGTGCGGGACGAAGAGCGTGTGGATGGGTTTGCCGGCGACGAGTGACAGGGTCTGCTCGATCTCGGACTGGTGCCGGTGCTGGCCGATCTTGCCGTAGGGCAGGTAGGACTCGTTCTGGTTGGCGAAGTGGAGCATATCGCTAAGCGATTTGCCCGCGCCGGTGGTGCCGCTGGCGGCGTTGATGATGATGGGGGTCTGTTTGATGAGGCTGTGGGACAACAGCGGCGCGACGGCGAGCGCGGCGGCGGTCGGGTAGCAGCCGGGGTTGGCGACGAGCATCGCGCCCGGGAGTTGGTCTCTGTTTAATTCGGGCAGGCCGTAGACCGCTTCGGCGAGGTTTTCGAGGTCGGCGTGCGGGGTCTCGTAGACCTTTTCGTAGAGCGCGGCGCTGGCGAGCCGGTAGTCGGCGGAGAGGTCGATGACGCGCAGGCCCGCGTCGAGCAGTTGCGGCGCGTAGCTCATGGCGGCCTTGTGCGGCAGCGCGAGGAAGACGACGTCGGCGGCGTCGGCGATGACGGCGGGGTCGATCGGCCGACAGTGCGCCACTTCGTCTTCGAGCCGGCCTAAGAGCGCGGGGAAGACTTCCCGGATGTCGGGCAGCTCATCGCGGTGGCTGGCGAGGTAGGCGAGTTCGGCCCGGGTGGCGCAGGAGGATATCGATCAGGTAGTAGCCTGTGTAGCCGGTGGGCCCGAGGATGGCGGCGGTGATGGACATAGCGGGGCATTGTAGCGGGGTGGAAGAGATGGGGGATGGGGGATTTCGGATGGGGATGGAGATGAAAGGTTGTAGGACAAGAACGCTAAGCCGCAAGCGGCGTTGGTGTGTGGGGACGCGGGGAGATTGAGGAACCCCGGCCAAGGCCCATTGGGCCATGACCGGGCTTTGGGGGTGGGAGTGCCGAGGGTGCAGGGTTTGGGGGCGGGGCTGCCGATATGGCAGGAGCGGGCGATCGGTCTGAGTTACATATTCTTTATTTTCAGTGATTTACAAAATCCGGTTTCGGCATGGGGGTTGCGACTATGTGGGGCGTCGGCGGGCCGGGAGCGGGTGAACCGCCCGGCCTAAGTGAGCGTAACCACAATGAACCTGAAAGGAGGTTTCACCATGCTACCGACACTCAGGCGAATCTACTCGAACCCGTTTGATGAACTGCAACGCGAGATCAACCGCGTCGTGAACGCCGGCTGGTCGATGCCCAACGGCGACCTGGCAACCGCGGCGTATCCCGTGGACATCCGCGAGGATGAAAACGCGATCACCGTCGAGGCGGAGATGCCGGGCTTTAAGAAGGATGAGATCAGCGTGACGCTCGAACAGGGCGTGCTGAGCATCAGCGCCGAACGCAAGAGCGAAGAGGTCAAGGGCGAACAGCACCTGACCGAGCGGTGCTACCGGCGTGTGGCGCGCAGCTTCAAGCTGCCGGTGCAGGTCGATGAATCCAAGGTCGACGCGAAACTCAGCGACGGCGTGCTGACGCTCAAGCTCGCGAAGCGCGAGGAAGTCAAGCCGCGCAAGATCGAGGTGAATTAATAACGATCAGCCGTTCGGCCGAAAGACCAAGCCGAAGCCTAAACCATTCTCCTAAGTCAATCCTCCAAGTGGTCCCCGCCGCGAGCCTCACCGCCCGCGGCGGGGATTTTTATTTCAACCACGGTCCAGGATGTATTTTTTCAGGACGTGGGCCACGCCGTCGTCGTCGTTGCAGGGGGCGATGACTTTGGCGGCCTTTTTAAGGTGGTCCCAGCCGCTTTCCATGGCCACACCCAACCCGGCCCAGCGGATCATGCCCAGGTCGTTTTGTGCATCGCCGATAGCCATGACCTGGTTTTGCGGGACGCCGTAGACCTCGGCGACACGTTGCAGGGCGCTGGCCTTGTCGACCTGCTTGTGTACGAGCTGGATGAGGTAGTCGTCGCTGATGAGGATCGCGATGTGTTTGGCGAACTTGGTGCGGATAGCTTCGTGGATGGGCTTGAGCTTCTCCGGGGGTGCGAGGAGCATGAGCTTGGTAACGGGGACGGTGAGGAACGCGCCCAACGGGCCGACGAAGTCGGGCTCGAAGCGTTTGCTGGTTTCGGTCGGGAGTTTGTCATCCACGTGGTCGGTGTACCACTTGTCGAGCACCTCGACGCTGATGACGACATCCGGGTCCATCTTGCGGGCGAACTTGACGATCTTCGTCGCCAGCGCGACGGACATCGGCTGGTGGAAGACGTGCTTGCCGCGGGGCATGTCGTGGATGAGCGCGCCGTTGTAGTTGACTTGTAAAGTGTCGAGCGCGAGGCGGTGGTAGACCTCGCGGACGCTGCGGGGCGGGCGGGCGGAAGCGAGCACAACGTGGACGCCCCGGTTGGTGACCTCGGCGATGGCGCGTGCGTTGGCGGTGCTCAGCCGTTTGTTGGAGCGCAGCAGCGTGCCGTCGAGGTCGATGGCGACGAGTTTGATCGGGGGCTGGGAGGCAGGGCCTTGGTTATCGTTGCGCGTCATGGAATATTCACATTCGCCAAATCGTTTCAGAGGCATAGAATAGCTGGAATCACCGATTATCACACACGCAAACCGAACCACGGAAGCCATGACACCGACCACGCTGAACCATAAGCCGATCAATGATGCGAACCGTTTGGGGCTGGATTTCCGGGCCGAGGCCGGGCGGTTTGGGTATACCGGGCCGATCATCGATATCCACACGCACATCGGGACCGTCGAGGCGGCGCGCAAGTATTTCGAGGTGGCGGACCTGTTCGGCGTCACCAAGACCGTGTCGATGACGAAGCTGGAGAACTGTGACGCGATCGATGCGGAGTTCGGTGACCGGATCGAATACATCGCCGTGCCGAATTACGAATCGCGTGAGAAGCCGGGCACGTTCACGACGGACTGGCTTTACCGGATGGAGAAGTTCCGCGAGCGTGGCTGCCGGATCATCAAGTTCTGGGCCGCCCCGCGCGGGCGAGACCTGCACCCGGAGGCGTTCCACTTAAACTCCCCCACCCGGCGGGAAAGCATCAAGCACGCTTACGACCTGGGCTACCGTATCTTCATGACGCACGTGGGCGACCCGGACACGTGGTTCGCGACGACGTATGCGGATACAAAAAAATACGGCACCAAAGCGGAGCACTTGACGCAGCTCGAAGACCTGCTCGATGAATACCCGGATGTGCAATGGATCGGCGCGCACATGTCCGGCAACCCCGAGGACCTTGACTTCGTGCAGGGCATCCTCGACCGGCATCCGAATTACGTCATCGATACCAGCGCCGCCAAGTGGCAGATCAGGGAGCTGAGCAAACACCCCCACCGCTTCCGCGAATTGTGCGAACGTAACCCCGGCAGGATCCTATTCGGCACCGACATCGTCGCCAACAACACCAACATCGACTTCGACCTCTACGCCAGCCGGTACTGGGCGCTGCGCACGCTCATGGAGACGGGCTACGACGGCCCCAGCCCGATCGTGGACCCGGACCTAAACATGATCGATCCGACGGTGGATGAAAAATCGACGGCGCAGCTGCGTGGGGCGGCGATTGAAGGTGCAACGCTCAAGAGTGTGTACCGCGACGCGGCGGCGAAGGTGCTGGGTTGACCCCCCCCGACGGATGCGTGTTTCTATGTAAACTTAATGGTCGATGCCGCCAATTAAAACCTGAAGGTATAACACACATGATGCGTTTTGCTCCGCTCATCCTGGCTGCCTATACATTGTTGACGATAGCCGGGTGTACGGTCGATAACACGCGCATTGTGGTTCCCGGCATCCGCGCGGTTAATAATGTGAAATACGGCGGCAATGTGTTCGTGCACATCTGCAACCAGGAGGCACCCAATTTTGCGAGTATCAGGTTCGAGATACGCAACGAGGGTGAGAAGTACGGGGGCGATTGGGAAGGCAGCGGCGAGTTTGAGTATGACCCCCACGGCTACACCACATTCATGTTTCGGATACAACCGGGTAAGTATGAGTTAGTACTCAATGACGGGATCACAAGCGAGCCATGGATATTCCCGTTTACGGTAGCCGACAAGCCGATACATCTTGATGTCAATTATTGGCTGGGGGAAGACTGGAACTGGAAACCCGAGACAAACCACAGCCCTCGGGTCTACCACAGCCACTTCGATTGCGATGTTACCAACTCTGAACCGATCGTCTTTTAATCGAAAAGAACGCTCCAGACATACAACGGCCGAAGAAACCGCCCGCCCGGGTTACGCCAGCTTCTTCGCGGCGGCGAGGGCGGCGTCGTAGTTGGGTTCCTGGGCGACTTCGGGGACGAGTTCGACGTACTGGATGGTGTCGTTCTTGTCGATGACCATGACCTGGCGTGCGAGCAGGCCGATCTCCTTGATACGGACGCCGTAGGCCTTGCCGAAGCTGTGGTCCTTGAAGTCTGAGAGGGTGACGACGTTATCGACGCCGGCGGCGGCGCACCAGCGTTTCTGGGCCATGGGCAGGTCGACGCTGACGGTCAGGACGACCACGCCGTCGCCGAGCTTGCCGGCGGCTTCGTTGAACTTGCGTGTTTCGGTGTCGCAGACGGGGGTATCCAGCGACGGGACGACGGAGAGGATCTTGACCTTGCCGGCGAAGTCCTTGAGGGTCTTGTCGGACATATCGTTAGCCTTGAGGGTGAAGGCGGGCGCCTTGTCGCCAGCTTTGAGGGCATCGCCGACGAGGGTCATGGGGTTGCCTTTGAGGGTGATGGCGGCGGCGCGTTCGGTCATGGCGTTATTCCTTTCCCGGCCCGTGGGCCTTGTGTGTGTTGCGAGAGGCCGGCCCGTGGCTCGGCGGGAAGGCATTGTAGGTCGGCGGGCGTCGGGGGCAACCGCGCGGGTTTATTCGAGGACGCCGGTATCTTTTAGGAATCGCTCGACGTCGTCCCAGTAAGCACGCGTGGGCGGGAGCGTGTTGTGGTCGACGTCGTACCAGATAAGTTCGCTCTGAGGGTTGGTGGATGCGTTCTTGAGGCGGTCGGCGTGAGCGGGCGGGACGATGTTGTCCACTTTGCCGTGCATGACCAGCACGGGGTTTTCGTAATTTTTCACGACGCGCACGGAATCGAACGGGTCACGGACGAGGAAGAACGGGAAGAGGAAACGCGCCGCCATGCGTCTGATGCTGGCGGGTGACGATTGCAGGATCAGCACGGCGGACGGTCGGGCCGCGGCGAGTTGCGCGGCGACTGCCCCGCCGATGCTCCGGCCGTGCAGGATGATGCGCGACGTATCGACCTCGGGGCGTTTCGTGACGATGTCGTAGAACTTGACGTAGTCCCCGGTGATCGCGCGTTGTCCGGGTTCGCCCGCGCTGCGGCCATAGCCGCGGAACTCCGGGAGCAGCACGCTGATACCCAGGCGTTTGTAACCGCGCAGCTCATCGGGCCAGTGGTCGATCAGCTCGGCGTTCCCGTGCGCGAAGATGACGAGCGGGCCGGGGTGCTCGGCACTGACGCCGTCGCCGGGGATGAACCAGGCTTCGACCGGGCCGTCAGGCGTTTCGATATTTAGGACTTCAATACCGTTTAATGTGCCCACCGCCCCGCCACCCGCCAGCGAGCGCGGGAACAGGATGGATCGCTGGATGAAAAAACCGATCAGCAGCCAGCTCAGGTAGATGACCAGCAGATAAATCATGGCGCGTTTGAGCAAGCGTTTGCCGCGACGCTTTGCGGGAGCCTTATTTCCGCCGGGCTCGGGTGCGGGGTTTGGCATGCATGCATAATAACCAGAAGACCCCCGCCGCCACCATCTGCCGCTATTCTTGTCGTAAATCGCCCCGTGACATACCATATCGCGATGCGGTCCGGGCGGGAGCGATCGCATCACACCGATCCAGGCACAGGAGAAGCATGCCCATGGCCTCGACCACCGAGCAAGGACTTACATTGCTGCACGGCAAGACCTACGACAACATCATCAGCACCGTCTACAACACGCCGCTGGTGAGGCTGCGCAAGCTCGCACCCAAGGACGCGACCGTGCTGGTCAAGTTAGAGTTCTTCAACCCGATGGCGAGCGTGAAGGACCGTATCGGCCGGTCCATGATCGAGTCCGCCGAGCGCGACGGGATCCTCAAGCCCGGCACGCACGTCATCGAGCCGACCAGCGGTAACACGGGTATCGCGCTGGCGTTCGTGTGCGCCGCGAAGGGTTACGAGCTGACGCTGACCATGCCCGAGTCGATGAGCGTGGAGCGCCGGGCGCTGTTGCGGGCACTGGGTGCGAACCTGGTGCTCACCCCCGCCACCGAAGGCATGAAGGGCGCGATCACCAAGGCCGCGGAACTCGTCGGTACCACCAACAACGCCTGGATGCCACAGCAGTTCGAGAACCCCGCCAACCCCCAGGTCCACTACGAGACCACCGGCCCGGAGATCTGGAACGACACCGACGGCAAGGTGGACATGATCGTCACCGGCGTCGGCACGGGCGGGACGATCACGGGCGTCACCCGCTACTTCAAGGAACGCAACCCCGACTTCAAGGCCGTCGCCGTGGAACCCGAAGGCTCGCCGGTCATCAAGCAGACTCTCAAGGGCGAGCCGGTCAAACCCGGGCCGCACAAGATCCAGGGCATCGGCGCCGGGTTTGTCCCGCGCAACTGCGACACCTCGATCGTCACCGACACGATTCAGGTCAGCAACGAAGAGGCGTTCGAGTGGTCACGCAAGGCCGCGCAACAGGAAGGGATCTTCGGCGGGATCAGCACCGGGGCGAACATCGCCGCCGCCTGCAAGGTCGCGTCCCGGCCGGAAAACAAGGGCAAAACCATCGTCACCGTCGCGTGCAGCTTCGGCGAACGCTACCTGTCCACGCCGCTGTTCGAGGGGCTGGTCGGGTAAGGCTTACTCATAGCCAACTGAAGTCGATAAAATCGAATCACCCCCGGCCGGCCCGCCCACACGCGGGCCGTCGGTGTATTATGGCCGTCGATTAACGACAAACCAACCGATCGATCGGAAGCACGCCCATGGAATACCGCTACCTCGGCCGCACCGGCATCCGCGTCAGCCCGCTTTGCCTGGGCTGCATGACCTTCGGGGGCAAGACCACGCCCGACGATTCCGCCGACATGATCGACCACGCGCTCGACGCCGGGATCAACTTCATCGACACCGCCAACGTTTATGTCGGCGGCAAGAGCGAAGAGGCCGTGGGCCTGGCGTTTCAGCGCAACGGCAGACGCGACCGCATCGTGCTCGCCACCAAGTGCCACGGCCACATGCACAAGGACGAGCCGCTGGACCCCAACCGCTGGGGCAACTCACGCAGGCAGATCATCGAGCAGTGCGACGCTTCGCTTAAACGCCTCAAGACCGACTGGATCGACCTCTACCAGATCCACCGGCCGCACGTGGACTGCCCGATCGACGAAACGCTGCGTGCGCTCGATGACCTGGTGCGGTCCGGGAAGGTGCGCTACATCGGGTGCAGCACGTTCGCGGCCTGGCAGGTCGTGGAGTCGCTCTGGGTGTCGGATCAATACAAGCTCAACCGTTTCGTCACCGAGCAGCCGCCCTACAACCTGCTGGACCGGCGGATCGAGCGGGAGCTGGTGCCGATGGCGCAGACATACGGGTTAGCATTGATCCCGTGGTCACCGCTGGCCGGCGGGTTCCTCACGGGGAAGTACGAGCGCGGCAGGGAACCTGCCGAGGGCCGCTACGCGCCGGGCAAGGACCGGCACTTCCGCGCCGAGTCGATGCTCGCTAACGAACGCGCCTACGACATCGTCGAGAAACTCCGGGAACTCGCATCCGCCAAGGGCTGCTCGGTCAGCCAGCTCGCCCTGGCCTGGTGCATGCATCAGCCGGCTGTCACCAGCCCGATCATCGGCCCGCGTACGATGGACCAACTCAACGACAACCTCGCGGCCTTGAATATCGAACTTACCGATACCGACCGCGAAGCCATCGACGCCATCAGCCCGCCCGGACGATCCGTCTACCCCTTCTACGAAGCCGGCTTCGGCCCGCACCCGCACCGGTGGTAGGCATGTGGATCGGCCGTTCTTTTATGCGGGCGTATTGATCATGAACGTCGCCGACGTGTCGAAGAACGTGCGCAAGACCCGGTTGACGGGGTCGTCAAACCCGCACTCGACAATGGATTCGTCCATGCGCTGCATCCAGCGGTCGCGGGCGAGCTGATCGATCTTGAAGGGCATGTGTCGTGCGCGCAGGCGCGGGTGGCCGCGCTCGGCCGAGTAACGGTGCGGCCCGCCGAAGCGCTGAACCAGGAACTCGCGCAGACGGTGCTCGGCCCCGATCAGGTCGTCAAGCGGGTAGATCGTGTTCAATACATCATCCCCGGGCACGCGGCGGAAAAACCCCTCGCAGAGCCGGCCGAAGCCCTCCTCGCCGATGATGTGGTAGATGCGGTCGTCCAGATGGATGTCATTGTTCATAAAACGAAATGTATGGTTTGTAGGCCGGGTTAATCAAGAATCACGACAAGCTACTGCGCGCCTCCGGTACCACAACCGTACCTCCGGGACAATCGCGGCTCAATATCTTCAATCTCCAGCCCGCCATACCTTATGGTTAGCACGCCGGTGCGGTCGTGCATGTTCTGGCCGCGGATATACATGGTGATCTGGGTTACATCCTCCTGACGATCAACCTCCGAAAGATAGTATTCAATTTTTCCACGTAACCCATGAACATCAATACTAAAAATCTGTACGTCTTTGAAACGGATTTGGGTGAGAAAATCCTCACGGTTAAAATCCCGTGGAACCCCCGCGGCGGTGACATCATCCATGCGGACGATATCGTACATCGCCATGACCAATGATTTCGAACCCGCATCAAATAGCTCGAACTGCAGCTCGCTGTCGTGGAAGCGTTCGTTAACGAAATAGCGATATACAGGCTCATCATCCGTAATACCGCATGCTTTGAGATGCGCCTTATAGCGTCGCCATGCCTCCTCCATTTCATCGGGGTCCATGAACGAACAGCGATCGCCGAATTTCGTAATCAGGTCTTCCATCTGTCCGAGGACCAGTATACCCGCCCTACTAATCCAAGAGGCTGAGCAGCGGCTCGGGATCGGACAGGTCGTTGACGACGAAGTCCGCGCCGGCGGCGCTCAGTTCGTGGGCGGGGGTCCGGCCGGTGGCGACGGCGAAGGCGGTGCAGCCGTGGGCCTTGGCGCAGCCGACGTCGTGGGGGGTGTCGCCGATGACAATGACGCGGGCGGGGTCGGGTTTGGCCTTGGTGGTTTGTTCGTAACGTCGCAGCGCCAGCTCGGCCAGTCCGGGGCGTGACGGGGCCTCGTCGCCGAAGCAGCCGAGGGTGAACCATTCGCGTTGCAGGCCGGCGGCTTCGATCTTGATTTTGGCGGTCTCGGCGTAGTTGCCGGTGAGCAGGCCGAGGATGATGTCGTCCTTGTCGCTCACCCGTGCGTGCAGGCCGGTAATCAGATCGTAGATACCGGGCAGCGTTTCAACCGTGTGGCCGTGCTCGTGGATCAGGCGGCGCAGCTCGCGTGTGTAGAGGTCGCGGAACCGACCGTGCAGCGAGGCCGCGTCGATATCGGTGCATCTGGCGGTGGCGTCGGCGTAGATCAGGGGGTCGAGCCGACCGCCGAAGGATACGCCCTCAAACGAAAAGCCTTTGCCGCAGACCTGTTCGCCGGCGGTGCGCATGGCGATCTGCCCCGCGCCGCGCGCGTTGACCAACGTGAGATCGATATCGAAAAGCAGCAGGGTGTGCCGCATCACAAATACTTTCAGGTGACCGGCAGGTCTTACGACTTACGTCATCAGGGGAGCCAGGGCGAATCGGTGGTAACGGGCGTCTCGCCGGGCTGTAGTGCGCCGGGCGCGAACGGGTCGGCGCTGTCGTTGGCGGGCTGGGCGTCGTGGCCGTGGCCGTCGTCGGGTGAGTGCCCGGCTTCCGCTTCGGCGGCGCGTTTGGCGTCTTCTTCCAGGCCGGTCTTCATCGCCTGAGCAAAGGCGCGGATGGTCGGATCGTCGTGACGGACCGCGTCGTTGAGCGCGGGGGCCGTTGGCTCCTTGGCGTTCATCACCAGGTAGACGATACGGACCATCGGGTCGTCGCTGCGTTGGGCCAGGTCGATGACGCGCTGTGCGACGGGCTGGCCTTCGTCGTCCGGGAGCATGAAGCGGACGGTCCAAGCCTGTAGCACGGAGTTGAAGTCGGGGTAGCGCTGGCTGATCAGGTCGCGGACGCGGTCGCGCAGGTCAACCATCTCGACGCCCTCGGCGGGCTGGCGTGCGATGACCAGCAGGCGGGCGATGGCGGTGGCGCGGACGGCGGGGTCGGTGCCGTCGAGGTCCTTCATCCACAGCTGGAGGTTGCTGGGGGTGGCGGGCGTGCCGCGTGCCTGGAGCGAGCCGATGCTGGTCTGCGCGCCCAGTGGTCCGGTGACGATGCCGCCGTTGGCAAGCGGCCTGGGGTCGAGCATGGTCGTGGCGGAGTAGGTGACGGTGGCGGTTGGATAGACCGCGGCGAGTTGCCCGAGGTCGAAGCGGTCCAGTCGGATGTCGGCCTGGATAGACGCGCCGGGCTGGAGGGTCAGGCGCCGGCCCATGTTAAAGAACGTGGGCTGTAGCCGGCCCAACGGCTCGTTGCGGATCGACGGGGCACACATCACCATCAGGGCGTTTTGGATCGCCCCGCCCTGCCCGACGGACAGGGGCATGCGTGTGGCGTTGCGGACCGTGACGTGCGCCTTCATCGGCTGGAGGTAGCCGAACGACCCCGGCGAGACGGTGACGTTCAGGCGGACCCAGGGCGAGACGGTCAGGGCGGGCGTCCACAACTGCTGGGGCAGGTTGTCGATCAGCACGCGCAGCGGCACGCCGTCACCGGTCGGGGAGATGATTTTGCCCATCTTATTCAGACGACGCGCCGCGACCACGGCCCCCATCGAGGTCGAGTCATCCCAGACGATCTGCTGGTAGGCGTCGGCTTTCTGTTTCTCGCTTAACCCGGGGAGTTCCGCCAGGCCCAGCCGGGCGAACATGTTGTCGGGCCCGAGCGACTCGAAGATCGCCTTGGCGTTCTCGGTTTCACCGCGCCGCAGCGCCAGCCAGCCCGAGGCGAGTTTGCCGTGTTCGTTGTCCGGGCCCATCAGGTCGATGCGTTTCTGAACCCAGTCGGCGTCCTGGTTGAAGACGGCGCCGACCCACGCCAGCTGCTCGAGGGAGTCCTGCTGCTCCTGCGAGTCCTCGATCGCGGCGGCGGAATCGCGCAAACGCTGGAACGATTCCTTGGCCGCCACGGGGTTGGTGTCGTGCATCAGGATCAGCCGTGCGAACTCCAGCGTCGTCGGCAGCGGCGGCAGGTCGTCAAGCGATGGGGCCTTTTGCTCACCTTCATTCTCAAATTGCAGGTCCGGGTTCTGCGCATCGGCCATCTGCTTGAGCAGCATCTGAAGTTCAAGCAAGAGCGGCGGGACCTCGTCCTCACGACCGGACGCGATCAGGCACAGCGTGTACTGTGTGAGCATCTCCAGACGGGTCTGCATGTCCACCAGGTTCATCGCGACGTTGAACTGGGCCACCGCGTGATCGTAGATCGCTTCCTTCATCTGGTGGTTGGCGAGCGCCAGCCGGACGGACGCATCAACGGGGCTTGCCTTGAGCAGGCCGATCAAGGCGGCGCCGACCTGACGCGGCGTGCCTTCGCGGTCGATGGCGAGCTGGTACATCATGCGTGCGGCGTCGGGGTTGGCCTCGTCGAGCTTGATGGCGTAGGCCAGCCAGGCGGCGGAGCGTTTGGGGTCGCCGGTTTCCTGCGCCACCTGGGCCGCGAGCGTCGCCAGGCGTGAGCGCAGCGCGGGCGTAAGCTCCTCGGCACGTTCGGAACGCAGCATCCGCTCGACCGCCGCGAGGTAGTCGTCCATCGCTTCGACACGGCTGAGGCTGGCTTTGATCAATTCGAGCTGGGCGGCGTCGTCGTTGGGTTCGAGACGCAGGTAGTTATTCAGCGAATCGATGAGCATCCCCTGGTCTTCGCTGGTGCGGGCCAGCGAAGCGCGGAGTTGCCACATGCCCTCGTCGTCCGGAGCGAGCTTGACGGCCATGTCCAGGAGGATGCGTGCCCTTTCCAGCTGGTCGGGGCGCGGCTCGCTTTCACGTCCGAAAATCATCCACGCCATGGCCATGAGCTGGTCGGCCATCATCTGGTCGGTGCCGATCGATCCGGAGAAGCCCATTTCCTGGGCCGACGCCCGGGGGGGCTGCCAGAGGGCCAGGAAGAGGCCTAGTGTCGTGACGCATACGGCCAGGGCGTATTGGAGGGGGGTGATCTTTACAGTCATGTGCCTATTCATCGGTCATTCACTCCGGGCCCTAAGTCTCTCGTCAAGTTCAGATCGGCGTGCCGGTCCACAGCGACCAGAACGCCAGGGGCACCCAGCCGAACATAACCAACGCCGTGGTCAGTTTCATATAACCCGTCGCGGCCGGCGACGCGCCGGGCACCAAGGCGTCCGCGACCAGGTGCATATACATATTCAGCCCCGCCGCAACGGGTCCTACGGCCAGTATCGGCGATGTGTTCTCGGCCAGCCAGAATCCCCCCAGTAACCAGCCCGCCGATAACATCACCCCGGCTATCAGGCTCACCGTCCGCAGCAGGCCTCGAAGCCCCATCGTTACCGCCAATCCGCCATCGGCACCCCTGATCCGGCCAGAACACGCTAAACGGCCGCCCCTGCAAGCCCCCCCGCCAGCTCACGTGTGAAGTCTTCCACCATTTTAACAGCCGGGTCCCCCCCGTCGAAACGGCCCTCGGCGACCCGACGCATCATCCCCGAACCCACGATCGCAGCATCCGCGACCGACACCACTTGCCGGACGTGTTCCGCCGAGCTGATCCCGAATCCCACCGTCATCGGCAGGTCCGTCACCGCCCGCAGCCGCTTGAGCCTCGCCGGCAGCTCCGGGGGCAGCTCCGACTGCTCACCCGTGATCCCCGCGCGGGATACCACATAGACAAACCCCGTCGATGCCCGGGCGATCTTCTCCGCCCTTTCGTCAGGCGTCGTCGGCGCGATCAACATGCTCAGGATCAATCCCGCTTTCGTCGCCGCCTCCCGTGCCGGGCCGGAAGCCTCAAGCGGCAGGTCGGGGAAGATAAACCCGTCGAAACCTACATCTTTGGCATCACCAATGAACTTGTCCAGCCCGACGCGGTGTACGATCGAGTAGCTGACCATCGCCACCAGCCCGATCTCAAGGCTCGGCCGGACGCTCGATACCATGTCAAAAACTTTGCCCACGGTCACGCCGTGATCGAGCGCATACGTCATCGACGCCTGGATCACCGGCCCGTCCGCGATCGGATCGGAAAAGGGTATCCCCAGCTCACAGATCGCCCCCCCCGCCCGCTGGACCGCGGCGAGCATCTTCCCCGTCGCCTCGACGCTGGGGTCGCCCGCCGTGAGGTAAGGCATCAAAGCCCTGCCTTGGGTGGCCCGCAAGTCCTTGAATATCCTGTCGATCCGGTTCATCGTGGTAGGATAAGCCCCGGCGTGGAAACGGGCAATCAGGTTCCGTCACCCGTCTAATCATGTCAGGAGGTTGCCGTGAGCGCCAGGAAACCCGACAAGATCACCCCCAGCCTGTCCGCCCCCTACCGGGTGACCGGCGGCAAGGGTTTTAAGCTGTCGGAGTTTGACCCGGACGACACGGGCCAATTCAAGCACGAAGACAAGCCCGAAGCCAAGGCGATGCTCAAGGACGGGATCGAGACGATGGCGGAGTTGCAGGAGCGGCTGTACGCCCAGGATCGCTGGGCGGTGCTGCTGATCTTCCAGGCGATGGACGCGGCGGGCAAGGACAGCGCGATCAAGCACGTGATGTCGGGCGTGAACCCGCAGGGCTGCCAGGTCTTTTCCTTCAAGGCTCCGTCCGGTGAAGAACTGGATCACGATTTTCTCTGGCGTTGCAACAAACGCCTGCCGGAGCGCGGGCGGATCGGCATCTTCAACCGTTCGTATTACGAAGAGACGCTGATCGTGCGTGTCCATCCGGAGATACTCGAAGCACAAAAGCTGCCGCCGTCGTTGGTCACAAAAGATATCTGGAAAGAGCGGTTCGAGGATATCCGCGCCTACGAGCGCTACCTGACGCGCAACGGCGTGGCGGTGTGCAAGTTCTTCCTGCACGTCTCGAAGCAAGAGCAGCTTGAACGGTTCATGGAACGGCTGGATCGGCCGGAGAAGAACTGGAAATTCGCGCTCGGGGACGTCGAGGAACGGAGGCACTGGGACGACTACCAGCACGCTTATGAACAGATGATCAGGCACACCGCGGCCGAACACGCGCCGTGGTACGTCGTACCGGCCGACCACAAGTGGTACACGCGGCTGGTCGTGGCGTCGGCGATCATCGACACGCTCAAGGGTCTGAACCCGCGTTTCCCCGAGGTCGGCGCCGAGAAGAAAGCGGAGCTTGAAGAGGCCCGCGAAGCGCTGGCGGAGCAGCGCGAAGGCTGATTCATGGTGGCCGGTGGGTCGGCAAAGTATTACTCAACCTGTTCAGATGCCAACGCAGTCTTTTCTAT
Source organism: Phycisphaerales bacterium (assembly GCA_041402025.1). Lineage (GTDB taxonomy): Bacteria > Planctomycetota > Phycisphaerae > Phycisphaerales > Phycisphaeraceae > JAJRRS01. Next base: position 25,547 of record JAWKTA010000002.1, on the reverse strand, counting down.
TTTTGGTTGGAACAGACTCAATACACTCTCATACGGCACGCAGTTGTAGAAGACCATCTGAAGGTTCTCCTGTTTGCCGTCGTTGGTGTTGTAGTAGACGCTGTCGGTGGTGGTGACGAGGGCGACGACCTGGCCCAGGTCGTTGAGGATGGGGCCACCGGAGGAGCCTTTGGCGAACTCGGCGGTGATCTGAACGCGGCGGACGTCCGCGCGGCCGTGGTTGTGTGCCATGAAGAATCGCGAGATTTCACCCGTTGAGTAGCAATAGAACCGGCCGCTGGGGTGGCTGATGGTGTGGACGTGCTCACCGACGGTCGCGTCGCGTGCGATCGGCAGCGGTTTGTACGGGCCTTCCCCGCCGATGCGGATCAGCGCCACGTCGTCGGCCTTGTTGGAAGCGAGCACCTCGGTGACGGGCACGACCCGGCCGTCGCGCGTCCGGGCGACGAGGGTGATGTTGTCCGGCTTGTCGATGACGTGGTGGTTCGTCACGACCAGACCGTCCTCGCTAACGACGAAGCCCGTCGCGCAGATGGCGTGATACTTATCGCATCGGCCGCAGAGGTAAAGACCCGCAACAACGAGCACGCCGTCGGCCGCCTGTTCGTAAAGGTCATCCCCACCGACCGTCAGCGCACCGGGCGCGGGGGCGGGGATGTCGGCGGCGGCACGTTGAAGCTGTTCAAGCAAGACGGCGTTCTCGGTGACCTCCCCCGCTTCGATCATCGCCGTGCCGGCCCGCTCGATAGAGGTCTGGACTTCGCGGTCGTTGATGTAGCTTGGCTCGGCGGACAGAGGCACCGGGGCCGCACAGATAAAGGCCAATGTAAGCAACAGAACCCGGTGGAAACTCAACATCAGGAACCTCGCGAGGGTAAGCCCGCCTGGCCGGCAGCGGGTAAAAGTGATTTACAATTCCGCCTACGCGCCTGACCTGTAGGGCTTTGCGATGAAGTAGGCTATCAAACCGATCGGGCCACCGAGGACAACCACCAGCACCCAGACCGCCTGATTTTCCATCTTGTGCGTGGCGACGTGGACGATCCCGTAGACCATCAACGCCAGCATCCCCAAAACGAGGACAATGGGGAGCAGGAAAAACAGACAGGAAAAAAGAAGAACGATGATTCCGCCGGCGGCATCTGCTCCGTTGTTCATGGGGACGGATGATACCCTGCGGTCAGCAGGAGGTCACGTCTTGACTGTCTGGAGGATGTACGCCGAGAGGGGGAGGTAGATCACAACGGGGAACCAGGCGGCGGCGACGGGGTTGAAGACGCCGGTGACCATCTCCGGCAGGGTCATCCCCCCGGCCCAGACGCCGATGCAGATGCCCGCGCACTTGACCGACTGGCCGAGCATGTTCCCCGGGACACGGAGCAGGAAGTAAGGCAGGCCGATCGCCAGGATCAGCACGTTGACGATCAGCAGGCAAACGCGGCCCCACTTGGTGCGTGTCACGTCGTCGCGCACGGAGGCGGGGACGGCCTGGCTGTGCTGCATCTGCTGGAGCTGACTGACCGGGAGCAGGCGGATGTAGTCGGCATTGCGGCGGGTCTTGATCAGCGTGGGCGACAGGTCGGTCTTGTAGAAATCGATCTCGGTGCCGCCGCGGTCCATCGCCTCGACGGGGGATTCGCCGGGGTGCCCGATGACCTGGTAGCCGCCGATGAGGTCCCAGCCGCCGTTGTCCTGGTCCCAGATCGCCTGAGCGGCGGTGATGTGCCCGACCTGCACGGCGTTTTCGTTGCGCAGCAACACCCGCATGTCCGTGAGCTGCTCGTGTTCGACATCGAAGTTCGCCGCGCTGAGCAGCGCCCCTTTCTCATCGGGGACGTACTGGAAAGCGTATTGCTCGACCACCATGTTCTTGATGTGGGACTTCTTTCGGCTGAGTTTGCCCGCCAGCTCGGGGATGACGAACTCCTGAATCGGCAACGCCAGGACGTTCAGCGCGATCCCCGCGACTAGGATCGGCATCGCAACACGGTACAGGCTGATGCCGCTTGAGATCATGGCGGTGAGTTCCCGGCTGCGGCCCAGGCCCGAGAGCGTGAACCCCATCGCGGCGACCACGATCAGCCCCGAGAAGAACGCGTAGATCAATACGAGCATCGGGCCGTAGAAATCGATGATCAGACGGAAGACACCGATCGTCCGTTTAAGCGCGCCCGGCTCGACACGGTCCAAAAGCTTCTGCGCGTCGGCCCGGGTGATGTGCATCTCGGAGGCGATCTTGTCGGCGTCTGCTTTGTCCTCGATCAGTTCCGTCAACGCCGGCGCGGGCAGGCCCATCTGGTCCGCCTGCCGGGCGACGGCGCCGCGTCTGGCCCAGTTCGCCCCGCCCTCGAGGAATTCGTCCAGGTCCACGATCAGATCCACCACCACAAATAACGTCATCAGCACGACGTAGAGGATCGCGAAGTTGATCACGAACTGGCGGATGATATAGGCGTCGAGTGTTTTCAAGGGGATGAGGGTGTAGGGTGTGGGGTTCGGAAGGATCTTATTTCCTGCTTTCCTGTTTTCCTGCGATTCCTGCTTTTCTCTTTCTGTTATTAGTTCCTTGCCAGTCTGCGGTAGACGATGAGGATCGCCAGGGCCATGCCGGCGTTGCCGGCCCAGAGCACGGTCAGGCCGGCGGAGACGGTGACTTTCGTCGAGGCCGCCAGGTTCTGCCCGGTGTTGATAATGATGATCGACACGATCGCCAGCATGAAGCTCCAGAAGAAGACGACCAGGGGCATGTGCCCCTTCAGGTGCATCGCGAGCACGGCCCCGAAGACCAGCAGCATCAGGCAGGTGAGCGCCGAGGCGGCGCGTTCGTGCAACTGCGAGATGATCTTGCGGCCGAGCTTGAGGATGCTCCTGTCAAGGTCCTTGCCCGCGTTGTCGACGTTGCGTGACTTGCCGTAGTGGATGCTCGCGGCCGACTGGAGTGCGGCCATCGGCTGGCTCTCGATGTCGTCGTCGATCAGGTGTGTGGGCCATTCCATGCCGGGCAGTGTGTCGGCGGGCTTTTCGGTCATCAGTTCGTTGCCGGGCATACGGAAGACACGGACCTGTTTCAATTCGATGGACGCGGAGGGCTGCAACTCGCGTTTGCCGGGTTTGATCTCGATGCTGCCGGAGTCGGCTTCGATGCGGCGCTGGATAGGCCCCTCGGCCGGGTACTGGATGGTCACCGTTCGTCCGGCGCGTGATTCCAGGCGCAGCGCGCCGTCGACCGTGCGGACCGACGGGCTGTGTATCAGGTAGTCTTGCAGGGACCCTTTGAGGACGACGCCGTCGCGGGTGTGATTGGCTTTGAGGTATTCGCGGATGGAGGTGCGCAGCTCGGCGGCGGCGACCTCGCGTGCCAGTTCGCCCTTGGCCTCGCGGACCTCGTCGTAGCGTTCCGGCTCATCATTGAGTTGCCGAAGCTCGGGCCAGGAGCGGAACTTCGGGTCGTCATCGAACAGGCTTGGGATCGTTTCCGGGCCGATCGGCAGGCTGCTGATGTATTCAAGCTCGCCCACATCCGCGCGGTAGCGCATCGCTTCGAGCAATTTCAGTGTGACACGCGAGCCCTGGTCGTCCTGGAACAGGAGGATGTTGGCGATCTTGGCGGTGCTGTCGGCGCGGACACGGTCCTGTTCATCCAGCTCCCCCACCGCCACCCCGGTCAGCTGGATGAACTTCGTCGGGCCCGGGGTCCCGGGGGGTAGCCCGAGTTCGTCGGCGGAAGGTGCCGTGTTTTGAACAGCGCTGTCGGCGTATAGCACGTAGCCGGGGATCTCCTTGAACGGCCTGTTCTGGTTCAGCTGCGTCACCATGATGGTCATCATGTCTTTTTCAAGCGTCTGCGACGCCATCCGGTAGAACCCGGGCACGACGAAGTTGGACAGGTAAAAAAGCCCCATGGTCAGCACCAGCCCAAGCGCCGCGACCGGCGTGAGGATGCGGGCGTAGCTTAGGCCGCTGGCGGAGCAGGCGAGGACCTCGTTGTCGGCGGCCATGCGGGTGAAGACCAGCGTGCTGGCGAAAGCCCCGGCGAAGGGCAGCGCGAAGCCCAGCATGGTCGGGGCGGAATACCCCACGAACTTGAGCATCGCCGCGGGGCTGAGCAACCCGTCGGACATCGGCTTGATCGCGGCGGCGAAGCTGATCATGGCGACCAGGACCGCGACCGAGATGGCCATGAGCTTGATCAGCTCACGCAAGATGTACTTGTAAAGCGTCCAGGGCATGGAGAGATAGGGTAGCAGGCAATCAGACGGGATGCACCGATGTACGGGCCTGAGAGCTCGCCAAGGCGGAATACCGCTCTGTTGCGGGTGTCGCGCGTGAAACACGGCCCGGAGCACCACAAAAAACGTACGCAGCCCCACGGGATGGATTTGACAACTTTTAAGTTTAGATTTCAGCAAAAACCCGGATTGGGGTTGTATCCGGTCCCGGATCGGTCTACTATCGCAACTTAATCTAACCCTAGGGCGGGGAGCGTGATACACACTTCGCAGACTTGGAGATAACAGCAGGCGCGCACCGGGCAGGGACATGTTGCGCCGGGTGCTGTTTGTCTACTTAATTCAGAGGAAAGGTTGGGAGCATATGTCTAACGTCAATCAGCGGTCGGTCATGGCACTGATAGCGGGCCAACTGGTTTTGATCGCGGGCCTGCCTTCGTTCGCGTCGGCGCAGTCGCTTGCCGAGATCGATAACGAAGCGCTGTTCCTCAACCAGACCGGCGCAACCGCCCAGCCGGCACTGGGCACACAGGTCGGCGGCGTGGTCGGTGACCTGACGTTCACCGCGCCGGCAGGCAGCAGTCTGTCGTTCAGCGAGTTCACCGCACTGATCCCCACCACGCCGGACCTGGCGATCAGCGGTGTGGAGAACCTGAACATCGCGATTGCGGCGCCGGTGTTCTCGCTGGGCTTCCAGTTTGTGGACCCGACCGACCTGCCCAACTCGACGTTTGATATCACGCTTTATTCCGGGGGCGCCGGCGGCTCGGTCGTTAACACGTTCAACTTCGAGTCGCCCAAGGACGTGTTACACTTCGGCGGATTCGTGTCCGACACGGCGTTTGACTACGTCGAGATCCGAGAGGTCGGCGGCGATTCGGGCAACGAGATCTTCGGGCAGTTCTACACCGGCGCGACGGCCGGGGAGTTCTGGACCGCGGCCGGAGGCGGCAACTGGGACACACCCGCCAACTGGACCGGCGGTACGGTACCGATATCCACCGACAACGTCTTTATCACCGACAGCGCAACCAAGACCATCACCGGCCCCGCCGGCGCGACCACGGTCAGTTCATTGACCCTCGATAATCAGGACCTGACCAACTCGGGCGGCGCGGGCACAACCACCGTCAACCTCTCGACCGGCGCACTGACCGTCACCAACGGCCTGGTCGTCGGCTCGACCGCGACCGACTCCGGCACATCCATCCTCAACGTCGGCACGGGCACGCTCAACGTCGGTGGAACAACCAGCATCCGTGACGGCGGCACGCTCAGCGTCGCAAACGGTGGGACTTTTGCCCCCACGGGAGCAGTCAACCTCGAGGGCGGCACGCTGTCGGTTGATTCGATCGGTTCGCTCGTCCCGAACTGGACAAGCGGCACGCTTGAAGTCACCGGCGCCGGTGGGTTAGGCGTCAACCTCAATGGCGCGCTGGGCGGCAACCCGATCGATATCGGCACGGGCAAGACGCTTAACGTCACCAACCTCCTGCAGGTCAACTCGGCGGCTATCTTTGAAGTAAACGGCGGCACGGTGAACGCCGGCGACCTGACCGCGTTCTTCGGCACGATCAACGCCAACAGCGGCGCCGTCAACGTCGCCGGCACGTTCACGAACACCGGCACGGTCAACCTCGCCGGCGCGGATGTCACCGTGAACACGTTCGACGCTTCGGTATTCAACCCGAGCTTCACGGACGGCTCGCTGACGATCGACGGCGGGTCGTTCATCCCGTTCGCGGGCCTGGCCGACTTCACGCTCGAAAGCGCCTCGGGCAACCCGACGCTGAACCTGCAAAACGGTGCGACGCTCGATGTCGCCGGCACGCTCAACGTCGCACGCAACGCCAACACCGACGCCACCCTGAACATCCACTCCGGCAGTGATGTCACCTCAGGCGCGGCCAACATCGGCGATATCTCGTTCGTCTCGGACGCGATCGTGAACGTGGACGGCGCGGGCTCAACCTGGCTCATCGACGGGGACCTGGAGGTCGGGCACGGCAACGATTCCGGTCAGTCCGCCAACGCCGGACGCGACGTGCTGACCGTCTCCAACGGCGCGGAAGTGGACGTCGATGGCGTCGTCATCTTCGGCACCACCGGACGCGTCAACATCGATGATGCTCATGTGACGGCAAAGGGCTGGGTACGTAATTCCTTCAGCCAGTTCGGCTGGACCGGCGGGTCACTGACCATCGACACGGGTGACTTCGGCTCCGGCACCAGCAGCTTCACGCTGGGCCACGCCGACCGCAATATCCTGAACATGGTCAACGGCGCGACGCACACCGGCACCAATGTCGATATCACCAACGGCGAATGGCACGTGCTGTCGGGTTCCGACGTGAACCTCACAGGCGCAGCGAGCCTGCAACTATTCAATACCGGCGTGGGCGATCCGGCACTTATGGAGATCGACGGCGTCGGGTCCAGCGTTTCGGTCAACGGCACCGTTGATATCGGCACGACGGTCGGCGGTGACGGCACGCTCATTATCACCAACGGCGCAACATTCACGTCCGGCAGCACGATGGCGATCGCCGAGAATGACACGACGATCGGCCTTGTCACAGTGGACGGCACGGGCTCGAGCCTGAACGTCAGCGGCGCTTTATTCGTGGGCAACGAGGGCCAGGCCACACTCGATATCACCAACGGCGGCCTGGTCAACGTCGGCTCCCTGACCGTCGCCGACAGCGACACCAACAACAGCGGCACCGGGACCAGCACCGTCACCCTCGACGGCACGGACGGCGTCACCCCCTCCACGCTCAACGTCACGGGCCTAAGCGAGATCGGCGGGTCGTCCAACGAGGACGGCGGCGTCGGCATCCTCAACGTGCAGGCCGGGGCGCTCTATAAAAGTAACGGCGGCATCATCGGCAGCGGCGACGGGACCGGCACCGACGGCACGGGCACGGTCAACGTCACCGGCGCCAACTCGTTCTGGAACTCGGTCGCCAATGGCACGAACGACATCTTCGTGGGCGACACCGGTGCGGGCACGCTTAACGTCACCGTCGGCGGGCGCGTCGACGCCGACGCCATGTTCATCGGCGACAACGCCGGCTCCGAGACCGCAGGCCATGACCGTCGACGGGACCAACTCCGTCGTCAACGTCCGTGGCCTTCGTAACCGGCAACGGCCGCCGGGGCACGCTGGAGGTCACCGACAGCGCGACGCTGAACACCAGCACCGTCACCAACGCCGAGTTCCTCATCGGCAACAGCACGAGTTCGGACAATTCCTCGGTACTTGTGGATAACGCTTCGATCGTCCACAACGGAACCGGCCGCGTCGCCGTCGGGGATGACTCCAATGGGGTCGCCTCGTCGCTGACCATCCAGAACGGCGGCACTTTCACCGCCAACAACAGCGTCATGCTTGTCGCCGATCAGGCCGGCTCGACCGGCAACCTGGTCGTTGACGGCGAGGGTTCGACCCTGACCGTCGGCCGGATGCTCATGGGCGACAACGGGGCAGGCACGGCGACTATCAGCGGCGGCGCGGACCTGATCGTCAATGCCCCGGGCTCACAGATCGGCAACCTCGAAGTCTCCGCGTTCGGCGGCGGCTCGGGCACGATGACCGTCACCGGGCCCGGTTCCACCGTGACGGTCGGTTCGTGGCTGTCCGTCGGCGACGAGGGACGGCCAACGGGACATTGAATATCCTCGACGGCGGGTCCGTCACCACGCTCCTGGTCGAACACGCCTACATCGCACCGTCGGCTCGGCCAGCACCGGCGTCATTAACGTGCAGGACCTGGATACCAACGACGGGTCTTCCGGGTCTTCGCTGAACGTCGGCCGGAACCTGTACCTCGGCGGCAACTCCGGAGGCGGCGGCGGCGACGCGACCCTGAACGTCAACGCGGGCGGCACCGTGAATGTCGATGGCCTTCTGAAGCTCTGGGACGACGGCAAGGTCAACCTCAACGGCGGCACGATCAACGTCACCACGTTCGACCTGCACGACCCCGCCGAGGCACCCCAGCCCGACTTCAACTTTATAAGCGGCACCTTCCGCTACACCGCCGGCGCGACGCTCAACAGCGAGACGCTCGACGACCTGCTCGGGCCCGGCGTGCCGACGCTCACGGCGAACAAGAACCTCGTCGTCACGGACCAGGCCGTGCTCAGCGCGCCGGTCAGGCTCAACGGCGGCACGCTGTCCGTCGGCTCGGTCTTTAATAACGACTCATCGAACCTCGATTTCGACGCGGGCACGTTCAACCTCACCAGCGCCAACCTCACCGTCGGCACGGGCGGGCTGTTCGGTTCGGCGATGGTGGTCAACCTCAACCAGACCGTCAACGTCACCAACCTCGCCACCGTCAACGCCGGCGCGGAACTCACCGTCATCGGCGATTTCAGTTCAGGCGGCCTGACCAACAACGGCGACCTGATCCTCATCGACACCACAGGCACCGGCAAGACCATCAACGGCACGGTCAGCAACCCCACCGGCTCGGCGGTCACCGTGGTCGGTGATATCACGTTCGCGGATGCGGTCAACGGCGGCGGCAACTTCTTCGGGCCGGGCACCGCCATCTTCGCCGGCGGCTTCTCCCCCGGCGACAGCCCCGCCACCGTCACCTTCGAGGGCAACCTCACGCTCGACCCCGCCAACACGCTCTTCATCGAACTCGGCGGCGTCACGCCCGGCCTGTTCGACCGGCTTGAGGTGGATGGCCTCGCGCTCGTCGATGGCACGCTCGACGTATCGCTGATCAACGGCTTCGTCCCCGGCGTCGGCGACAGCTTCGGCATCCTCTTCGCCAACGGCGGCTTCGGCGGCGACTTCGACACGCTCAACCTGCCGGACCTCTCGGGACTCGGCCTGGACTGGCAGATCAACCCCGGCGGCGCGACGCTCTTCCTCGAAGTCGTCGCGGCGCTCGAAGGCGATCTTAACGGCGACGGCTTCGTCGGCATCGCCGACCTGAACCTCGTGCTGGGCAACTGGAACCAGACGATCCCGCCCGGCAACCCGCTGGCTGATCCCTCCGGCGACAACTTCGTCGGCATCGCCGACCTCAACACCGTGCTGGGCAACTGGAACGCGGGCACCCCGCCGAGCGCTACCAGCAGCAACATCCCCGAGCCGGCCACGATGACACTGGCGATGTCGGGACTATTGATGCTGACGGCCCGCAGGAAACGCGGGGTCTGAGTAAGACTCCAGCACAAGCCTTATACCAATCCCGGAATAACGTGGGTGTTGCGTGGCGTGGTGCATGCTTGAATACATAGCCGCCGATGCCATCGGCGGCTTTGTTCAGAGCGTGGTCAAGGCCCGAAAATATTTTGGGATCGGTTTTATTCGGAGCGTACGCCATCCGTTTCACCGGCTCCGAAGGAGCCTCGGGGTGTTGCCACGGGTGAAGCGCAGCGCAACCCGTGGAAAGTGATCGGCGAGTGCACTCGCCCCGGAAGGGGCGAAGGGATCGCGCAGGTCATGCCGCTTTATTCCCCCGCCCCGCCGGGGCGAAATCAGCCCATAGGTTCAGGCTTGCACGAATACGAGCTGCGGTTAGTCCATTCGTGTCCGGGATGGCCCGGACCTACATGCTGAGTTTCTGATACTTTATGCTCTACTCCACCTGTTCTTTGAGGATTAAAAATGGGAATGCATTTTGGGTTGGTTGCAGCCAGAACATCGGTTGCCGATTTTATCGATATGTTCCCGAAAGCATGGACAAAGTTTGAAATCATCAAATCCGAAGCAAATTTGAAAACCAGAGATGATGCGGTGGCATGGAAACAAACACACGAAGAATTTGTCTCAGCGGCCAAGTGGTCTCCAAGCAATCCCGGTAAGGAAGTGTATATATTTTGGGAAGACGGCCCGTGGGCGGTAATGATGGATACTTCTTATGTCCTCGCGTCAGATGAGGAATCACTAAAAATATTGAGCAAACACTTTGAAAAAACCATTTCCTTTGTCGTGGAAAGCGCAGGTGGATCGGCCTGTTTCTGGTGTTTCGAAAATGGTGATTTACGAAGAAGGATATCGAACTCGAATTTCGATATAGACATGTCGGGCGATCCGCTTCCAGAAGAAGACGGCATAGACATTGACGGATACTACATGGACGAAACTGAGGCCTTGTGCAAAGCTTTCGGACTATCAGAAATCAATGACGTGACCCCATCGAAAGGATTCAGGGCAATCTGCGTGATTGACCGTACTGACTATTCCGTCCCTAGTGGAAATGATGTTTTTGCCTCCAACCCCGCTGACTCCCTAAAACCGAAGTCTGAAACCAGTACTCACAAGAAGCCATGGTGGAAAATCTGGTAGTTGGCCTAAAAATCGGAAGTAGAAAGAAAACGGTCGCAAGAGGCTCAGAGTCAGCCCCCGTGATCGGGTATTTAGGCCTCATCCTTTCTTGCACTGATCTTTCTCCCCCACCCCCGCCCAGGCGAGTGATTCGATCGCTGACAGTGTACGTTCGGACTGGACGCGGAGGGCGTTGTAGGGGAAGAGCGTGAAGATGGCGATGACCAGGCCGGCGGCGGTGGTGATCAGGGCCTCGGCGATGCCCTGGCTGACGGAGCGCGGGTCCGTGGTCGTTACGGTGTCGGAGAGAAGCTCGAAGCTGGCGATGATGCCCAGGACGGTGCCGAGGATGCCGAGCATGGGGGCGACGGTGATGATGGTCGAGAGCGTGGGCAGGAAGCGTTCCAGGGCCGGGCGGTGTGACTCAACGATGTCCACGGCGGCGGCCTCACTGGCGGGCTCAGCCAGGATGCGGTCAACAACACGGGAATAGAGGCTGCGGTCGGCGTCGGCGATGGCTTTGGCGTCGGCGCGGTCGCCCCGGCGCAGGTGTTTGGCCATGGCGCGGACGCGGGACATCCGCCCGGGGCTGTTGGCGCGGAGGAAGTACCAGCAGCGCTCGAAGATGAGCGTCGCGGAGATCAGGCTCAGCGCCAGCAGCGGCCACATCACCGGGCCGCCGCGCGTCATCAGGTCGGCCGCGGATTGATAGATCGTGTTCATCACGCGAAAAGCATAACACAGCCGGGGCCGGGGCGGAAAGAAGCGGCCAACGAACGTTGATAGTCAACCCTATCGGGTGCCACACTTTGACCGCGCAGCGGCAAAGTGTGCCTCGGCCCCACACACCTTGCCCTTCGGGACAAGGTGTGGCACCCAGACGGGATGCTGAGCTGTGATGGCTGAGGGCTGAAGTGTCCGACGCCTGCGAACGACAATCAAAACTCAGACATCAACCATACGCTTTCGGCGGGCGAGTTCGTCGGCGATCGTCTGCACAGCCTGGTCGACAGCCAGCTCAAGCTTGTCGTTGACGATGAACGCGTCATACGCCCCGCACTCCTTGGCGCGGGCGATCTCGTGCTTGGCCCGGGCGAACCGGCCGCGGATGGTCTGCTCATCCTCACGCTGGCGGCGGCGGAGCCGTTGCAACAGCACGTCCTCGCTGGGCGGCTCGATGAACAGGGCGAAGCTGTCGGGCATGTTCTTCTTGATCTGGATCGCGCCCTCGACGTCGATCTCGAGGATCACCAGCCGGCCCTGAGACAAGGCTTCCTCGACCGGGCGGCGTGGTGTGCCGTAGTAGTTACCGAAGACCTTGGCCCACTCCAGGAGGTTACCGGCGTCTCGCTGGAGCTTGAACTGGGACTCATCGACGAAGTGGTAGTCCACACCGTCGGTGTCCTCGCCGGTGATCGGGCGGGTGGTCATGGAGACGCTGAAGACGGCGCCGAGGCGGGTGCGGACCTGGTGCGTGATCGTGGTTTTCCCCACGCCGGACGGGCCGGAGATAATCAGCAACAGGCCGGGGCGGGATTCGGCGGGCATTTCCATTGGGAAGTTATACCAGATGGGGGGAAAAGCAGGAATCGCAGGAAATTTGGAAAGCAGGAAATAGGATTTTCAAACCTCGATACAGGGCGAGCGAGCGAGCGACAAAGGCCGGCCTGTATCGAGGTTTGAAAATCCTATTTCCTGCTTTCCAAATTTCTGCGATTCCTGCTTTTGATCCTCACCCCGGAGCCCCACTGACCAGAAACAGCGCCGCCATCCTTACGCTAAGGCCGTTGGCGACCTGCTGGAGGATGGCGGAGTTGGGGCCGTCGGCGACTGCGGACTCGATCTCGACGCCCCGGTTCATCGGGCCGGGGTGCATGACCAACAGGTCGGGCTTGGCTTTGGCAAGCCGTTGCGCGCGTCAGGCCGAACTGGGCGGTGTATTCGCGGACGCTGGGGAACGCCTGGCTGGTCAGCCTCTCGAACTGGATGCGGAGCATGTTCACGACATCAACGCGCGGCAGCACATCATCGAGCCGGTGCGAGATCTCGCAGCCCAGGTCGGCAAACGCGCCGGGGACGAGCGTGGGCGGGCCGACGAGGATGACGTGCGCGCCGAGCTTGCGGAGGCAGTGGATGTTGGAGCGCGCGACGCGGCTGTGTGCGATATCGCCGACGATGGCGACGGTGAGGCCGGAGAAGTCGAAGCTGTCGGTGAGGTTTTTGCGTTTGGCGATGGTCAGGCTGTCGAGCAGGCCCTGGGTCGGGTGTTCGTGCTGGCCGTCGCCCGCGTTGATGACCGAGCATTCCACGGAGCGTGCCAGGTGCGCCGCCGCGCCGCTGTGGTGGTGGCGGCAGACGATCACATCCACGCCCATCGCTTCGATATTGCGCGCCGTATCGACGAGGGTTTCACCTTTGGATACGCTCGATCCTTTGCCCGCCATTTCCAGCACGTCCGCGGAGAGCCGGCTGGCGGCGAGGTTGAAGCTGGCGCGGGTGCGTGTCGAGTCCTCGAAGAAGAGGTTGACGACGACCCGGCCGCAGGGCGGGCACCTTCTTGACGCTGCGGGTCGAGACGCCCTCGAAACCCAGCGCGGTGGTCAGCAAAAGCGGATGTCTTCGGCCGAGAGGTCTTCCAGGCCCAGCAGGTGGTGGTGCGGCCAGTGGTACTCAGGCTTGGGGTCAGCCACGTTCGGCCCTTTCCTGCTCTTGTTCGTTGTAAACGATCACCGCGTCGCGCTCGTCGGTGGGCGTGACCATGACCTGCACCTTCGCCCCGTGTGCCGGCGCATCGGCCTCGCCCACGGTCAGGTTCAGCGCGACGAAGTCCGGCGCGATCGGCAACTCGCGCCCGCCGCGGTCCACCAGCACCGCCAGCCAGACGCGCTTGGGCCTGCCCAGGTCCATCAGCGATTGCAGCGCCGCCCGGACCGAGCGCCCGGTCATCAGCACGTCATCGATCAGGACGATATTCAGCCCGTCGATCGGGAAGTCGATCTCGGTGGTGCGGACGACCGGCTGCGGACCGATCTCAGATAGGTCGTCCCGGTAGAGGGTGATATCGAGCGTGCCGACCCGGCCGGCGAAGCGACCTTCGCCCATCGATTCGGCGACCCGTTTGGCGATCACATCCCCCCTGCTGCGGACCCCGACCAGCGCCCAACCGCTTGGGCTGTCAAGGGTTGTGGATTTAGGCGGGAGTGGCTCCGCGTCGATGGCCGCGCCGATATCACCGCACAGCGAATCGATCAGTTGCTGGAAGCGGTCACCTTCGGCAAGCACACGCATGGCGGCATGGTAGCCAAGCCGCCGGGGTGTGCAAACCGGGGCGGGGGTACGGAATCGGGGCGTTGGATTTCATTCCTCTGCCAAGAATCCCACTTACCCCCGATCGCTAGATTGCAGACACCGTTTTCCCTCTGCGGATGTAATACAGCAATACGATGACTTCAATTCCGAAGACAATGGCAATCGCATACGCAACAAGACCAAGTATGACAAAACCATTGCAGAACCAACCGGGAAAGTCAGTAAGAGTAGTGCTCCCGCCCGCGACGTTGCTGAGATTTTGCTGAATATCATCGAGCCCAGCAGTGTCATGCCCGGAATGCAGCCCGGCCAAATGGAACCACCGATCTTCCGCCTGCATAGCCAACATGGCTAGTTGAAATAAATAGAAGGGGATACCAACCGTGAGAATCAAGACGTGGACAAGTAGTGAAATTAAAAAAAAGGTTTTTTTCTCTACAATACTTGCCATTAGTTTATATTCTCACAGCCAAGTGAAACGGCAAAGTAAAACGAGGCCTGACCCATTTTTGGATCATGTGGCTTGCCGGACATACGCGGTCCTAATGCTATTGCCCCAAACACTCACCGCGAGGACTGCTTGACCAGTGTTTCGTCGGCGACGATGCGGATGGGGATGGAGGATTCGTCGCGGGTGCCGGCGTTTTCGTCGAAGATGCGGACCTTCAGGCGGTATTCGCCGAGGGCGAGCTGGGCGGGGAGGGTGACGAGCTGGACGACGAAGAAGTCGCGGCGCTGGTTGCGTGAGACGTCGACGATCTCGACCGGCTCGTGGCTCCAGACCTCGAAGCCGTTGGATTCGTAGAGTTCCAGTTCCTGGCGGAGGCGGACCTCGTAGCCGTCGGCTTCGCTGCGCTGGGCGGACTTGAAGTGGTCCAGCTCGACGTAGACGATCATTTTCTGTTCGCGGCCGGCGACGAACTCGCGGTCGGGGAAGGTGTCGTAAACGCCGTAGCCCAGGACCTTTTCGCAGAGTTCGATCGAGCGGATGGTGACGGGCTGGTGGCCGTAGAGTTCTTCGAGCTTGCCGGTGACGGCGTCCTGATCGATCTCGCCGCCGCCGGTGAGGGCTTCGTTGTGGAGGATGGAAACGGCGCGGTGGTAGCGTTTGACGCGCTCCTGGTCCTGCGGGGAGAGAGAGGTGAGCAGGGACCAGTCCAGCTCGCCGTGCGGGCCGACGGCGCCGAGTGTGGCGGCGGTGAGGGCTTTGGAGAGGTTGGAGTCGTCGCCATAGCGGACGGCCTGGATGAGTTGGGCGTAGGCCTGGCTTCGGCTGAGCTGGGCTTCGGCCTCGGGGTTGGTTTTGGGTTCAGGTTTTGCGGGCGGGGCTTCTTCTACCACGGCGGCGACGGGGCCGGGGGCGGCGGTGGTGTCCGGAAAGGTGGCGATACCCGTCTGTGTGTCGGCCTGGGTCTGATCCGGCTCGATGGCGGCCTGTGTCATCGGCTCGACGGCCATGTCACGCCAGATGATCTCCTGTGGAGGGTTGGCGCGGGCCTGACCTTCGGACGGGGTGATGCCGGCGATGCGGTCTGCCTGGGCCTGGGCGCGTTCGGCGAGCGCACGGCGGGGTCGACCTCCGGCTGCTCGGCCGTGCCCCGGATGTGCCCCCAGCAGAACCGTTGATATCCGCGGTCGAACCCGGCTCCTGGCAGCCGGCGATCATGCCACAGAACAAAGTCAGGGATAAGGACAGAGAACCGGTGAAAAACGCGCGTCGCATTGTGCCTCCTGCATGCAGGGCCGTGCGTGACACACGGCCGACGGTTCATCCATGAACCTGATTCCCACGTTGGTCCCGGCCAGCCTCGCCGGGGATTGTTTCGGGGATACTATGCGCTACTTTACCTCATCGGCCAAGCGGATGCAGAAGCATTCGAGATTCCGCAACGGGTTGCCTAACCCCGACTTGCTCCGCCGGTCGGCCTCCAGCACCGTGTCGAACATCCCGCCCAGCGCGTCGGGGTTCAGCCGACGCAGGACACCCATGAATAGCTGCTGCCTCGGCCCCCAGAGCTTAAGCTCCCGGGCGATCTCGCTTTCGGGCACACCGGAGCGTTTCATCAGGGCGGCGAGGTTGAGCTTGCGGACCAGGTCGGCGACGAAATACATCACCAGCACCTCCGCCTGCCCGGCCAGGTCGATCAGCTCGCGGACCTTCCCGATCGCCGCCCCGGCCGAGCGGGACGCCAACCGTTGAGCACGGCTTCCTGAACTTCCCAGGCTTTCTCGTCGCTGCTCTTGCCGACGGTCTGCTCGATGAGCGCCCGATCGATCGGTTCGCCGGGCTTGACCATCAAAGCGAGCTTGGCGAGTTCACTGTCCAGCGGCATCAATACCGTGCCGAGACGATCGACCAGCAGGGACGCCGCCGCCGGGGCGAGTGCCCTGCCGTGTTCGGATCCGCCAGCGTTTGATCAGCCACGCCTTCGCCTCGGCGGGCTTGAGCGGTTCGCACTTGATGACGGCACCGACCTTCGCGATCAGCTTGTCGAGGTTGCCCTTGTTCCAGGTGTCGCTGCGCAGCACGAGCGTGCCGTGGTCGACGGGCTTCTCGGCGTAGCGTTCCAGCGCCCGGCGGTAGTCCTCGTTCTTTTTCAGGAACACGTCGGCGGAATCGAGCAGGACGATCTTGTGGTGCTGCATCAGTGCGTAGCTGCGCAGCTCGTCGAGGATGTCCGAGAGGGACGCGGTTTCGCCGTTGAAGGTGAAGGTCTCGGTCTCGCCGTGCGCTTCGTCGAGGGCCTTGCGGAGGTCCTGGAGGTAACGTGCTTTGAGCCACTGCTCGGGGCCGTGCAGGACGCAGATGCGCGTGTCGGCGTCGAGGGCCGGGGCGGTGGATTTGGTTCGTGTGGTTCGTGCGGCCATATCGAATCATGCTCCGACAAACAGATGCAGCATGCCCATCGCGAAGGTCAGGGTGACCAGGAAGCTGCACATATCGGTGACGGTGGTGAGGATGGGGCTTGAGGCCATCGCGGGATCGACGCCGACGCGTTTAAGCGCCAACGGGATGGTCCCCCCTACCACGACGGCCAGGACGCTGTTGAGCGTGTAGGCGAGCGTGACGACCATGGCCAGCGGCGCAAGCCCGACGCGCGACTGCTGCGTTTCGACCCAGCCCAGTTGCATGGATGCCCAACCCAGGCCCACCGCGACCATGCCCAGCAGCAGGCCGATGAAAAGCCCGTTGATCAGGCCGATGCCCGCTTCTTTGGCGCAGATGCGCAGCCAGTCCCCGGGGCGGATCAGGCCCAGCGCCAGTTCACGGATCGACACGGCCACGGCCTGGTTGCCGGCTGCGCCGCTCAGGTTCGCCACCAGCGGCAGGAACACCGCCAGCAGTGTGAGCTTGTGAATCAACGGCTCGTAGAGCAGGATGATGATGACCGACACGGCGGACAACAACACGTTAGGCAGGAGGAACGCGGCGCGGCGCAGCGCTCGGGAGTTCCAGGACAGGGAGCGCAGCTCCTCGCCGCCGATGATGCCGCCGAACTTCATCAGGTCTTCGTTGGCCGATTCGCTGAGCGCTTCCTGCACCGCGGCGCGCTGCACGACACCGACCAGACGGTTTTCATCGTCGATCACGGGGATCACGGAGAAGTCCACGCGGTCGAAGACGTCTTCGAGGTCCTGGAGTTTGGCGTGGACGGAAACGGTCATAGGGCTTCGGACTTTCAGGTCAACGAGCTTCTTGCCGGGAGGGGCCATGACCAGGCTGCGCATGGTGACGACGCCCTTGAAGTGGCCGGGCTTATCGATGAGGTAGGCGAAGCGGACTTCGTATTCGTTATATTCCTCGGCGTGTGTGCGGAGGTCGGCGATGACGGCGTCGACGTCCTGGCTCTCGCGGTACTCCAGGTACTCGGTGATCATCAGGCCGCCGGCGGTGTCTTCGTCGTACTTGAGGCGTTCGCGGACGTCTTCGGCCTCTTCCGGGTCCATGTGCCCGAGGATGGCTTCGGCGTCGTCGACGTGCAGCTCGGCGAGCACGTCGGTCTGCTCGTCGGAGTCCATCTCGTCGATGATGGCGGCGGCGTGTTCCGGCTCGAGCTGCTCGATCATGTCGGCGGCGTGCTCGTCCGTGAAGTGCTCCATCAGGTCGGCGGCGAGGTCGGAGTGCTCGGCCGAGAGCACGGAGAACATCCGCGTGCGGCGCGTTTCGTCCAGCCGGTTGATGGTGTAGGTCGTGACCTCGGGGGCGAGGATGTGCAGGAAGTTGGCGAGGTATTCCGCGTCGCCGGAGTCGATCACCTCGGCGAGCTGTTCCGTCGCATCGATCTGGATTTGATCGTCCTGGGGCATCGGGCGTCTCCCTTGCGGGGTCAGTCTAGCAGACGGGCGGTATTCAGCCGATGTGTTCACGCCAGCGGGCCAGTTGCTGCGCATCCGTGACGTCGTGGTGCAGGGGCGTGAGCGTGATGTAGCCGTCGAAAAGTGCGGCGACGTCGGTGTCCGGCTCACGGCGGCGGAAGGTCATCGCGTTGCAGACCCGGTAGTGGTACGAGCCGTCGTCGGCGGGAGTGATCTCGTACTGATCGACCATCGAGCTAGTGGAGATAGGCGCGGTCTTGAAGCCCGCGGGCTCGGCGTCCCGGTCGAGGATGGGGATGTTGACGTTGACGACGGTGTGCGGGGTCATCGGGCCCTTAAGGATGCGGTCGATGGCGGCGCGGGCGTGTTTGGCGGAGGCGTCCCAGCGGATGTCCTTCCAGTCGCCGACGTGCTGGCTGAGCGCGATGGCGGGCAGGCCCATGAAGGCGGCCTCGCGCGCCGCGCCGACGGTGCCGGAGTAGATGACGTTGACACCGACATTGGCGCCGGCGTTGATCCCGCTGATGACAAGATCGATCGGCTCGGGCACGAGGTGGGCGATGGCGAGCTTGACGCAGTCGGCGGGCCGAGCGCCGACGCTGGTGCCGATGTATTTCTCGTAACCCGCCCCGCCGGGGCCTTCGTGCTTGATGACACGGATCGGCCGGTGGAAGGTGACGGCGTGGCTGGTCGCGGACTGGACTTTCTCGGGCGCAACGACGTGGACCTCGCCCAGGTCCCTGATCGCAAGGTACAGCGCGTGCAGGCCGGGCGCGTCGATGCCGTCATCATTGGTTAAGAGGATACGCATGGGCGGGATTGTACCGGGGCGCGATTAACTGCGTTTGTAAACGGATATCCATGAAAAAGGCCGACCCGATTGGGCCGGCCTTAAACGAGCTATTTCATTGCATCTTCGTGATGCGGGATGCTGCTTATTCCGACTTTTCTTCGGTCGCTTCGGCTTCGGCGGCGGGTGCTTCGGCCGGGGCCTTGGCTTCGGCGGCCGCGGTGGAAGCACTCTTGCGGCGGGCGGAGGCGAACTCCATGCGCTTGTTGGCCTTGTCGCGGCGGCGCGAGTACTGGCCGGAGACCTGTGGGCCACCCTCATCGTCAGATCCGACCAGTTGCAACACGCACAGAGACGCGCCGTCACCGATGCGGTGCTTGGCGAGCTTGATGATGCGTGTGTAGCCGCCGGTGCGGTCGGCGTACTTGGGGGCGATCTCGTCGAAGAGGACCTTGACGACCTTGGGGCCGCCGGTGATTTCGCCGTAGCGGTTGCGTTCGACGGCGTCGTCGTCCTCGTGTTTGACCATGACCTGATCGCCCAGCGCCTTGATGACGCGGCGGCGGGCGGCGAGGTCGTTCTGCTTGGCGGCGGAGATCAGCTTCTCGACGAAGGGCTTGACGCTCTTGGCCTTGGGCAGCGTGGTGGTGATCTGGCCGTGGGTGAACAGGCTGACGGCCATGTTGCGCCACATCGCCTTGCGGTGATTGGTCTTTCGGCCGAGCTTGTATCCGGCGACACGGTGTCTCATCGTAAAACTCCTTCTTGACTTGGGCCGAACGGGTGAGACGCCGTCGGCCGGGCCACTCCCGCCTGTCACTCAAGGGCGGGGCAATTTGGGGTCCCACACGGGACCGGGGCGTGATGGCCCCAAAACAAACCGGGCAAGGCCCGGCGGGTTACGCGTTGGCTGCCTGCAGTTCGGCGGGCAGTTCCATGCCCAGGCTCAGGCCCAGGTCCAGGAGCTTGCGTTTGACCTCACGCAGCGTGGTCTTGCCGAAGCTGCGCACCTTCAGCAGGTCGGCCTCGGAGTGTACGACCAGCTCGGCGACGGTGGAGATGTTCGCGGCTTCCAGGCAGTTGCTGGCGCGGACCGACAGGTCCAGCTCGCCGACGCTCATCTTGAACTTGCGGACCTGCTCCTCGTCGACGCGTGCGGCGGCGGCGGCGGACTCGCTGGCGGTCGCGTCGCCCAGCTCGAAATACTGCACGAACGGGTTGAGGTGCTTGCGGAGGATCTTGGCGGCCTCGACCAGCGCCATCTCAGGAGTGATCGTGCCGTTGGTCCAGATCTCCAGCGTGAGCTTGTCGAAGTTGGTCTTCTGGCCGACGCGGGTGTCTTCGACCTTGTAGCGGACGCGGGTGACGGGCGAGTAGATCGCGTCGACGGGGATCAGGCCGATCTCCTGCTCGCCGGTGTTTTCGTAGTATTCGCTGGCCGGGACGTAGCCGCGGCCCTTCTCGACGTGGAACTCGATATCGAAGTCGATCTGCTTGGTGAGCGTCGCCAGCACCAGGTCCTTGGTGTGGATGGTGATGGAGGTGTCGGCTTCGATGAGGTCGCAGGTGACTTCACCGGGGCCCTCGGCCTGGAGGCGCATGGTCTTGGGCTCGTCGGAATCGAGCGAGACGACGATGTCCTTGATGTTCAGGAGGATGTCGGTCGCGTCTTCCTGGACGCCGTCGAGGCTGGTGAACTCGTGCTGAGCGCCCTTGATTTTCACGGCGGTGACGGCCGCGCCTTCGAGGCTGGACAGCAGGATACGCCGCAGGCTGTTGCCGACGGTCGTGCCGAAGCCGCGTTCGAAAGGCTCGACGGTGAACTTGCCGTAGGTCGGGGTGTTCGCCGCGTCGGCGACGACACGGTGGGGTAATTCCAAACCACGCCATCTGATTCGCATGATGATCTCCGAAATCGTTCCAGCAGCCCTGGGTGGGGTAAACGCCGGGGTTTATCGCGGGGTTGACCGCTGCTGGACGGTCGGCCGCTTCTGTTCCCTGGGCGTATCGTAAAGTCGAAAATGTGTCCGGCGCATGGTCGCGTCGGGTTTGCCGCAATTGCCTGAGTGATCAGACGCGGCGGCGCTTGCGGGGGCGGCAGCCGTTGTGCGGGATGGGTGTGTGATCCTCGACGGCGGTGATCTTCAGGCCGTTGGCCTGGAGGCCGGTGACGGCGGACTCGCGGCCGGAGCCTGCGCCACGGATGCGGACTTCGATCTCGTGGACGCCGTACTTCTTGGCGGCGTTGGCGGCTTCCTCGGCGGCGCGGGTGGCGGCGAACGGGGTGCTCTTGCGTGAGCCCTTGAAACCGGCGCTGCCGGCCGAGGCCTGGCAGAGGGTTTCGCCGTTGACGTCGGTGATGGTGATCAGGGTGTTGTTGAAGGTCGCCTTGATGTGGGCGATGCCGCGGGCGACGTTCTTGCGGACTTTTTTGGTTTTCTTGGCCATGTGTTTCCTCGAAGTTCGTGGCGTTGCCGGCTTTCCCGAAACGTTCGGGCGGGCAACTGGCTTCGGTGTGTGAATCTGTCTGGTTGTATGGCCGAGCGAGCTCGGCCGCTAAACGGTTGCTGCGCAACCCACGGCGATGCCGTGAGTGCCGCGTTGCGTCACTTCATGCCCTTGACGGACTTCTTACCGGCGACGGTGCGCTTGCGGCCCTTGCGGGTGCGGGCGTTGGTCTGGGTGCGCTGGCCTCGGACGGGCAGGCCCCGGCGGTGGCGGTCGCCGCGATAAGAGCGGATGTCGCGCAGACGGGTGATGTTCTGCGAGACCTGGCGGCGCAGCGTGCCCTCGATCTGGATGTTGCTGGCCTCGATGATCCCGATGATCTGGACGATCTGGTCCTCGGTCAGCGTGTTAGCGCGGGCCTGGCCGTCGATGCCGGCCTCTTTGACGATGTTATCCGAGATCTTCGGCCCGATGCCGTAGATGTAACGGAGGGCGATCCGGATCGGTTTGTTATCCGGGATGTCGACGCCTGAGATACGGGGCATGTTCGTTTCCTTATTAATTTATGACCGAGCAAGCTCGGTCATTAAACAGTCGCGGCTCGGCCACGACGGGTTGATGGTTTACATCAACCCTGGCGCTGCTTGTGCTTGGGGTTGGTGCAGATCACGCGGACGACGCCTTTACGGCGGATGACCTTGCAGTTTTCACAGATACGTTTGACGCTCGATCGTACTTTCATGGCTATGGCCTCCGAGGCGATCCCCCGGCGGAGCCGGGGGCTGAGGGGACAAACCCCTGTGTTAATGTTCGTTTCCGATATCCCTTGTCAGTGGCGGTAGGTGATGCGGCCTTTGGTCAGGTCATAAGGGCTCAGTTCGACAGTCACGCGGTCCCCGGGGAGGATGCGGATGTAGAACTTACGCATCTTCCCGGAGATGTGGGCGATCATCTCGTGGTCGTTCTCGAGCTTCACCCTGAACATCGCGTTGGGCAGCGCGTCGATCACTTCGCCCTCGAACTGTAGTTTGTCTTCCTTGGCCACTGTTCCTCTTGGTTCTCTTAATCCCAGCAACACGCCCTTGGTCAATTACCGGCCGTCGGTCAGCACGTCTGCGCCGTCGGCGGTGACGGCGACGGTGTGCTCGTAGTGAGCCGACGGCTTGCGGTCCACGGTGACGACGGTCCAGCCGTCTCTTAGTGTCCGCACCTCGTGTGAGCCCAGGTTGCACATCGGTTCGATGGCGAGCACGATGCCTTCCCGAAGCTCTATGTCGTTCCGCAGCAGGTCCCGGCTGACGAAGTTGGGGACCTTGGGGTCCTCGTGCATCTTCGAACCGATCCCGTGCCCGACGAAGTCCCGCACGACGCTCATGCCCTGGGACTCCGCGTAATTCTGCATCATCCGGGCGACCTGGCTCCAGAGCCTGCCGGGCCGGACGTTTTCAATCGCGATCTCAAGCACGTGCTCGGTGACCTCGCACAGCTTGCGGGTTTCGGGCTTCACGTCGCCGACCAAAATCGTCGTCGCCGCGTCCCCGCACCAGCCGTCGAACTCGACCCCGCAGTCGACCCCGACGATGTCGCCGTCCTTGATGACCCGGTCACCCGCGATCCCGTGGACGACTTCCTCGTTCACGCTGATGCACAGGTTCGACGGGAAAGGCGTCGGCCCGGGGTAGCCCTTGAACAACCCCTTGGCGCCGGCCTCGGTAAAGACCCGGCAGCCCTCCTCGTCGATCTCACGGGTCGTCACGCCCGGCTTGCATATCTCCCGGCACCGCTGGTGGACCTTCTGAACGATCCGACCGGCGATCCGCATTTTTTCGATTTCTTCAGGCTTTTTCCTGATAATCACGGCCGCATTGACCCGTCTGGCTGGTTTTTTTCAACTCGTCCACGGGCCACGGCAAGCCGAACATGTTATCACGGCGGCCTAGGCCTGACAAATTCCTACAACGCCGGGGCTTACGACCCCCGCGCCCCGCGTATCTTCGGCCCCTTGCCCCCGCCGTCGGCCAGGAACCCCTGGTAATTACGCATCAACAAGCTCGCCTCGATCCGCTGGACGAAGTCGAGCATCACACTCACGACGATCAGAAGCCCGGTCCCGCCCAGGAATTGCGTCACCATAAAGTCGATCTCGAAGACGCCGGAGACGATCGTGGGAACGACCGCGATCAGGGCGAGGAAGCCGGCCCCGACGTAGGTGATCCGCTCCATGACGGTTTCGAGGTAGTCGGCGGTGCGCGGCCCGGGACGCAGGCCGGGGATAAAGCTGCCGTGGTCACGGAGCTGGGTCGCCATCTCCTTGGGCTGGAACTGCACCGTGGTCCAGAAGTAGGCGAAGAAGTAGATCAGCCCGATGTAGGCGACCGTGTAGGGGTAGCTGTTGAACCCGAAGTTGTTGTGCAGGAAGTTGATCGTGCCGTAGACGAAGAGGTAGAACGAGGACGCGTCCTCGGAGGGGTTCTGCATCGCGGCGTCGAGGTAGCTTAGGAGCATGGAGGGGATGATCATCAACGAGCTTGCGAAGATGATGGGCATGACGCCGCCGTGGTTGACGCGCAGGGGCAGGTAGCTGCGTTGCCCGCCGTAGACGCGTCGGCCGCGTGTGTGCTTGGCCTGCTGGATGGGGATACGTCGCTGGCCCTGGGTGATGATGATCGACCCGGCGACGACGACCACGAAGGCGACGGCCAGGAAGATAACGGTCATCGGGGTGTATTGGGCGTCGGCGGAGTTGACGGAGAAGTTGCTGGCGACCATCCGGATGGCGGTGGGCATGCCGGCGATGATGCCGGCCGTGATGATCAGGGAGATCCCGTTGCCGATGCCGTACTTGTCGATCTGTTCGCCCAGCCACATCAGGAACACCGTGCCCGAGGTCAGCGCGAGCGTGCCGCAGACCCAGAAGAGGAACGTGTTGCGGTAGGCGGCGTGGACGACGGGGGTGTCGCCGGACTGGAAGTATTTCAGGTAGACCAGCGACTGGATCAGGCACAGGACGACGGTGGCGTAGCGGGTGTATTCCTGAACCTTCTGACGGCCGGCTGGGCCTTCCTTGTTCAGGGCCTTGAGCGGTTCATAGACCGTGCCCAGCAGCTGGAAGATAATCGCGGCGGAGATGTACGGCATGATCCCCAGGCCGAAGATCGTGGATTGCTTGAGCGACCCGCCGGTGAAGATGGAGACGTAGTCGAGGATGTTGCCGGTCGCCCCACCGCTTTGGCGTTCGGCCCAGGCCTTCATCTGGACCTGGTTGATGCCGGCCAGGGGGATGAAGAACCCGATGCGGTAGATGCACAACATCCCCATTGTGAAGAGGATCTTGTTACGCAGTTCCGCGATCCGGAAGATATTGATGAAAGCCTGGAGCATGGGAGCTGTTAGCCTTTAGCCATTAGCTGTTAGCCATGTGAGTCGTCCACGGCCACTGATGCGTTTACAGGGTTACGGGTTTAAGCAACGGTGGCGGTGCCGCCGGCCTTGGTGATTTTTTCCTGGGCGCTCTTGGAGAAGGACGCGGCGGTGACGGCGAACTTTTTCTTGGTTTCGCCCTGGCCAAGGACCTTCACGGGGAGGCTGTCGTCGCGGATCAGCCCGTTCTTCACGAGCATCTGTGCGTTGACTTCGGCGCCGTCGTCGAAGCGTGCATCGAGCGCGGCGATATTCACCACGACGAACTGCTTCTTGAACAGGACGTTGGAGAAGCCGCGCTTGGCGACACGGCGGAACAGCGGGGTCTGGCCGCCTTCACGGCTGGCGCGGATGGAGCCGGTGGCACCGGAGCGGGAGCCGGCTCCCTTGTGCCCGCGGCCGCTGGTCTTGCCGTGGCCCGAACCGACGCCGCGACCGACGCGCTTCTTACGCTTGTACTTACCCGCACTCTCTGTGATTTCATGGATCATCATGGCAAAGACACTCCTGAATCGCACGGCGGTAGTCCGCCGGGGTGTCGTTAATCTTTTAGTTCTGGTCCGCTTCCGGGGTTTCCGGGGATTCGGTGTTAGCTTCGGTGACCGGGGCGTCGGTGGTTTCTTCGGCCTTGGCTTCCTCGGCGGGCTTGGCCTTGGGCTTGGGCTTGCTGCTCTGGGTCACGGTGGCGGTAACGCCGCGGCCGCCGGGGACGCTCTCGGTACGGCGCTGGCCACGCTTGCCG
>JAWKTA010000001.1:0-2145 GCA_041402025.1 Phycisphaerales bacterium | reverse complement strand
CCAAGTTATCGCCCCGCTACCGAGGCTGATATTTACGCGGCGTTCAAGGCGGAGGCCCGGCTTGAAAACTTCTTCTTTGAAGACCCGGGCAAACCATTCGGTCCAGACATGACCCTTAAAGACTGGGATGATGCCGCCAACGACTTCTATGATGTTAACTTTGCATATATGTTCAAGTGGCTATCAGACACTTACCAGATCAAACTAAGTGAAGCCTTGTGGCGAGAGCTAATTAGTGATCCTGCCAAAACTACCGTTCGCGATGTATGCCGATTCACGGCCAAGCATGGTGCACTAATGCTCGACCCCAAGCCGCTGCGCGTCGCCGGCCGCGATTGCGCCGAAGCTGGTGCTTTCCTCACTTTGCGATCCGCTATGAATCAGTTGAGCAAAACTACCTGTAGTTTTGCCCCATCGGCGACCATCGATCATATAGCAAGAAGCCACCCCATTGAGTTTCATACATGCGTTTACCAAATCTGCCCACAGGTACTAAACAATGAAAAAAGTAAATCAGCATGGCCGCTAGCTGTTACAGAATATGCTTGGCTGGCGATGTTCCCGCTGGGTCTGGTCAGTTTGCTGGTTTCGATGACGGGGCTTGGCCTACCAACAATCTCTTGGAAGGTTTGGCTTGGCAGCGTATCCGTACTGACCATCGCGTCAATGTTCCTGAGCGCACTGCCGCCCCGCCGCATCGAGATCATAGGTCTAAAAAGCATGGCCGACCTATCACGCGAGATTGTGAAGCAACAACGCGGATTATCGCAGTCTTAGTATGGGTACTGGACTAACCCAAGAGATACGCCATCACAGGTAAGGCCACCAGTAACAGTACCGCGCTGCCACATCCGGCGGCCGCTTTTTCTTTCAGCGGCTGCCAGTCGGCGGCGGGCTTGTATGCGCCGTCGCCGGAGGCGAAGGACTCGAAGGCGGCGATCACGTCCTCGGCAGAGAGTTTTTCGCCGGAGGCGACGAAGTGGCCGCCGGCCTGGTTGTCGCGGTATTCCAGCACCATCCCGGCGGTGCCCCCGGCCGTCTGCATGAACGAGCCGTCGTCCAGCGACAGGATCGCGAACTCCGTCTTCAGGTCCGCCACCGCACGCACCGCCTCGGCGATCGTGTAATCGTCGATCGATTCGTATGAGCGGTCGGCGGTTTCGAGTTGCAATCGGTGCTCCCGGTGAAATACGGAATTACACGTCCAGATTCTTCACGTCCAGGGCGTGGTCCTCGATGTATTTTCTTCGTGGCTCGACCTCTTCGCCCATCAGGACGCTGAAGAGTTGCTCGGCCTCGCTGGCGGCGTCCCAGGTGACGCGCAGAAGCACGCGGTCGGCGGGGTTCATCGTGGTTTCCCAGAGCTGCTCGGCGTCCATCTCGCCCAGGCCCTTGAAGCGTTTGATGTCCATGCCGCGCTTGCCGTGTGCGAGGACGGCGGCGACGACGTCGTTGAGGTTGACGACGGGTTCGATGATGGGTTCACCCTTGCTGTCGGTGGCGTGCAGCTCGAAGCGGGTCGGGCCTTGGACGCCGGTGACGGACTCGGTCTGCTTGAGGCTGTAATCGTTTATCGAGAGGCCCAGCTCTTCGAGTCGCTTGAACAGGCGCTCCAGTTCCTTGACCTCGTGCAGTTCCTTGCGCATGGCGCGGGGCGCGTCGTCCTGAGTTTCGCCGATGACCTTGTCCATATCGGGGTCGGTCTCGGACAGGCCGTGCTGCTTGCGGAAGTCGTCTTCCTGCTGCTCGTTCCAGAAGAAGTGGTCGCCGCTGACGCCGTTGCTCCCGGGGATGAGCAGGTGGATGCGGGGCAGGCGTGCGCGTTTCTCGGGGTCGTTAGCGCGTTCGGCGAGCAGTTGCTTGAACGACAGGCCGCGCCGTTCGACGATGCCGATCAGTTCCTGGATGTGTTCGAGAAGGTCGATCGCCTGGGCGAGCTGTTCGCCCTCAAGTCGGGCTTGCTCGGTTCGGTCGTCGTTAAAGACGACCAGCGCGGCGTCGCCGGTGCCCAGCGAGCTGAGCAGCGTGCGCATGCGTTTTTCGTTCAGGACGTACTCGCTCTTCTTACCGCGGATCACCTGGTACAGCGGGGGCTGGGCGATGTAAATGCGTCCCTGGCGGATGAGTTCCGGCATCTGGCGGAAG